>NZ_BAAHXV010000042.1:0-34129 GCF_054657895.1 Desulfatiferula olefinivorans | reverse complement strand
GTGAACGACATGGGCCGGTCACACAGGAGGAGATGCCATACATGCGATTGCCCTGTGAGAAGAGGCCCCACGTCTTGCGCATTATGCGGGGTTCGATTATAGATAAAAAACGTTCCATGTCTTCTTGCCCTGAACAGGGCTCATCGCTAATGATTCATCGTGTTGAATGACAATTGATTTCCCTGGATTCGGACCCGGTAACGGTACCGATGTCCCCGGCCCGTCGGCCCGGGGACATCGTGTGCCCTCAATCCGGCCCAGCTCGAAAGGACAGGACCATGCAGGAACACCCCACAGCAGAAAGATTTCCATGTTCGGAACGCGACGTTTCGGTGGATATCGTCGAGGTACTCGGGCGAAACGCCGACCCCTCGGACACACCCGCGCAGCCATCGGCGAAAGGCGTGTCTTACAAACCGGATCTGACCACCTGGACCGAGGTGGAACAGGTGATTTTCAGGAGGCGCAGCACCCGTGCCTTTAAAAAGGAACCGTTGCCGGATCACATGATCCGACGGATTCTCGAGGCGGGCCGCTACGCGCCTTCTGCGGGAAACATGCAGCCCTGGAAATTCGCGGTGGTCAACAGCCCCGAGATCATCGAGGCCATGGAGCGGGACGCCGTCAAGGTGGCCAAGGTCTTCATGTGGCTGCTCGACTACAATCGGCCCTCCTTTTTCCGGCGGCACATCCTGAAATATTACACCAAGCTGATCATTCGCCTTCAGGTCAACCAGCTCCACCCCGTGCCCTTCGGCCTGCTTCAGGAAATCGCAAACGACAGGGCCCCGGTCTTCCATGGGGCGCCGACCCTGATTCTTCTTTATGAAGACCGGCGCGGCGTGTCCTGTCCGGCTACGGACATCGGGATCTGCGGGCAGAACATGGTGCTGGCGGCCCACAGCCTGGGGGCCGCCACCTGCTGGATCGGTCTCATCAAGCTGTTGATGTACCTGCCCAAATGGCGGAAATTTTTTGGCGTCCGCTATCCTTATAAATTGAACGATCTTCTGGCCGTGGGCCGGCCAAAAGTTCAATCCGACGGCATGGTCCCCCGGGAAGTCCAGCTGGTGGACTGGTATGAAGGCGGCCTGGACAGCGCACCCAGGGTGGAAAGGCAGGGTGAATAATATGATGACGGCACAGGTGAAACCCTGGACCCGGATTCCGGATTACAATAAAGCCCGCGACATGAGCACAGGTCTGCTTTCCTTCGATGCGGACACCTGCAAACGGTGCAATATCTGCACCTTCATCTGCCCGGCACGGTCTATTGTCCGCGACAGCACGCCCGGGGGCTGGAACAACGGCCTGCCCCATCTGCGGTATATCGCCCCGGACATTACCGGGTGCGTGGCCTGCGGCTGCTGTGTGGCGGCCTGTCCCACCGGGGCCATCGGCATTGCCCGCAGTTTCATGCCGGGCGATTACTACCAGCGTCTGACCCAGACCCGGGACATGGTCTGGCCGAAACTCTACCTGCCGGACGAAGGCGACGAATCCGTCCGCGCGGGGCAGGATTTCGGAACGGCCGAAGAGCCCATGCCCCGGGTGTCCACGTTGCGGGCCATCAAACAGCGATACAACGCCCTGATGTGGATCGTTCGGGGCGCCCGGGGTGCGACCTCGTTTTTCGTCAATGAATTCAGACAGAAACGCGGATGGAAAACCCTGGGGAAATTTGTCCGCAGCCAACCCTTCGATATTTCCTGGGCCCAGCTGCTCGAAGAAAGCGCCGAGGCGGTTCCGGACAAAACCTTTTTGTTATACAACGACGAATCGTTGACGTACCGGGACATGAACGGGAACGCCAACCGTCTGGGCTCTTACCTGCTCGACCAGGGCGGCGGACGGGGCGATGGCCTGGGTATTTTCATGCGCAATTCCCCCCGGTTTCTCGATCTGTTTTTTGGAAGCCAGAAAATCGGGATGTACACCGTGCCCATCAACCCCGAACTCAAGGGCGAGGGCCTGGCCTACATCATCAACCACAGCGACATCACCCGGCTGGCGGTGGATGCCGAACTGCTTACGCCGGTGCTGGATAACCTGGACCGCTTCGACCGGCTGCGTCCGGAAAACATCATCGTCAACGACATCGAGGCCGAGTCTGCGGGCATTGCCATCCCGGACGGCATGCAGCGCCTGAGCGAGGCCTATGGCCGGCCGCCCGCGGACCCCGGCATCGGCTACAATCCCGAGGATCTGTGCCTGATCATCTATACCTCGGGCACCACGGGGCCGCCCAAGGGCGTGGTGTACCGCTACAACACCTCCGGCGTGCTGCTCTTGTCCCTGGGGGGGCGGATTTTTTTCCGGTCGAGCGACATCTACTACACCTATCTGTCCCTCTGCCACGGCAACGCCTTGTTTTTGACCACCACCATGACCCTTGCGGTGCGGGGCACCGTCGCCCTGTCCCGGAAATTTTCCGCCAGCCGGTTCTGGGACACGGTCCGCAGGCATAGGGCCACGGTGTTCAACACCATCGGCTCCATCATTCCGATTTTGATGAAACAGCCGGAAAAACCCGACGATCGGGATCATGCCGTGCGGGTGGTATTGTCCGCCGCCTGTCCCGCCGACATGTGGATTCCCTTTGAACAGCGGTTCGGCCTGACCTTGTATGAAGGTTACGGTGCCGTGGACGGCGGCGGCAAGGGCATCATGAACCTGGGGACGGCGCCGCCGGGGTCCCTGGGTAAACCGTCCGCCGCGGTGACCTGCCGCATTGTCGACGAGACGGGCCGTGACGTTGCGGGCCATGCCCCGGGTGAGCTGCTGTTCGCCGTGGGCAAGGGCCAACGCGCCGTGGAGTACTACAAGAACCCCGCAGCCTCGGAAAAGAAATCCAAAGACGGCTGGCTGCACACCGGGGACATTGTCCGGCGGGACGCCCGGGGCTACCTCTACTTTGTGGGACGGAACACCGAGTCCATGCGAAAGGGCGGGGAAAACGTGTCGGCCTATGAGGTCGAGCACGTGATGCTCCAGCATCCGGCTATCGAGGACGTGGCGGTGTACGCCGTGCCCTCGGAGCTGGGGGAGGACGAGATCATGGCGTCCATCAAACCGGTGAACGGCAACCGTCCCGATCCCGAAGAGATCCGGGCCTTTTTGTCGGACCGGCTGGCCCGGTATGCCGTGCCGCGCTACCTGCGTTTTGTCGAGGATTTTCCGAAAACCAACACCCACCGGATCATCAAACGGCGCCTGGAAGAGCAGGGCGTCACGGACGATACCTACGATGCGCTGGCGCGCTCGTGACCACGACCATCCAAGGAGGAATCATGACCCGTCAGAACGAAGCGAAGGCCGCCCTCGTGGAAGAAGCAAAGGATTCGGCCGCGGCCATCCCGGCAAAAACGCCTGATGCCGCATCAACGGCATCGTCCGCTGCGGCGGCCCCCCGGACCAGCCGAAAAGAGCTGGACATGCTGGCCCGGGCCGCCTCTGAATTCGCAAAAAAGCAGCTGGCCCCGAACCGGGAGCAAAACGACACCTATCCCTTCGGCCCCTTTTTTGACCAGGCGCTTTCCAAGGCCTTCGACGTGGATTTTTTCCATGTGCTTCTGCCTGAATCCATGGGCGGCATGAATCAGGGCCTGAGCGCCCTTGCGGTCATGCTGGACCGGATCTGCCGGGAAGACAGCGCCATGGGCGGCATCATCTTCACCACCCTAGCCGCCCAGGAACTGATGATGGCCGCCGGAGCCACGGCGGAACTCGCGGCCATCGCCGCCCGGACCGAGGTTAAGTCCTTTCTGATCGGCATGCCCGTATTCAACAATCCCTCGGACATCCGGCATCTGGCCGACGCGAAAAAAACCGGTGATACCTGGACGCTGGACGGTCATCTGGACTATCTGGTGCTCGGAGACCTGGCCGGTCAGGCCCTGATCCCCGCCGCCCGTCCCGGTTCTTCGGCCTTGTCCTGGTTTCTGGTGGATCTTTCCGATCCGAAGATCAGCAAAAGCGAGCCGGTGCTGAGCCTGGGATTCCATGCCTGCCCGGCGGTGGATGTCGATTTTTCAGGGGTTCCCGCCGTCCTGATCGGCGAGGAAGGTAAGGGCGCCCACTACTTCGACACCATGGCCGATCGCATGCATGTGGCCGCCGCCGCCATGGCCGAAGGCGTGATGAAAGGCTCCTTCCGGGACGCCTTCGATTACGCGAAAAAGCGCGAGCAGGGAGGGCAGACCATCATTCACTGGTCCCAGATCAAAATGATGCTGTCTGCCATGGCCGTCGGCATCAGCAATGTCGAGATGCTCGTCGAGCGGGCCTGCGAGTCTGCAGACGCCGGGGAGGCAGGCTGGCAGAGACGGGCCCGGGCCGCCGCCCTCCACATCCAGGAGATGGCCTGCGACCTGACCGCCGACGGCATCCAGATCCTGGGCGGTGTGGGCTACATGAAGGATTTCGGGCAGGAAAAGCGCTTCCGGGACGCCAAGCAGATCCAGGCCCTTCTGGGCATCGCCCCGGTGAAGAAAATCCGTTTCATCGAGCAGATGATCTGACCAAATTCGAATGAACCAAAGGACGAACGAAAAAGGGGGAAACCACGTGACGACCCGATCCGAAATCAAGGCCCGTCTGAGAAGGGCGCCGATGTTTGACGATATCACATGCAGCCTTGCCGCCACCGGCAGGCAGCCCAAAGGCATGATCGCGGAAACCCGCAAGGTCATCGCCATGGCCCGGACGTTCAGCGATGAGGTGATAAGGCCCTACGCCCTCGAGGCGGACCGGACCATGCAGCAGAATCCGGATTTTCTGCCCTGGGAGTTTGTTGAAAAAGCCAATCAGTGGGGGTTTTTCACGATGTGGATGCCCAAGGTGTTCGGCGGTCACGGCTACAGCATCCCCACGCTGTCCTACTTTATGGAGGAAACCGGATCGGCCTGCCTGGGGCTGTCCAACATGATCTGTGTCCACTATCTGGCCGTGGCCACGATTTTCGGTTCCTGGAATCCCCGGATGATCAATTTTCTCTGCCGCCAGGTGGCCGAGGGAGAGAAAAACGGCAGACCCTGCCTGCTGTCCACGGCCATCACCGAGCCCGGTGCGGGCACCGATGTGGAGGAACTCGAATTGGTCGATCACGCCAATGTGTCCTGTTCGGCCACCCGGGTTGACGGCGGCTACCTGATCAACGGCAGCAAGGTCTTTATCTCCAGTGGGCACATGTCCACCTGGCACATGGTGATCTGCTACACGGATCTGAAAAACCCCGCGTCGAGCATGATCATTCTTCCGGTGAAAACCGGCACCGAGGGCTTCAGCTTCGGACGGGTGGAACACAAGATGGGGGTCAAGGCCTGTCCTGCCAGTGAACTGATTTTCAAGGACTGCTTCGTGCCCGACGACATGGTCATGATGCGTCCCGAGGACGGGGCCAAACAGAAACGCGGGGCCCGTGGCACCAATGCCCAGATTCTCGACTACGTGCTGTCCACGTCCCGGGCCGGTGTGGCGGCCTGGGGAGCCGGGGCGGCCCGGGGCGCCTATGAGACGGCCCTTTCCTTCGCCCTGGACACCGAGGTGTGCGGCAAGCGCCTGGTCAATCACGAGTGGGCCCAGGTGATGCTGGCCGATATGTACCGCAACGTCAACCTGGCCCGGCTGACCTACCAGGAATCCAACTATGCCAACGGCATGTACGGCATGATGAAAACCATTCAGATGAAACCCGTGTACTATTATCTGAAATACATGCCAAAAGGCCTTCTGGACCGCTTCGGCGGCCCCATGCTCGCCTGGAACCTGACCCGGCGGATCTTCGAGAAAATCCATCTGGACTGGCAAAAGGACGCCGAATTTCACCGAACCTCGGGCTGGGGTTCGCTGGCCAAATACACCGGGACCGACCTGGGCATGAAAAACTGCCAGATGGCCCTGGAACTGATGGGCCAGGACGGCCTGCGCCAGGACCGCCGGGCGGAAAAAGTCTTCCGGGACGCCAAGCTGCTTCAGATCTACGAGGGCACCAACCAGCTGAACCGTCTGAACATGTTCAAATGCCTGGTAGCCCGGGACCATCCCGGGATCAGGGTGTTTGAGCAGGAGTGACGTTTCCCGCCACTCCTTGTTCATGTTGTGTGCCATTGAAAACGAATTAATTTTTCTGGTTATGCACTTGACTCCAGTGGCTCTTCAACCGCTTAATCAATGCCATTAACTTAAACAGATTCTCGTTGTCCAGTTGATGGGCAAAGCAAAGCGTGCCCATCATGGTCTTAAGTTTATGATATTGGGCCCACTATGGATTTGGTTTTGTCGATGTGTCGATAAGGCGACAGGCTTTCCCTTGGGGAAAAACGACGCGTTTATTGACCACCCGTTCGCTGCGCTCACTGAAGAACACGAAGAAAAACACACTATTTACGCCCTTCTTCGTGCTCTTCGTGACCTTCAGTGAGCAACGCGAACGGGTGGTTTAACAAAAGATAGAACAGCATGCAATAATTGCATTCAGAGAATTGCTTCCGCTGCGCACGTGTGCCATGACGAAAGATTTGGGTCTTCTTGCTGTATTGAAGATGAGGGCAGGCGTGCTCTTCGTGGTGAATGATGCTCTGTCTGTCCGTACGCCGTTGTGATGGAAGATGATCGTGAAAAACGTTTGACGTTCATATACAAGACCAAAGGCTTCGATTACGATCCCGAAAGAATCATATTAAAAAGGAACTCAACCCCATGCTTCTGACCTTCATTTTTATTATTGTACTGTTTCACCTCGGCTGGTTCGCTCTGTCCCGCATCATCACCCGGAGACAGCCGCCCGATGAACGCGCGATCCTGGCTTTTCACCAGGCCGAATCGGAGTTGTTAGATCTGGCGTCTGTCCGTGACATCCATGAACAAACCGTTCTTGCGGCCTGCGGCGGTCGGCTGCATCTGGACATTCTGGCCCATGGCCAGGGCCGACCCACCCTGGTGTTCGTGCCGGGAACCTCGGTCTACGCCCAGCTTTACATGGAATTTTTGAGTGCCATGCATAAAGACGGCTTCAACGTGGTGGCCTTCGATCCCCTGGGCCACGGCCGGAGCAGCGGCCCCCGGGGCGATTACACCTTCGGGGCCATCGTGGATCAGGCCCTTGCCGTCTGTGATTACGCCAAAAAGCGATTCGGGGGCAGGGTGGCCATCGCAGGAAGCAGCCAGGGCGGTATGGCGGCCTTTTACGCCGCGGCCAAAGATGATTCGCTGGCCGCCGCCGTCTGCCACAATGTGGCGGATTTGAACGGCCGGGACAACCTGATTCTCTCGCGCCTGGTCATTCCGGCGGCCCTGGTCCCGGCGGCCCGGTTTCTGATGCGCCTGTACGCGGACTTTGCCTTTCCCACGGCCCTTTATCTTAACCTCAAACGGGAATACCTGCCCGACGGCCGGGACGCCGCAGGTTTCCTGAAAAAAGACCCCCTGGCCGTCACCTGGATCACCTTCCGGGCCCTGTCCTCCCTGATGTACACGCCCCTTGCAAAACCGGTTGAAAAAATCAGGGTTCCTGTTATGGTGGTCCATTCGGACAAGGACCACATCTTCCCGCAGGAGTATGTGGAAAACATTTACAGACGGCTGGGCTGTGAAAAGGAATTTTTCCTTTTGGCTGACCGCGAGCACCTGATCCTGACCAACAACGTGGACGAGGTGGCTCCCGGGGTTTCGGCCTGGCTGAAAAAAATCATGGATACCCCCGATTGAACCCCGAACAGATCTACCCGGGCATTTACCGGATCACCCTGCCCCTGGCCGGTAAGAAACCCGGTCCGGTCAATGTCTACCTGTTCAAGGGGGAGGGCGGCACCACCACCCTGTTAGACACCGGGACGGCCCCCGCAGCACCCGTCCTTGAACGGTGTCTGAAAACCATCGGTCTGACCTTTTCCGGCATCGACCGCATCGTCCTCACCCACGGCCATGTGGATCATTACGGCGGCGCATCGCGGATCGTCACCAAAAGCCGGGGCCGGGCCAGGGTGTCTGTCCACCCGGAAGACGCCCGAGCCGTTGAAACGGGCATCGATGTGTCCCCTCTGGCCTATCGGCGCTTCCTGAGAATCACCGGAATACCCATGGGCTTCCAGATGGGGATTATCCCCCTGTTCGTGATGTTTCGAAAACTCTACGCGCGGCGTTGCCCGGTCCATGGTCATCTGCATGACGGCGACAGGATCCGTCTGGGGCGGTACACCGCCCGGGTCATCGAAACCCCGGGGCACACCCGGGGGTCGGTCTGCTTTTTTCTGGAAGAAGAGCGCCTGTTGTTTTCCGGGGATCATGTGCTGGGTCACATCACGCCCAACGCCTTTCCCATGCTCGAGGAAACCTTCCCGCTGCCGCGGCGTCTGAGCCAGAAGGAGTTTTACGCCTCGCTGGACCGCATCCGGGCGCTGGGTCCCTGCCGGATTTATCCGGCCCACGGCAATCCGATTTCAGACTTTGCTGCAATGCATCATGTCTACCGGGCCTGCTTCGCCGAGCGCCAGGCCCTCATTCTGGAGACCATCCGGCATCATCCCGGTCAAAGCGTCTACGCCATGGCCCGGACCCATTTCCCCGATATCACGGGGCCCCGTTTTATCCTTGATCTTTATCTTGCGGTTTCGGAAATCTTCACCCACATCCAGGTGCTCGAGGATCTGGGCCGGGTCCGGACCCGCCTTGTCGATAACGTTCTTCATGTGGAGTATGTGAAATGACCATCAAACGCATCAAAAGCCGCTGCAATTTCTGTCTGCTCTGTGTGCGCGAATGTGTGTCCGGCGCCTGGCGGCTGTCCGACGGAAAGCCGGTCATGGCGGCCCCGGAGCTGTGTAACCGCTGCGGCCACTGTGTGGCGGTCTGCCCCCGGTCGGCGATTTTTCATGAGTCCCTGGATTATCAGCAGATCGAGAAAACCCAGCCCTACCCGGGAGACGCCGACGTCCACCGCCACATCGTCAGATCCCGGCGAAGCATCCGCCAGTTCAAGAATAAACCCGTGGATCGGGATGTCCTTCTTTCTCTTCTTGAGCTTGCCGGCCATTCGCCCACCGCGAGCAACCGGCAGAACGTGGCCTACACGGTCATCACCGACCGGGCCGTGCTCGGCGAGGTGTCGGAGCGGGTGTTCGGGTTCAGCGCCGCCTTGTACCGCAAGACCCGGACCGGTTTTGGCAAACAGGTCTACCGTCTTTTGAAGTTTCTGTCCCCCGAGGGCATCAGCCGATACCTGGATCCCATGGATTACTACATCCGCCAGTGGGAACAGGGCCGCGACTACATTCTTCACAAGGCCCCGGTGCTGATTCTCGTCCATGGTCCCAGGGGGGCGAGTTTTATCAGTGAAAACTGCAACATCGCCGCCACCAACCTGATGAACGGGGCTCATGCCTCGGGCCTGGGCAGTTGCTACATCGGTTTTCTGGTGCTGGCTCTGAAATTCTCCGGATCACTGAGAAAGATCGTTCAGGTTCCCAGGGGGCAGCGGGTATACGCCGCGCTGGTGCTGGGCCATCCGGCCTACCACCACCCGTTCACCACCTCCCGGAAAAAACCCGCCATTTCATGGATCACGGCTCATGACTGATACGGCAAATCCCGGCGTCATCGGCCGGACTCTGGATATGATCGGCGGGTGCGTGGACCGTCTCTTTCTTCTGCCGCCCCGCCTGGCACGGCCGTTTCGGCCCGTCCGGCAGGTCGATCGCGCCACCTACGAAAAACAGGTGGATTTTTATGTCGATGCGGGCTACGCGAGCCGGCCGTCCTCGTTTTTCAGCCTCGATGACACCTGTCCGGAGTTTCGGGTCATGGAGGAAACCGCCTACCGTGACGGAAGGCGTCAGCTGATTTCCTTTGACAGCACCTATAAAGTAAAAAATCCCCTCATCGCCGATCAGTACAACGCGTTTACGGCCAACCGCACGGGCTTTCTGGTCCGCTGGATTCACCCCGTGCCGCCCCGGAAAACCCTGGTCTGTCTCCACGGCTACATGCTGGGCGACCCGGACCAGGCCCTTCGCATGTTTAACATGGACAAGCTCTACGCCATGGGGCTGGATTTGGCCTTGTTCATCACGCCCTTTCACTGGCGCAGATCTGCCCCGGGCAACACCCGACGGGGCATCTTTCTGCGCACGGATCATGTGGGCTTCACCTGCGAGGCCATGGGCCAGACCATGCACGATCTCAATGCCTGCATCAGCATTCTTAAGGCTTCCGGCGCCGGCACCATCGGCCTGATCGGCGCAAGCCTGGGCGGTTACAACGCGGCCCTTTACTCCTGCCTGTCCGACCGCCACGCCTTCGCCGCCATGATGGTCCCGGCGGTGAATTTCTCAAAACCCTACGGCCCAACCTTCGCCAAGCTGCCCTTTGCCGTGGACAAGGCCTTCATGGACACCATCACCAAGGTCTGGGAACTCCATTCCCCCCTCAACCACAGCCCGAAACTGTCCACAGACAACATGCTGTTCGTCGCCTCCCGTGGCGACCGTCTCTGTCCCTTCGATTACCTTCGTGATCTTCAGCGAAAATGGCGTTTTCCCCGCTACACCTATATGGCCGGCGGGCACTGGCTGGTCTTCGACGGAAAAAAACGGGGACAGGCCTGGTACGGCTTCCTCAAGGATATGGGCTTCATCACGACGTCTAAGGAAAAACATGAAAAAAAAGAATGATCAGTTGAAAAAAACCGTGGAGCCGGGCGTGTTTACGCCATGGCAGGAAGTGGATGTCACCATATGCGCCTTTACCGATCTGGGGGCCAAGGTGTCGATAAACGATGAGTATGCCGGGCTGGTTTATGGAAATCAGATGTTTGCCGATTACAAGGTCGGCCAGACGCTCAAGGCATACATCAAAAGCGTCAGAGACGACGGCAGGATCGATGTGTCCCTGCAGCCGGATCAGGGCAGGCATGTCGCGTCAACGACCGACATTATCCTGGATTATCTGAAGGCCTCTGGGGGCAAATGCGGGTTTAACGACAACAGCTCCCCTGACGATATCAAAAAGGTGTTCAAGGTCAGTAAAAAAGTCTTTAAACAGGCCATCGGCAAATTGTATAAACAGCATAAGATCAAGATCACGGATCAAGGCATCGAGCTGATTTGATCTCCGTGGGCATGTTGAATCAAAACAGGGCCGGGCACGGCTGAAATCGACGGTCCTTCACATGCTTTACTTCGACGCTCTGAAAAAGGAAACGTCATGAAATATTCACAGGCGACGCAAGGAAGGGTCTTTGTCATTCGACTCGAAGACGGCGATATCGTTCACCGGGAAATTGAGGCCCTGGCCCGAAAGGAAGCCGTCACGGCCGCGGCATTGACCATCGTCGGAGGGGTGGATACGGGCAGCACCCTCATTGTCGGTCCGGAAGACGGGCGAACCGACACCATCACGCCGATGGAGCATGTCCTCGACAATGTGCGTGAAATTGTCGGCACCGGCACCCTTTTCCCCAATGCCGACGGAGAGCCGGTCCTGCATATGCACATGGCCTGCGGGCGACAGACGGACACGATCACCGGATGCATCCGCAGGGGCGTCAAAACCTGGCACGTCCTTGAGGTGATCATGGTGGAACTGATCGGCACCCCGGCCAGACGCATCCTCGACGCGGCCACAGGATTTGAGTTGCTGAATCCCTGACCGCTCATCCCTCGCCGTCACTGTCTGGGGATCTCCCAGTAGAAAGGCTGGGCAAATCTTCAATAATGACGGCTTCGTAAAACGTCCGATCTCTGCGTTACGCGTCATCCCTCGTCACGGCGGCGTACCCTTTAGTACGCCTCATTCCTTACGGATTCGCAAGCCTTGATCTCGAACATTTTACGAAACCGCCCAAAAATTACTTTTTCTGGTTATGCACTTTGTTCAAGTTGGAGGTAATCTTCCTATTGTTAAACCACCCGTTCGCGTTGCTCACTGAAGAGCGCGAAGAGCACGAAGAAGGGCGTAAATAGTGAGCTTTTCTTCGTGATCCTTCGTGGCCTTCAGTGAGCGCAGCGAACGGGTGGTTAATAAACCTGTGACTTTTCTCCAATTGATTAAGTGGTTGAAGAGCCACTGGAGCCAAGTGCATGATCAAATACTTTTTTACGATACCATCAATAATAAACGGCCCTGTCCGCTTGCGGTCAGGGCCGTTTGTCATCGAGTCAAAGTCATCCGCCCCGAAAGCCGGGAGCCTGCGAAGGTGGTGGGCCGGCTATTTTCTTTTGCGTTTGAACCCGGCAAGGCCGAGGAGGCCGGATCCCAGAAGGAACAGGGTGGCCGGTTCCGGGACGGGTGCGGTTTCAACGATGACATTGTCCAGTAAAAGGCCGATATTGTCGCCGCCTCTGTGGTCAAACACCAGGCGGCCGGCTTCGGTCAGGGTCACGGTGTTTGAAAAGGTCACCCAGCCCTCGTTTGACGCCATGGTGATTGAATCGTAAAAAGATCCGAAGTAGATATCAAGCGTATTGGTCTGGTTGCGCCGTGAGCCTGCCAGGTCGTATGTGATGGTGTAAGTGCCGGGGCCGAACAGCATGTTTGACGTCACCCGGCCGGCATTGTGGTTCGATCCGTCCAGATCGAGATAATAGCCATTGGCGCCCTTGAACCATTCCCATCCGGTGCCGGTGGCCCCTGTTCCAATCACATCGATGGTGCCGTTGGTGACCGTCCAATGGTCCAGGTCCTGGCCGTAAAGTTCATAGTTCAGCCCATAGCGTTCCGTATTGAAATCATCGTAAAGAAGCACGGTCGCATGGGCGGAGCCGCATAAAAACAAAAAAACAAAGATTCCCGATACCAACTGTTTCATTTTATAATCCTTTCCTGTGAAAATGACGAGTGAATACGGTTCTCATCATAAGCAATGAGCATGCCGTTTTTTCGCGCCCGGGATGCATTTGAACCAAGGGTCCGATTCTTGGGGGTCAACCGCATTAATTTGTATTTTCGTATAAAAAAACATTGGGTTTCCAGGTACATAGTTTTTGATTCCCGGTCTGCACAAGATGTCATGGACTTCCATCTTGCCCGGGGTCGGGTCAATGGTATCTGGTCGGGTAGTTTTGACGCCGGATGAATTGAAGGAGATGATGCCTTGCCGTTCACGTTCACGATGGCGGTCGAACAGGTCTCAGCCTGCCGTGCTCGTGCTCGTGAACGTGACCATGCACGTGAACGAATGCTACCTGCGGTTGCCCTGGTCCCAATACCCCGGCAGCTTGCGGCGGGGTCGTTTATTCGATCTTGCAGCAAATCGATTTAACACGCTTCCTTTCGGATATGGGGCCGTTCGTGGCCTGCCAAGCTTTTTACGAAGCCGGGGGGTGCCCTGGAAACGTCAGGGGGTCATTCGAAACAGCACCGTGACGCGCCGGCGGTCGTCAAGGATGACGGCGACGGTGTCGCCGGGGTTGATGTCGCTCGGGGAAATGGGCCGGCGGGGGTGGATGAAGAAGAGGGCGTTGGGGGCCAGGCGGTAGGCGATGTCGTTGATGGAGACATAGAAGGTGGCGGGATTGAGGGCATCCAAAGGGCCCTGGGCGTCAAAGGGGACGGGCTTAGGCGATGGGGGGGCGGTGGGCGTTGAGGTGAATCCGGGGCAGAGAGAAAGGGTCAACGCCAGAATGATGAGGGCAGGCAGGGTGTGCCCGGTGATCAGGTCGCGGGGGGTCATGGTATCGGTCTCCTTGGTTGATGGTATCAGGGCAGTTCTCTCCAGAAATACGGGCCGGGGCGCATGCCGTCGCTGGGGGGCGTGACAGGCTCGGTGTCTTTGTCGTAAATCCACAGGTCGCCGCTCGGAGTGGTGACGACGGCGGGCGGGCTTTGCAGCGCCTCGTTCACACAGGCCTCTTCGATCATGGCCCCGCTGCAGGGGTTCAGGCTGTAGATGGTGGTCCGGCCGCCGCTTGAACAGGGGGCTTCCGAGGGATAGCGCCCCAGGACGGTCAGGACGTTGTTGGCGATGGCCACATCCTGGGACACCCGTTCTCCGGCGGGCAGGGGAAGCACCCAGCCCACGTGCCGTGTGGGATTGGGGTGGAGACCCTGGCGGTCACGCTGATAAGGGTTGGTATCCAGATTGTCCGAGACGGTCTGCCACTGGGCGGGAAGACGCGAGCTGGTCCGGTACAGGCGGTCGCCGTCGCGGTGTTCGTCGATAATGGTTTGTGCCAGCAGACACACGTCGCTGTCCGGATGGTGCGAGAGACCGAGGCCGACAGGTATCAGGGCGCCGAGGGATTCTCCCGGGTCGTCTCCGTAGTCCCAGATTCCATAGACGGCCTGGGGGGCGGTTGTGGCCAGATCCGAACGGTCCAGATACCGCCCGGTGCCGAAGCAGACGATGTATCCGTGGCGGCAGCAGTGGCGCATCACGTCGGGGCGTGAGGTGATCGGCTGGCCCGGGGCGGTGGTGAACAGGGGGGCGGGGCGGTCATTGCCGTCACGGTAGGAGAACCCCCAGGCATTGTGATCCGGATGCCGGATGTCGATTTTCCAGAGGTTTCCCAGAAGATCACCCGCATACACGTAGTCGGCCCTGCCGTCGTTGGTCACGTCCACGGCGATGGGCGTCGCCATGCCGTTGTCTCCTGCGGCTTCGGTGTCCAGCACCCGGACGGGTGTGCCGGTGAGGGCATCAAGGATAAAAAGCTGGGCCCGTCCCGAGGGGCTGTTGTATCCGTTGCCGACGATCACCACGTCCGGATACGTCGTCGCGTAGGTGCGAATGATCACCGGCGCGCTGTAGGTGTACCCCAGGTTTTCTTCATCGGAAAATTCCCAGCGGACGATGTCGTCAAGGGCGCTTTCGGAAAAGTCCGTGCGTCTGTCCATGCCTGTGATGTCCAGGCCGTAATAGCTCCGGCCTCCCCGGCCGAGGCCGCCCACCAGCAGGGTGCGCCGGATGCTGCCGTCCATGACGTCCCCGCAGGACGGGGTCTGGTCCACGAAAAAACGGTGTTCGTATCGGAGGTCGCCGAGGCGCGAGAGGGAGTCGTACACCCCATGGGGCACATAGGCGAACCTCTCCCGGCCGCTTGTCTGGTCAAGGGCGTGAAGCATGCCGTCGTTGGCGCCGATGTATACAAGGCCGTCCACGGGAAGGGGACCGGCGTGGACAATGTCGCCCATAAGGGACCGACGTTGACGAAATCCCTCCACGTCGCGGCCCCTCAGATAGTCCAGAAGATCGGGGGTGTTGTTGAGGGCGGTTTTCTGGCCGTCGGACAAACTGTCCCACCGGAAGGGAATGCCGGTCTGACCGTCAAAGGTGATGATGGACCGGGCGTTCCAGGATTGTTCGTTCAGCATCGACGCGGCGCTCCATCGCGGGGTGGGCACGATGGTGACGGTGCCGGTGGTTTCATCATGGACAATGGGGTAGGCCCGAAGGTCGCCGATCCAGTGCTCCGATTGGTAAAAGCCCTGAAACAGGGCGTTGCGGGTGTAGAACCGTTCCTGGGCCGCGGATACCGGCGCGCTGGTGGCTTCCCGGTCGTCCAGGGAGCCGAAGATGCCCTTGAGGCTCGAAACCAGGGAATCCGGATCCGAGGCGTTGAAAAAAAGGCCCGTGGTGTTGTAGGCGGCGTGCCAGAGATCGTCGATTTTGGTGCGGCACTCGCCGCAGTAGGGGTCGGCCCAGGACGGGCTGTTTCCCTGGGCGTCCTGCAGGGTGCAGGGATTGTAGACCGTATGATCCAGAAGGCCTTTTATTCCGAATGACACGGCGAAGGTGACCATGTGCTGGTAGGCGGCCCGGTCACAGGAGGAGGGGCGCAGGCGATCGGCAAGATCGGGTCTCAGGTCTGACCGGTAGTAGGTCATGGCCGTATCGGCCAGGGTGTTGTCGTATCCGTCATCGTCCGCATCGGGCGTGGGCAGGGCGAAGGTGCCGCTTTCCGTCCAGTAGCCGTCGGTGAGGGCCAGGGCATAGACCCGCTGGCACTCCCCGCCGTTTTCCGCCGAGGCGAAGGATGAGCCGCTTAAGCCGCCGGGGTTGTCGCCATGATAGTAACGGCCCACCGCATCCAGTCCTTCCCTGAGCGGGGTGCCGCCGGCACAACGCAGTCCGTACAGTCGGTTGAGCAGGGTGGGCGTCTGGTCGAGAACGGTGCCGTCGTCCCGGGTCAGACGAACCGGAACCGGAGACTGAACCAGGTTGCGGTTGATGCTGTAAAAACCGATGTAAAGGTCGGAAAGCCCGGATATGGTGCGGGCCATGGCCCCCTTGGCGCACAGGGAACGCCTTCGGTAGAAGGAATACCAGTTAGCGAAATTCTGCAGATCCTCCCCGGGGGTGAGGCGGGGACGGATGGGCTCGGGGATTTCCGACAGGGACACGGCTGTAAGCTCGTTGTCGTCCAGGGACCGGTTGGCGTTGGCGTCGGTAAACCTGAAGCACTCTCGGTCGCCCTGATTGAACTGAACCAGGTAGACGCCGTCGGACGGGTCGTCAAGGCCGTTGGCGTTCCGATCGTCCACCAGATAGTAATGGGCGTTCCGGATCATGAGGGTGCCGCCGCCGGACAGGACCGACGTGCAGATGCCGTTAAGCGTCAGGGTGTGCGAGGCGTTCATCGGATTGGACCGTGGGGCGGTTGTGTCGGCCTGGGCCATGGGGCCCGATCCGTCCGGGGCGGGCCAGGGAACGTAGGCGGTATGGGGCGTGTAATAGAGGGTGTTGTACCCCTGCCACCGGGAGCGCCAGAGACGTCGTTCGGATTCGTCCATGCGGTAGTACCGTTCGGGATAGTGATCGTCGCCGGGATTCTCCGGAAACAGATAAAATTTCTGGGAAAGAAAGGCGCTTGAGTGAAAGGTTCCGTTTTCTTCCGGGGTCATGAACTCGAAGTCCATGCTGCCCGAGTCATCGAATACAACCATGACGGCCGGATTCGCTGTTTTGTATGTCATTTCAAGGGGTGTGTCGGAAAGGCCGACGGCCCGGGCAGGGATCGGGCCTGTGAAAAAAAGCAGGCCTGTCAGCCCGACGGCTGCCCAGGCGGCGTGATGCAATGTTTCTGTCCGTCTGAAAGCGCGCTTCATGAAGGTCCTCCTCAATAAACTTTTCGAAAGCCCACCTGGACCATGCGCCGGGCCTTGCCTTCCCGGCTGAGGCCGGTGATGTAAAGATTGTGCATGGTCCGGAGACGGTTGCCGGTCTGGAGCGAGGAGCCCCGGGTCACCTCCACGTCGATCACCTGGAATCGGCAGTCGGGAAAGACCTGGGAAAAAGCGGCGGCATCCGGGTGACCCGAGGCTGCCGCAACACGGGTGCTGTTGGAAGGACCATCGGTGCGATCGATCCAGTTGGCGGTGTCATGGATGTAATCGGCCAGGCCGTCGTATTTGTCGGTATCGCTCATGGCATCGAAGCGGTTGTTTTCACCGCGACTCAGCCAGGAAACGCGGGTCGACGAGTCCCAGTCGCTGTCTTTGAGCGTGGCCCCGGACAGATGCTCCACCCGTTCGGCCGCAAGGCTCGCCGTGGATTCGGCCTGGGCTTTGAGGCGGGCGATGGTTTTGTCGTTTCCGGCCAGACGCAGTTCGTAGCAGGTGGTCGTCATGGCCACGGCTCCCAGGATGGACAGGGTCGCCAGAAGAACCAGGGCGGTCAGGAGAACCGCGCCGTTTTGGTTGCGTGCACGATGATACGATAAAAGCATTAGAGGCTCCGTGTCTTGATCAGGCTGAGGGTCAGTATCCGGTTGCCGTCCGAGTTCCCGTTGAACCCCAGGGCATTGTCGAATACGACGATGTTGACGGTTTTGGAAACGGGCCGGGGGCTGATAGGGGCACCGTCGGTGTCCTCGGTCAGGGGCGGCAGGGGAAGGTCCGGTGTGACGGACCAGCCGATCCAGAAGGGCGCCTGGGCCACGGGGCCGTGCAGGCCCGCCGACAGGTCCGGATCGTCGAAGGCAAGGCCGCTGAGCTGTTCCTTCCGGTTGACGGCCTGATGGGTGGCAAGGCTCAGCCGTTCGGCCCGGGCATCCCCCCGGATGGCGTCGGCCTGAAGACGGGCGACCGACAGCAGACCCACCGACAGAATGAACAGGGTGATCAAAATTTCCACCAGGGTCAGACCCCGCAGGTCAGAGATTCCGCAGGCGGATGACCTTGGACAGGGTTTTGCGGTGATAGGGGTCACGGGGCGCATCGATCAGGGTGTCTCCTTGGAGGTTGGTGTAAGTTCGGGTGTCACAGTGCCGGGGATCCTGCCGCGCCGTGCGGGCGATGAGGGTGACCTCCACCGAACGGATCAGGGCGCGGCCCGCCTGATTCAGGGGCAATGGGCCGAGAACGGCGTCGTTTTGATCCCGGTACACAAAATTCAGGACGTCGATCTGGTCGGCCAGGGCGTCCGGGGTGTTCCAGGTGCAGCGATACAGCCGGCAGGGGAACCGGTCGGCGCGGCCGTCCTGGTTGGCGTCGGCGCTCAGGCGGTAGGTGATGTGTTCGTTGGGGTCCACGCCGCTTTCCGCCGCCCGGGGATCTCCGGTGCCGGTCAGGGCGAAATCATGACCGTTTTCGTTGATATCGCACTGAAACGCGAAACTGTGGGCCGCCGCCGTCAGGATGGCGGGCCTTGCGCTGCCCCGGGGGTCCAGGCAGGCCTGGTGGATATCCTGTTCCATCACGTGCATCGAGGCCCTGAGGTTCTGCTGGAGGGCCACCGCCTGCTGATGCATGGTATGAATTCTCTGGTGGGAGATGAATACCGAACAGACACAGGAAAGAACAATGGCGCCGATGGTCAGGGCGATCATCAGTTCGACGAGGGTGAAACCGGGGGAGGCGCAGCGTATGCCGGAAGTCTCGACTCTATCCATCGATCCACCCTCCCCCCGTACTTTTTCTCTTGACGAGGGCTCCCGCAAGGGTCGGGGTGCCCAGTCCGTAGCAGAGGGTGTTTTTATGGTGGGTCAGATAGACGTAGCCCCGGGTGTTGACCATGCCGTTGGGTGAAAACCGGGCAAAACTCTGAGCATAGGTGACAAAGGTTCCGTTGAACGGGGTGCCGGGAATGGTGGTATGGACGCTGCCGTTGCCGAACCGTATGCCGCCCTTGAAGTCGTCGAGGCTGACCCGTTTGATGATCCGGTCTTCGGCCGGGCCCGTTCCGCCGGGATTTCCGTCGCTGCCCAGGCAGCGGATCAGATACGTGCTCCCGGCCTGATCGAATTCGATCTGAACGGTTTCCGTGTTGAGGACGGCCAGCGATCGGGCGTGATGGAAATCCAGGTAAATGGTCTGGGCCGCCCGGCCCAGATGGCGGTCGGGCAGATGCCGGAGCAGGGCGGTTCCGGCTCCGGCCGTCAGGATGGCCGTGACGGCGATGACGATCATCAGCTCCAAAAGGGTGAATCCTGAACGAGAACATTTTGATTTTATGAGCGGGTTAAGCGTAATGTGAGAATAAAAAGTCATCGCAGCCTCTTGCAGGGATTCGATGTCATGGCGTTTTCGGAACGCATTGGCGATAATCCGGCCGGTCGGCCGGCGGCCAGGCGGATGTCAAATTAAAATTTTTATTATTTTTACAGATCGTTATGCGTGATCTGAGAGAACGCGTCAGGGTGACGTACGGCACGGTTTGAAACGGGCATCCGGGCCCCGGCGGGGCGAACGAATTTGTTCCTATAGTATGAATATTTCATCCTGCCAAGTGTTTTTTGTGATCGTAAGGAAAAAAGTGATCTTGGATGTTTTGGGGGACGCCGGATTAATCGCTCTCACAGAGACACAAAGACACACGCCGGACATGCCGGGGCATGTCGCACGGCAACGCTTCTGGGGGCATCCCATGCCGTGATGGAAAAGAGCTCCGCCTTTTTTCCGTCATGATCAAACCATTCAACCACCCGGTCGCTGCGCGCCTTGACGGAAACGAAGGAAATGGGGGTTGTCAATTCCCGGCACACGGCATGTCATGAACCGCTCCCCACAGGGCATGACCCATGGGTCGTGCGGGATAGACATGCGATTGCCCTGTTTCGATCGAAGATCCGTCTTGCCTTTGGGGGCATAAAAACGTTATAAGAACCGGATTGACCTTAGGCGGGATGGGACGGAAAAATCCGGGGCAGGGCCGATGGTCGGGACCTGATCAAGGGAGCGCGTGATGATGACAGTGACATGGAACACGAAAATTCTGTGTGTCGGTGTTGTGCTGACGGTGTTGATCGGCATGGCGGCATGCAGCCCTCTGGATGCCAAGTATTCGGAGCGACCGGTGAAAAAGAAGGCGGCGACGGCCGTCAAGGAGGCCCCGCCTGTCCCGGTCTTCTCGGATTTCAAGGATGTGCTGATCCCCGGTGAGCTGACCGAGGACAAACGTCATTCCTCGGTCATCCAGACCGGCGAGGCGGGCACGGGATTCATGGCCTTCTACGGCCGGGTCGAGGAACGCTCCGTCATCCGTTTCTTCTCCGTCAAGATGCCGGAAAACGGATGGAAGGCGGTGACCGTCCAGAAATCACCCTTTTCCACCATCATGATTTTTTCTAAGGGCAACAGGTGGTGCACCATCGAGGTCAAGGAAAAGGGATTTACCACCGATGTGAGGGTCGGGGTGGCGCCGGAAATCGAATAAAAAAGGGGGCCGTTTGGCCCGGGGGGAACGCATGCTTGAAAACAATCTCAAGGGCAAACGCATCGTTTTGTGCGTCTGCGCGGGCATCGCAGCCTACAAAAGCGTGGAGGTGCTGCGCCTTCTCCAGAAGCAGGGGGCCGACGTCAAGGTGATCATGACCCAGGGGGTCAAGGAATTCATCGGGACCCTGACCTTTCAGGTGCTGTCCGGCCATCCGGTATTCACCAGTTTGTTCGACAAGGGCGAGGATTCGTCGGTCCGTCACATCCAGTGGGCCGATGAGGCGGATCTGGTTTTGATCGCTCCGGCCACGGCCAACATTATCGGAAAGATCGCCAACGGCATCGCCGATGACGCCCTGAGCACCTTCATGATGGCCGTCAGGTGTCCGGTGGTGATCTGTCCGTCCATGAACACCTACATGTATGAAAACCGTGCGGTCCAGCGGAACCTCGATGTGCTGGAAGCCGACGGGTTTACCATCGTGGAACCGGGCACCGGGGAACTGGCCTGCGGTGTCAGCGGCGCCGGACGTTTTCCCGAACCGCGCTTTGTCGTCGACCGGGTGATCCATCGTCTGACCCCCAAAGATCTGGTCGGGAAAACGGTGCTGGTCACGGCGGGGCCCACCCGGGAGGCCATCGATCCGGTGCGCTATATTTCCAATCATTCCTCGGGTAAAATGGGTTATGCCATCGCCAAGGCCGCCGAGTTCCGGGGAGCGTCGGTGACCCTGATTACAGGCCCCGTGAACCTTGAGCCGCCGCTCAACGTGAAACGGATTCCCGTCGTGTCGGCCCTGTCGATGCGCGACGCCTTTCTTTCGGAACTTGAGCATGCGGACATCGCAATCAAGGTGGCGGCCGTGGCCGATTACCGGGCCAAACACCCGGCCGATCACAAGATCAAGAAAAAAGACGATGAGATGATCATCGAGCTCGACAAGAATCCCGACATTCTCAAGGAGGCGGGCATGAAAAAGACCCGCCAGTTTCTGGTGGGCTTCGCCGCCGAAACCCGGGATCTGAAGGAGAACGCCACCGCCAAACTCAAGGCCAAGAACCTGGACATGATCGTGGGCAATCTGGTGGGCGATCCCTCGTCGGGCTTCGGGACCGAAACGAATACGGTAACGTTTTTTTACCGGGACGGGAGCCGGGAACCGCTGGCGTCCATGGACAAGGAGCTGGTGGCCCATACCCTGCTCGACCGGATCAGGGATCGGATGACGCCATGACGAACACCGCCGCCACACCCGTCAGCCGGGAGGCTTTCGCCGCCCTGGTGACGGAAGCCCGAAAGACCCTGGGTTTTCTGGCCGATCTGGGCTGCCGGGGCTTCGACTGCTCCCCGGAGAGCCTGGCCAGGGCGGCCGACTGGGGACGCCCCAGGCGTCAGGCTCCTCAGGCGGCGCCAAAGGCGGCTGCACCGGCTGCTCCGGCCCAGGCCGGTCCGCTGTCCCTTGAGGACATCCGACGTCGCTGGGGGACCTGCCGACGCTGCGTCCTGGGCGACGGGGGCCGTTCCCCGGTGTTTGGCGAGGGACCGGTCAGGGCACGCCTGATGCTGATCGGCGATGTTCCCTCAGCCGAGGACGAGGCTTGCGGGACGCCCTTCACGGGCGAGGCCGGAGACCTTCTCACGAAAATGATCGCGGCCATGGGACTTGACCGGGATGCGGTCTATCTGACCACGGTGCTCAAATGCAGGCCGCCGATGGGACGTCGGGGCCTCCCCGAAGAGACCGGTGCCTGTCTGCCCCTTCTGGAGGCCCAGATTCGGGCGGTGAATCCGGAGCTGATCGTCACCTTAGGAGCCGTGGCCACCCAGGCCCTTCTGGGTGGAGATAGCCCGGTGGCCGGAATGCGGGGCCGGTTTCAGAGCTATAAAACCTGGCCGGTGATGCCGACCTTCCACCCCGCCTTTCTGCTCTCCCATCCGGATAGCAAAAAGGACGCCTGGGCGGATCTGAAGGCGATCATGGCCCGTCTGGGGCTGGAGCGACGAGGATGAAAAAGGCGGGCCTGATCGATCATGCGGACCATTTTCTGGAGTACCTGTCGGTTGAGAAGAATTATTCGGATCATACCCTCCGGGCCTACCATAACGATCTGTACGGATTTATCCGCTATCTGGCCTGTCAGAACCGTATCGATCCGGAAAAACCCGAAGAAATGTCGGCCCTTTCGGTCACACAGGTTGACGCCCTGACCATTCGGGCTTATCTTGGTCACTTATATAAACGGAAGAACAAAAAAAGCTCGGTGGCCCGGAAGCTGTCCGCGCTTCGGTCGTTTCTGACCTTTCTTCTGAAGCACGGCGTCATCGAGACCAACCCCGGAGACCAGGTGATGACGCCCAAGCAGGACAAGCCGATTCCGGCCTACCTGACGGTGGACGATATGTTTCGGCTCCTCGACACCATCGATACCCGGCCCCTTTTGGGCAAACGGGACCGGGCCATGTTCGAGCTGCTGTATTCCACGGGCATCCGGGTGTCCGAACTGGCCGGACTCGATGTGGAGGACGTAGACGCCGCCTCCGGCACCGTAAGGGTTCTGGGCAAGGGCGACAAACAGCGGGTGGTTCCCGTGGGACGGCGGGCCGTTGAGGCCGTTGGCGATTACCGCAGGGCTCTGGCCGCGTCGGCGGACCTAAAGACGCGGCATCCCTCGGCCCTGTTTTTGAACCGCCGGGGCGGACGGTTGACCGAACGCTCCATCGCCCGGATTCTCAAGGACCGGGCCCTGGCCTGCGGTATCGGGGTGCCGGTTTATCCCCATGCGGTGCGGCACACCTTCGCCACCCACATGCTTGATGCCGGGGCGGACCTGCGGGGTGTGCAGGAAATTCTGGGGCATGAAAGCCTGTCCACGACCCAGAAATACACCCACGTGACCATTGACAGGCTGATGCGGATATACGATAAGGCCCATCCAAGGAAATGAGGACGACCATGCAGATATTTCACGGAACGACGATCATCGCCGTCCGGCACAAGGGACGAACCGTGGTGGCCGGAGACGGTCAGGTGACCCTGGGCGACACGGTGACCAAGCACAAGGCCAAAAAGGTCCGGCGCATCTACCATGATAAAATCGTGGTGGGCTTTGCCGGGGCCACGGCCGATGCCATGACCCTGACCGACAAGCTCGAGGAAAAACTCGAACGCTGCAACGGCAATCTGACCCGGGCGGCTGTGGAACTGGCCAAGGAGTGGCGCACCGACAAGTTTTTGCGAAGGCTCGAGGCCATGATGATCGCCGTGGACGAGACCCGGATGTTTCTGATCTCGGGCAACGGGGATGTGATCGAACCCGACGAGGATGTCCTGAGTATCGGTTCCGGCAGTGTGGCGGCCCAGGCCGCGGCCACGGCCCTGATGCGGAAAAGCGATCTGGACGCGGCGGCCATCGCCCGGGAGGCCATGGCCATTGCCGCGTCGCTGTGCATCTATACCAATGACGTCGTCACCCTGGAAGAGCTCTGAGCGTGATGGACAGCCCGGCGGCTTACAGGCGCCGGGGCGTGATGATAACGGATTCGAACTGGATGTCCGGCATCGGTGCCGATGACGGATACTCCGGTTTTATATTTTTGATATGCAGGAAGGTGGTATGAGCGATTTGAAACCCGTGGAAATTGTGCAGGAACTCGACAAATACATCATCGGCCAGGACAAGGCCAAGCGGTCGGTGGCCATCGCCCTCCGGAACCGGTGGCGGCGGCGTCAGGTCGAGGAGGACCTGAGGGACGAGATCGCCCCCAAGAACATCATCATGATCGGTCCCACCGGGGTGGGGAAAACGGAAATATCCCGGCGTCTGGCCACGCTGACCGATTCCCCCTTTTTCAAGGTCGAGGCCTCCAAGTTTACCGAGGTGGGCTACGTGGGCCGTGACGTGGAATCCATGGTCCGGGATCTGGTGGACCTTACGGTCAACCGGATGCGGGACCGGGCCGAAGACGAGGTGATCGACAAGGCCGAGGCCGTCGCCGAGGAACGGGTGCTCGATCTGCTGCTGCCCAAAACCCCGCCCAAACCGTCGGTCGTGCCGGCCGAAGGCGCAGAACCGGCCCCTTTGGCTCCGGCGGCGGAAATCGAGGCGGACCATACCAACGGCACCCGTGAAAAACTCCGGAAGATGCTTCAGGAGGGCAAGCTTGACGAGCGGTTTGTGGATATCGACGTGACGGACCAGCAGGGGCCCATGATCGAGATTTTCTCCAACATGGGCATGGAAGACATCGGCATGAGCATCCGGGAGATGATGGGAAACATGCTGCCCAAGAACACCAAGAAGAGAAAGGTCACCGTGGCCGAGGCCCTGGACATCCTCACCGACCAGGAGGCCGAAAATCTGGTGGACATGGACAAGGTGGTCAAACGGGCCGTGGAGGCTGTCGAACAGTCGGGGATTATTTTTATCGACGAGATCGACAAGGTGGCCGTCAGTCAGAAGGGGCCGGGGCCGGACGTGTCCCGGGAGGGGGTCCAGCGGGATCTTCTGCCCATCGTCGAAGGCAGCACCGTGCCCACCAAGTACGGGCCGGTCATGACCGATCACATTCTGTTCATCGCCTCGGGGGCCTTTCACATGAGCAAGCCCTCGGATCTGATTCCCGAACTTCAGGGCCGTTTCCCCATCCGGGTGGAGCTGGATTCCTTAGGACGGAAGGATTTCGTCCGGATACTGACCGAACCCCAGAACGCGCTGCTTTTGCAGTACATGGCCCTGCTGCGGACCGACGGCATCGAGCTGGTGTTTGCGGACGACGCGGTGGAAGAAATTGCCCGGATCGCCGAAGACGTGAACACCCGGACCGAAAATATCGGCGCCCGGCGCCTGCACACGCTGATGGAGTATCTGCTGGAGAACATTCTGTTCGAAGCCCCGGATCTTCCGGAAAAGAAGGTGGTCGTAGACGCCGCCTTCGTGAATGACAAACTCAAGGATGTGGCGGCCGACGAGGATCTGAGCCGGTACATCCTCTAACCCGACACAAAGGACAAGGTCATGGATGCCAGTGTTGCCGATATTCTGATTGAATCGCTTCCCTATATCCGCCGTTTTGCCAAAAAAACCATCGTCGTCAAGTACGGCGGCCACGCCATGGTCGACGAACAGCTCAAAGAGGATTTCGCCCGGGACATCACCCTGCTGAAATTCATCGGAGTGAACCCCGTGGTGGTCCACGGCGGCGGCCCGCAGATCAACAAGGTGCTCGACAAAATGGGCATCACCTCACGATTTGTCCGGGGCATGCGCATGACCGACGAGGAAACCATGGATGTGGTCGAGATGGTTTTGGGCGGCAAGGTCAACAAGTCCATCGTGGCCCAGATCAACCGTCAGGGCGGCAAGGCGGTGGGACTCACCGGCAAGGATGCGGGGCTGATCACGGCGAAAAAGATGACCATCTACCATCAGGAAGACAAAAACAGCCCGCCTGAAATCATCGATCCCGGCCATGTGGGTGAGGTGACGGCGATCAACCATGAACTGATCCGGTCCCTGGCCGATCAGGGCTTCATTCCCGTCATCGCGCCGGTGGGCGTGGGGGAGGCCGGGGAAACCTACAACATCAACGCCGATCTGGTTGCCGCCGAGGTGGCCAAGGCCCTGTCCGCCTCCCGTCTGATTCTTCTGACCGACGTGGACGGGGTGATGGACGCGTCAAAGACGCTGATCACCTCGATCCGGGCGGAAACCATCAAGGCCATGATCGATGACCAGAGCATCTCGGGGGGCATGATTCCCAAAATTGAATGCGCCCTGGGCGCCCTCGAGAAGGGCGTGGAGAAAGTCCACATCATCAACGGAAAAAAACGCCATTCTCTGCTGCTTGAACTTTTTACCAACGAAGGCATCGGAACGGAAGTGCTGCTATGAAAACCATCAAAGACACGATTATCGAACAGACCGATCAGGTGATCGCCCACACGTACGGCAGGTACAAGGTGGTGTTTGAACGGGGAGAGGGCATGACCCTCTGGGACACGGAAGGGAAGGCCTACACGGATTTCGTGGCGGGCATCGCCGTGTGCGCCCTGGGACACGCCCATCCGGCGGTGGCCCAGGCCCTGGCCGATCAGGCCCGAACCCTGGTCCATGTGTGCAACCTTTATTATACAAGGCCCCAGGCCGACCTGGCCGCCTGGCTGGTTGAAAAAAGCTTCGCCGACAAGGTCTTTTTCGCCAACAGCGGGGCCGAGGCCAACGAGGCGGCCATCAAGCTGGCCCGCAAGCATTTCGCAAGTCAGGGCCAGGACCGCCACAAGATCATCACCATGATGCAGTCCTTCCACGGACGGACCATGGCCACCCTTACCGCCACGGGTCAGGACAAGATCAAGGAAGGTTACGCCCCGGTTCTGCCGGGATTTGACTACGTGCCGTTCAACGACCTTGACGCCCTTCGGGCCAAGATGGATCACACGGTCTGCGCCGTGATGCTCGAACCGGTTCAGGGCGAGGGGGGCATCCGCTGCGCGGCCCCCGGTTATCTCAACGGCGTCCGGGATCTGTGCGACGAATTCGGCGCCCTTTTGATTTTTGACGAGATCCAGACCGGCATGGGCCGCACAGGAACCCTGTTCGCCTACGAGCAGGAAGGGGTGACGCCGGACATCATGACCCTGGCCAAGGCCCTGGGCAACGGGCTGCCCATCGGCGCCATGCTGGCCAAAGACGCCGTGATGAAGGCCTTCGTGCCGGGCAGTCACGCCTCGACCTTCGGGGGAACCCCTCTCGTCACCGCAGGCGCCCTGGCCGTGGTGAAGACCTTCGATCGCGAAGATATTTGCGGAAAGTGCCGTGAAAACGGGGCGTATTTCAAGAAAAAACTTGAAATGCTCAAGGAAAACCATAAGGTGGTGGAGGACGTCAGGGGACGGGGCCTGCTGCTGGGCATGAAACTGAAGGCCGACGGCGCGCCCTTTGTCGCGGCCTGTTTCGAACGGGGCTTTCTGATCAACTGCGTTCAGGGCGATATCCTGCGCTTCATTCCCCCGCTGATTGTGACGAAAACGGACATCGATGCCCTCGTCGCCTGCCTTGACGAGGTACTTGACCAATGAATAAACGAGGACCCGGGGCTCCCACGGCCCTTTGATGCAAACCGATAAGGAGACTGTTGTGAAAAAAGATCTGCTGTCTTTGTACGACCTGGAACCCGATGACTTCGACGCCTTGTTCAACCGGGCCCTGGATCTCAAGAAAAGACACCAAAAAGGCATCTTCGACCAATCCCTGGCCGGGAAATCCGTGGGGATGATTTTTGACAAGCCCTCAACCCGGACGCGGATTTCCTTCGAGGCCGCCACCATCCAGCTTGCCGGCACCCCGATTTTCATGAACGCCGCGGACACCCAGATCTCCCGGAACGAACCGGTGTCGGACACGGCCCGGGTGCTGTCCCGCTACATCGACTGCCTGGTGGTCCGGACCTTCTCCCAGGAGCTGATCGAGGAATACGCAACGCACTGCACCATTCCTGTGGTCAACGCCCTGTCGGACCTGTCCCACCCCTGCCAGATCCTCAGCGACCTTCTGACCATCATCGAATACAAGGGGGGGTACAAGGACGTGACCATCGCCTGGGTGGGCGACGGCAACAACGTGGCCCATTCCTGGATCAACGCCGCCGCGGTTCTGGGGTTCGACCTGGCCCTGGCCTGCCCCGAAGGTTACACGCCGAATCCCGACATCCTTGACCGGGCCCTTTCCCGAAAGACCGGGACCATCCGGGTTACCGCCGATCCGGCCGAGGCCGTGGCCGGGGCGGACATCGTCTACACCGACGTCTGGGCCAGCATGGGCCAGGAATCCGAGGCCGAATCCCGCATGGCCCTGTTCCGTCCCTATCAGGTGACGGCGGACCTGTTGAAAAAGGCCAAGGACGACGTGTGCGTCATGCACTGCCTGCCGGCCCACCGGGACGAGGAAATCTCGGCGGAGGTCCTCGAAGGCAAACATTCGATCGTCTGGGACCAGGCCGAAAACAAGCTGCACATGCACAAGGCCATTTTGGAAACCCTGATCGCCAACCAACGCAACCAGTGAACAACCCGTCATGACGCCATGACGCATATCGGACCAAGGGGGTCATCATGTCGAACGTGAAAAAAGTCGTGTTAGCCTATTCCGGGGGGCTGGATACCTCGGTGATTTTGAAGTGGCTCATTGAAACCTATAACTGCGAGGTGGTGACCTTTTCCGCCGACCTGGGCCAGGAAGAGGAACTCGACGGCCTGGAGGCCAAGGCGCTGAAAACCGGCGCGGTCAAGGCCTACATCGACGATCTGAGGGAAGAGTTCATCCGGGATTTCGTGTTTCCCGCCTTCCGTGCCAACGCCATTTACGAGGGGCAGTACCTTCTGGGCACTTCCATCGCACGGCCCCTGATCGCCAAACGCCAGATGGAAATCGCCAAAATCGAAGGGGCCGACGCGGTCAGCCACGGCGCCACGGGCAAGGGCAATGACCAGGTCCGTTTCGAGCTCAGCTATTTTTCCATCGATCCGGAGATCAAGATCATCGCCCCCTGGCGGGAATGGGACCTGAACTCCCGCACGGTGCTGATGGAGTTCGCCAACAAACACGGCATCCCCGTGCCCCAGACCCCGGCCAAGCCCTACAGCACGGACCGGAACATGCTGCACATCAGCTATGAGGGCGGGGTCCTCGAAGATCCCTGGAATCCGGCCACCGACGACATGTACACCATGAGCGTGAAACCCGAGCTCGCCCCGGATCAGGCCGAGGAAATCGAGATCCGTTTCGAGAAGGGCAACCCCGTGGCCGTCAACGGCAAGACCATGGGTCCGGCGGATCTGTTCAAGGAGCTGAACCGGCTGGGCGGCAGACACGGCATCGGCCGCATCGATCTGGTGGAAAACCGTTTCGTGGGCATGAAGTCCCGGGGTGTGTACGAAACACCGGGCGGCACCATTCTCCGTCAGGCCCACATGGCCATGGAATCCATCACCCTGGACCGCGAAGTGGCCCACCTGCGGGACAGCCTGATCCCCAAATACGCCGAGCTGGTGTACTACGGATTCTGGTTCTCACCGGAAATGAAGCTGCTCCAGAGCATGGTCGACCAGACCCAGGAAAACGTCAGCGGCGATGTGCGTCTGAAACTCTACAAAGGCAACACCTATGTGCTCGGACGACGGTCCGACCGTTCGCTTTACAGTGCGGCCCACGCCACCTTCGAAGACGATAAGAGCATTTACCGCCAGAAGGACGCCGAAGGGTTTATCCGGTTGAATGCGCTGAGACTTCGTATTTTGAATGCGATGAACAAAAAGAAATAAGTAAAAAAACGGCCTCCGGCGGCCCTGCCGGGGGCCAACCTTTTGAAAAGGTTGCCAAACGGGTTTTGGGTTGGGGCGATGCCATGGCGTTAGCCTCGTCACCCAACCCATTTGTCCGGATTTTTAAAATCCGGCCCCCCGGGAGGGCCGCCGGAGGCCACTAAAACGGCCAATAAAAAATACATGGAGTACCTTAAATGAGCGAAAAACCCTGGGACGGTCGATTTCAGGAGAGTACGGACAAGGCGGTGGAGGCGTTTTCCTCGTCGATTCAGGTGGACAGGCGTCTTTATAAGCAGGATATCGCAGGCAGTGTGGCCCATTGCCGGATGCTGGCCAAGCAGGGCATCATCACCCATGACGAGGCGGAGCAGATGGTTCGCGGCCTCGAAAAAATCCGGCAGGACATCGAGGACGGGTGTTTTGCGTATTCGGACAGCCTCGAAGACATCCACATGCACATCGAGTCGGCCCTGACCCGGGACATCGGGGAGGTGGCCAAGAAGCTGCACACGGCCCGGAGCCGCAACGACCAGGTGGCCCTGGATATCCGTCTTTATCTGAAGGAGGTCAGCGCCGACGTGATCGCCGCCCTTTCCGAGCTTCAGAAGATCCTCGTCACCCTGGCCGAAAAACATCAGGACCGGGTGATGGCCGGATACACACATCTGCAGCGGGCCCAGCCTGTGCTTCTTTCCCATCACCTTCTGGCCTATTACGAGATGTTCAAACGGGACCGGGAGCGGTTCGAGGACGGCCTCAAACGCATCGACGTCATGCCCCTGGGCAGCGCGGCCCTGGCCGGCACCACCTATCCCATCGACCGTCACGAAACGGCCCGGCTCCTGGGCTTTTCCAGGGTCTCGGCCAACAGCATGGACTCGGTGTCCGACCGGGATTTCATCATCGAATTCACGGCGGCGGCAAGTCTCTGTATGATGCATTTCTCGCGGCTTTCCGAGGAACTTATCCTCTGGTCCTCGTCGGAATTCGGTTTTATCGTGATCGCCGACGCCTTCACCACCGGCAGCAGCATCATGCCCCAGAAAAAGAACCCGGACATCCCCGAACTGGTCCGGGGCAAGACCGGCCGGGTCTACGGCAACCTCATGGCCCTTCTGACCCTGATGAAATCGTTGCCCATGGCGTACAACCGGGATATGCAGGAGGACAAACCGCCCCTGTTCGACACGGTGGACACCCTTCTGGCCTGTCTGGACATCTACTGCCGGATGATGCCGAACATCACCTTCAATGAGAAAACCATGGCCCGGGCCACCGAAACCGGATTCATCAACGCCACGGATCTGGCCGACTACCTGGCCGCCAAGGGCCTGCCCTTCCGGGACGCCCACGGCGTGGTGGGACGGGCCGTTGCCTTTGCTTTGTCACAGAACAAGGAACTCCAGGACCTGAGCGTTTCCGACCTTCAGACGTTTTCGCCGTTGATCGAGGGCGACGTGTATCAGGTGCTGGCCACCCGGACCATCATCGACCGGCGCACCTCCTTCGGCGGCACGGCGGGGCCCTGCGTGGCCGAGGCCCTTTTGGCGGCCCGCCGTGAGCTTGGTATGGATTGACGGGGAGACAAGGAACTTAAGACCATGCGACGTCCTGTCCGCGATCGATTAATTGCCGTTTTCGTGTTTGTCTGCCTGATTGCTTTTGCCTGCGGCCGTAAGATGCCGCCGGTTCCACCGGGGGATATCCCACTGCCGCCGGTGACGGGTCTCATGCACCGGGTCCACGGGGATCGGGTCAGCCTGAGCTGGACTGCGCCTTCGGCTGTGGATCGCGGGGATCTGGCCGGATACGTCGTGCTCCGCTCTGTGGCCGATCCGGATGACGCGTGTGACGGTTGTCCTCTGCTGTTTGAACGGGCGGGATCCCTTGGACCCTCTGAAACCCGTTTTTCCGAAAACGTGGTGCCGGGACGTCGTTACATTTATAAAATCCAGCCCCTTTCGGCGGCTCGAAGCCTTGGCCGGGATTCCGAGCTTGTCCGGTTCACCGTTCCCGAAACGGCCGGGGAAGGACGTTGACCGTGGATGGGCACCGGGTGCTGTTGTCCATCGGCTCCAATATGGGCGACAAGGCCGCCAACTGCCGCAGTGCCCTGGCCGAACTGGAGCGGCGCGGGCTGGGCACCCTTTTGAGTGTCTCGCCCTTTTACCGGACCGAACCGGTGGATTACCTGGACCAGGACTGGTTCGTCAACGCGGCGGCGGAGCTGGGCACCCCGCTGGAACCCCTGGAGCTTCTGGACGGTCTGAAACAGATTCAAAACGATCTGGGAACGGATCGAAAGGCGGTCCGTTTCGGCCCCCGCATCATCGATCTGGACATCCTTCTGTTCGATGACCGGGTGATCCGTTCCGACGCCCTGACCGTGCCCCACGAACGCATGCACCAGCGCGCCTTCGTCCTGGTGCCGGTGTGTGATATCGCTCCCGATCGGGTCCACCCCGTGACCGGGAGGACCATGGCGCGGCTCCTTGCGGACCTTGATGCCGACCATCAGGGGGTCGTTCCCTTCACCTCAACCCAGGAAGGAGTTCGTCATGATTAAAAACCTGATCCTGTTACTGGTCATTTACCTGGTCTATCGGACTGTCAAGCGCTGGATGCTCGAGCAGCAGTCCCTGCAGCACCGGGATCACTCCGTGGACCATCCGAGCGACACCAGCGACGTGATGATCAAGGACCCCCAGTGCGGCGTCTATTTCCCCCAGCGTCAGGGGTTTCCGCTGACCGTGAAAGGGCAGACCCTGTATTTCTGCTCGGAACAATGCCGGGACGACTATAAGAAGAAGGTCTGATTGTACCGCCTTAAACACGAACGACGGGCCCTGCCCGTGATTCTGCTGCCGGCCTGATGCCGCGGCCTTTTCAAAGAGGAGACAGAGTATGAAATTTTTTATCGATACCGCCAATATCACCGAAATCAAGGAAGCGGCCAGCATGGGCATGGTCGACGGCGTCACCACCAACCCCTCGCTGATCGCCAAAGAAGGCGGGGAATTCAAGGACATCATCCGACAGATCTGCGAGGTGGTCGACGGCCCCATCAGCGCCGAGGTGATCAGTCTGGACACCGAGGGTATGGTCCGGGAAGCCCGTGATCTGGTTACCATCCACAAAAACATCGTCATCAAGGTCCCCATGACCATCGACGGCCTCAAGGCCACCCGCATGCTGGCCGACGAGGGCATCAAGACCAACGTCACCCTGATTTTTTCTCCCCTCCAGGCCCTGATGGCCGCCAAGGCCGGCGCGTCCTACGTGAGTCCCTTCGTGGGCCGTCTGGACGACCTGGCCCAGGACGGCATGGTGCTGGTCGAGCAGATCGTGGAGATCTTCGACAACTACGGCTACGACACCGAGATCATCGTGGCCAGCATCAGAAACCCCATGCACGTGCTTGACGCGGCCCTCGCCGGGGCCGACATTTCCACCATCCCCTTCAATGTCCTGAGCAAACTGGCGTCCCATCCCCTGACCGACAAGGGCATCCAGGCATTCATGGACGACTGGAAAAAGGCCGGGAAGAAATAAGGGCGGCAGCCCTGCGGTATGACCGGAAAGTGCCGTCCCCCGGTCAGGCCAATTTCGAACCGATGCGTCACGGTCGCCTGACACGCCTGTCGTGAGGGCACAGGGATAATGGCAAACCCTTTACAGCCACGGCCCGTTTTTCCGGGCCACCGAATCGAGAAAAACTGGTTTTTCCATGAATTTTTTTATTGACAAAGGTGGCCTGAGAAGATAGTTATAGTGCCGTCATTGAGCGGGAATAACTCAGTGGTAGAGTGCAACCTTGCCAAGGTTGACGTCGCGGGTTCAAATCCCGTTTCCCGCTCCATTTTTTTTTGGCGGCTTGGCCAAGTGGTAAGGCGACGGCCTGCAAAGCCGTTATTCTCCGGTTCAAATCCGGAAGCCGCCTCCAAAAGGCATCAAAGGGCTTGAATGAACTTCAAGCCCTTTTTAAATGCCCGGCCTTAAAGGGACAGGCAAATAATTTACATCACCCCCTTTATTTTTCCGAGTTTTTTCTGATAGTGTAGTCCAACTGATATAACGCCACCATCACCGCCCATGGAGGAGCGCCTGCTATGCCTCGAACCACCCGCATGCTGATCAAGGATCAAAAAAGCGTATACCACGTCATCACCCGCACAGCCCTGGACGGCCTGCCGTTCGGACCGGTCGAAAAAGACCGC
>NZ_BAAHXV010000041.1:0-34608 GCF_054657895.1 Desulfatiferula olefinivorans | reverse complement strand
TTCCAACTTGAGGGAAGTGCATAACCAGAAAAGGATAAAACGATGGATAAAAAAATCAAACTGTTGTTTCTTTGCACCGGCAACTCCTGCCGGAGTCAGATGGCCGAAGGCTTTGCCCGGCATCTGAAGGGTGATGTGATCGAAGTTTATTCGGCCGGGATCGAAACCCACGGGCTCAACCCCCACGCCGTGAAGGTCATGGCCGAGGCCGGGGTGGATATTTCCGGCCACCGTTCCAAGCATATCGACGAATTGGCGGGAACGGCTCTGGATTACGTGGTCACGGTCTGTGATCACGCCCACGAGACCTGCCCGTTTTTCCCCGGATCTCACACCATCATTCATAAAGGATTCGATGATCCCCCGAAGATGGCTGCGGCATTCGACGACGAGGATGCGAAACTCGACTGTTACCGGACGGTCCGGGATCAGATCAAAGCCTTTGTGATTACCCTGCCGGATGCCCTGACTCAAAAATAAGGAGAAAAGCATGGAACCGTTTAAGACGGAACAACGTCACATGACCAGCGTGTTCGAGCGCTACCTGACGGTCTGGGTGGGGCTTTGCATTGTGGGGGGGATCGCTCTCGGAAAAATCGCCCCGGATCTGGCCGGTGCTTTGGATCGCATGGCCCTTACCGTCAACGGCGCGCCGGTGGTGTCCATTCCCATTGCCGTCTGCCTGTTTTTTATGATGTATCCCATCATGGTCAAGATTGACTTCGCCTCCGTGGTCAAGGCCGGTAAAAGCGGAAAACCCGTTTTTCTGACCCTGTTTATCAACTGGTGTGTGAAGCCCTTTACCATGTACGGCATCGCCTTTGTGTTTCTGGGAATGTTGTTCAGAAGCCTGATCGGTCCCGAGGCCGTGGATCTGGTCAAGATGCCCTTTGGCCTTGACCTCCCGATGGGCGCCGAACACGGTGCGGGTCTGGTGGTTCTGCAGGACGGGGTAAAAATGCTTCAGATCCCCCTGTGGCGGAGCTATTTTGCAGGCTGCATCCTTCTGGGCATCGCCCCCTGCACGGCCATGGTTCTGGTCTGGGGATACCTGGCCCGAGGAAACGACGGTCTGACCCTGGTCATGGTGGCCGTCAACTCCCTCACCATGCTTCTGCTCTACGGTATTCTGGGCGGCTTTCTGCTCGGGGTGGGCAAACTTCCCGTGCCCTGGCAGGCGCTTCTGCTCTCGGTGGCCGTCTACGTGGCCCTGCCCCTTGTGGCCGGATATTTTTCCCGGACCTGGGTCATCGCTGCCAAAGGGGAAGCCTGGTTCAAAGAAACGTTCCTCCATGTGCTGACCCCGTTGACCATCGGCGCCCTACTGGTCACCCTGGTGCTGCTGTTCAGCTTCAAGGGTGAGACCATCCTTGCAAACCCGCTGACGATTTTATGGATCTCCATCCCGTTGTTCATCCAGACCGTTTTGATTTTCGTCCTGGGATACGGTGCGGCCCGGCTTCTGAATCTGCGTTACGAGGACGCAGCCCCGGCGGCCATGATCGGGGCCTCCAACCATTTCGAAGTGGCTATCGCCACCTCGGTGATGCTGTTCGGTCTGTCTTCCGGCGCGGCCCTGGCCACGGTGGTGGGGGTTCTGATCGAGGTCCCGGTGATGCTGATGCTGGTCAGATTCTGCACCCGGACCCAAGGCTGGTTCAAAGCATGACCCAGACTTTGGTCCGGGGATAACATGCCGAATTGAAGGCAATTTGAAATATTTCAACCGATGTCGTCATGGTTCAATTTAAGGCGGCTTCGGTCAGATCGTTCAGTTCATGATCATCGGAATAGAGTTCTGAATACAACTCGGCTGATTTTCGAAGGTCTTCACGCTCTATTTCGATTTTGAAGCGGTCAAGGGCTTTCCGAAGCATGTCACTTTTATCTTTAAAACCGTATTTTTTATAATCATTCAAAAACCGCGACTGTGTTTCGTCGACGTTGAATTTAGCCTGCAACATGATACCTCCTGTCAGGACCTTATTATGGGTACGTTATGATGGGCCCATTATAACGTCCATCAAATTGGAAGTCAATCATGACCCTTCAATCCGTTTGACAGCCCGGGCCAGCTGGTCCCGCGTGTAGGGTTTTTGAACCACGCCGCTGAATCCGTAATCCTTAAAATCGGCCATGATGGGATCGTTGGAATAGCCGCTGGACACGATGGCTTTGACATGGGGGTCGATACGCAAAAGCTCGGCCATGGTTTCGGCCCCGCCCATGCCGCCGGGAACGGTCAAATCCAGGATGACCGCGTCAAAGGCCGCACCCGAAGCATGGGCCTCACGGTACAGACGGACGGCCGCGTCCCCGTCTTCCGCACAGGTCACCGCATACCCCAGTTTTGTGAGCATGCGTTCGGCCATGTTGAGAATGGGCCGCTGGTCATCCATGATCAGGATTCGGCCCTGGCCCCGATGACTCTCCGACGGGTCGACCGTTTCCGGTTCCAGCGGCTTCGCCGACGCGGGCAGATAAAAGGTAAACACGGTTCCCCGGTCGATTTCGGATCGGACCTCAATATGGCCGCCGTGTTTTTTGATGATTGAATAGGTCGAGGCCAACCCCAGCCCGCTGCCGTCCTGTTTGGTTGAAAAATACGGGTCGAAGATCCGCGGCAGATGTTTTTCCGAAATGCCGACGCCCTGGTCTTCAACGGTAACACGAACATAGTCTCCACCGGGCAGCGGCAGGGACTCATCGGAACCTATGGTCACATTCTCCGTTCGAACGGTGATTACCCCGCCGCTCGGCATGGCCTGATTGGCGTTGATGACCAGATTGCCGATCACCTGGTTGATCTGACCTTCGTCGACTTCCGCAGGCCGCAGGCCTTCGGTCAGATGAAACGTCACGTTCGATTTTGCGCCCCTTAACGAAAAAACAGCCGATTCCCGAATCACTCGATTTAAATCCGTAACCCGCTTGACCGGCGTTCCTCCTCTGGAAAAAGTCAGCAGTTGCTGGGTCAGGGCCTGAGCCTGCCTGGAGGAATTTAAGACATCGGACAAAATCTCTCCCAATTCACTTTCCTGATCGATAAGGGACATTGCATGGGAGGCATTGCCCGTGATGACGCCAAGCATGTTGTTGAAATCATGGGCAAGACCTCCGGCCAAGGTACCAATGGCCTCCATTTTCTGAGCTTGCCTCAAGTGTTCCTCGACAATTTTGCGGTCCGTGATATCGGTGTGGGTGCCGCACATCCGCAAGGGCTTGCCCTTGTCATCCCGACTGACGATTTTGGCCTGATCCAGAATCCATTTGTACCGGCCGTCTTTGGTTTTCATGCGGTACTCCATTTTGTGGGCGTCGGTCCGTCCCTCAAGATGATCCTGAATGGATTGCCAGGCGGCGTTGCGGTCATCGGGATGCTGAAGATCGGTCCACTGGGTCACCGTGTACCTGATTTCGTCAAGGGTGTAACCGAGCATGGCGGCCCAGCGTTCGTTTCGGTAAACATCGCCGGTCACAATATCCCAGTCCCAGAAACCAAGCTGGCTTCCGTCCAGAACGAAGGACAGGCGCTCCTCGGATTCCCTGATGGCCGCCTCAATCCGTTTTCGGGACGCGATGTCCCGCAGGATGGCTCTGCTGTGCGTGATATGCCCCGTGTCGTCGTACATGGCCGAGGCATTGAGACTGATCCACAGAGTGCCTCCGGCCTTGAGAATCAAAAGCAGTTCGACATCCTGAATGGTACCTGATGTGATAAACGATTTGACGGCCTTTCCCACCGAGTCCCGGCTGCCTGCATGAAACAGGCCGATAAAGGGGCGGCCGACCACCTCCTCCGGATCATACCCGCTGATGCGGCAAAACGTCCGGTTGCATTGCATCACCTCCCCTTGGGCATCGAAGCTCAGATACATATCGGGGGCGTTGTCGTAAAGGTCCGAATACCGTGCTTCCGACTCCCGCATCGCCTGCTGGGCCGTTTTGAGTTCATCCACGGTTCTCGACAGGGTCCGATGCAGGGCCACCACGGTTCTGTATCGCCAGGTCATCATGATCAAAGCGGTCAGGGCGACGCCCACACCGAGCAGGATAAGAATCCGGGAGAAATTCCAGAAATGTTTGGGCGGGCCATACCATTTTTCATAAAGACTTCGGTAATCCGGGCTTTTCAGAAAATCAGCCACGGCATTGTCGAGTCGCCGGACAAGCGCCGGATGCCCTTTTTTGACCGCGATGCCCCGTTTGATTTCTTCAAGGGGGCGGCCAACCTGTTTGATCTTTGTTTCAAGACCTGTTTTTGAGGCCAGGCTGACGAGCGGCTGATCCGGGTAGACCAGGGCGTCCACATTGCCCGACATCAGGGCCATGAACGCTTCTTCCATCGACCCGAAAACCTGAAGGTCGATGCCGTCGCCTCTCTGTTTCATCAGAACCAGGCCCTGATTCTTGTCGACAACCCCCACCGTGCGACCGTCCAGATCGTCGAGGCCGGAAATCCCCTCGGTGCTGCTGCGGATAAAAACCACGATGCGGAAGGTTTCGTAGGGGCGCGTAAAATCATACAGATCAAGCCTCTTTTCCGTGATCCCCAGATTGGGAATGATCAGAGCCTTGTTCTCCTTTACGGCGTCGAAAGCCTCCGGCCAGTTTGCACAGACCACGTAGCGGACGGTCAGCCCCGTGGAACGTGCGATCCGGTCCATGACATCAATGGCGAAGCCCTGGGGGGAGCCGCTTTTGGAATCGATAAAATAATGGGGCGGCCATTGACGAAGCGTTATGGCGGTCAGCTCTGTGGGATTCGCCTCGTCGGAACATTCGGAACGAATCGGACAACACAAGGCAATCACAAGAAAAACCAGAAAAACGAAAGGACGCCATCTCATGGAAGACTCCCGTCAAAGGTTGTTTGGGCACGGACGAAACAGGGGTGACACCTCCCCTGTTTCGGGCGAAAGGAAGGCATGCCGGCTGGTTCAACGAATGGGTATTTCTCGTTATGACAAAAACGTAACCATTCTATCCGATATCCCGATCACGGTCAATCAGAGGATTTAAGTCAGAGCACGCGTGTCGCCATTTACGAGATCATCAATCCTGATGCAGAATCACGGCGAACCCGTTGAACAGGGCCCAGACCCGGTCGCCTTCGGAAAGCTTCAGGCGGTCGTTTGCTTCGGAAGACACAATGGCGCAGAGTGCGGTGCGTTCGGATACATCGATCCGGTATTCGGTGTTGACGGCGCCGGTTTTGATGGAGGTCACCGTTCCCTGCAATCGATTTTCGGCACTGGTTCGGGGCTCGTCCTCACCGGCATAGAGATCGATCCAGGGTGCCTTGACTTCGGCGGTGACCAGCGAGCCTCGGGCCAGTCCCAAGGCCGCCAGACTGTCGGTGGTGATCACCGTTGAAAGGCTCTGCCCTTCGACGGTCATAAGGTCCACCCGGGCCTGGATGTCGCCGGTGACGATCCGGTTGATCTTGCAGAAAAACGCGTTCCGGGCACTGGTTTTCCGGGAGGCCTCCCGCTGCATGTACAGGCGGGTGGCCTCCCGGATTTCATCGGGGGAGAACTGAACATAGGACGAGGCCTGGTTGGGCCGCACATGCCCGAGAAGAGCCTGGACAGCGGGCAAAGGCATATTGCCCCGCAAGAGCTCCACGGCCCGGGCCTTGCGGATCATTTCCGGGCCGCCCATCTGCTTGTGAAATCCGCAGGCTTCGGCCCGTTCGTAGAATTTCCGGCGGACAAAGGCCGGATCGACATTGAACCCCCCGCTTATCTGGTCCCTGAACGCCGCATCCGAAAGAACGCTCCGGAGTTCGTCACACAACGAGTCCGACAGGGGAACGGTCCTTGAACCGGGCAGGGTCAGGGTATGACCTGCGGTATCGATATCCGTAAAGGGATTCATGCCGAGCATTTCGTTCAGCTTGGCCCCCGTGTTCCGGATCAGGAGAAACACCAGAAGAATCCGCATCCGTGCGTGGCGGACATCCTTCCTGCTCGACTCCAGGGCCCAGTCGCGGAAGGCCTTTTCCAGAAGGGTCAGCTGCACCGTATCGAGGGCCTGTGGGCCCTCATCCACCGGCTTAATCGTGGTGTTCTGCCCGATGGTCCCGTCCGGACGGCCTGCCCGGCGTTTCTTTTTTTTCATAGTCATAGTTATATGCCGCCTGGGAGTTAATCATGGATCATTGGGCATCATTATCCACCAAACGGCATGGTGAATCAAGAGCGGAAAAAGGGATTGACAATCCCGGGCCTGCGGCGTTATATCTATTGACACGATTTGATATTTAATCGTGTCTTTTAAAATCTTGCATCATGGAGGCCGCATGTATTTTCCCGTCGCCGGTATCGAGGTCGCACTTTGGGTTCCCCCCCTGGTGGCCCTTATCATTTCCTTTTTCACCTCCATGGGAGGCGTGTCCGGAGCCTTTCTGCTGCTGCCCTTCCAGATGTCTTTCCTGGGCTACACCCACCCCTCGGTCAGCGCCACCAACCAGGTGTTCAATATCGTGGCTATTCCCTCGGGGGTGTACCGGTACTGGAAAGAAGGGCGCATGGTCTGGCCCCTGACGGCCCTGGTGGTGATCGGAACCCTGCCGGGGGTGTTTATCGGCGCGGTCATCCGGGTGGCCTGGCTGCCTGACGCTCGGCATTTCAAGGTCTTCGCCGCCTGCGTTCTTTTTTATATCGGCATCCGCATGGCCCGGGATCTTTTCAAAAAGAACCAGGCCAACACCAGTGAACAACGGTTCCAGGAACTGGTCCGGAACCATGGGACCAACGCCGGAGGCGAGCCCCTCCCCGCCGTCACGGCTGTCCAGGTAAGCCTGAAACGGCTGTCTTACACCTTTTACGGCGAACGATCCGATGTGTCGATGATCGGCATCGCGTCACTGAGTTTCATCGTGGGTATTGTGGGCGGGGTATACGGCATCGGCGGCGGATCGATCATCGCACCCTTTTTCGTCAGCGTGTTCGGGCTGCCCGTGTACACCGTGGCCGGAGCCGCCCTCATGGGAACCTTCGTCACCTCGGTGGCCGGCGTGGTCTTTTACCAGATCCTGGCCCCCTTCTACCCCGAGATGTCCGTGGCCCCGGACTGGCTGCTGGGATTCCTGTTCGGCCTCGGGGGCATGGCGGGCATGTACCTTGGCGCACGCTGCCAGAAATTCGTCCCGGCCAAAGCCATCAAATGGCTGCTGTCCGCCATCCTTTTCTTCACCGCCGTGAAATACATCGTGGATTTTTTCAGGGTTTGAGGTGGAGTGTTGCAGCGGTGATTGTCAGTCGATTCGATCCTGTTCTTCGGGGTCGACATCGGGAACTTTATCGAGGACGGCCCTGAAACGGTTGACATCGGCTTTTTGAGCCCTCTGCAACAAATAGCGTTCCGTCATCAGCGCCGCCATTTTTTCCGCAGCAGCAGACGAGATGAACTGATTGATTGAAATACCTTCCTCTTTGGTCAATTCACGGATTTTTTCATGAAGTGAGTTGGGTAATCGTAAACTTAATGTACTCATGACAATATCCCCATGTCGATTAATAATTCTTTAGGATCAAGGAGTTTCAGGCCGAAGCGATCAATATCTTTAAAATCCCTCTTGTTGTACGTGATGATCGCATCGCACGACGATGCAACGGCTGCCTCCAGAATATGATCATCGAACGGATCAGGTAAAAAAGGCCGCCATAAATAATAAATATCCTGATGCTCCGAAATCCCGCATAAAAAATCGATCACATCATCGACATCATCCGGTGTTATGGCCTCTGGCAACGCCATTCGTTTCAAAACCGCCTCATACTCAACGACCAGAGGCACTGAAACAACCGTCGTCAGCGATCTGTAAGGTAAAAGAGCCATAAGCTTGAAAGACGCTCCTCTTCTTGATCTTAATGCAGCAACCAGAACATTGGTGTCGATGATAATTTTCATATGGTATTAAATATCATACCAATTGGGATGTCGTCAAAATGTTATTTCGATCTGTCCGACAATCATTCCGATCAAAATTATGCGGAGGCTATCGGCAAAAGTTGCGCAAGTGGCATCATCCCCTCCAGACGTTTCTGAGCATCCGAAGAGCCAGCTTTGGATAGATGCCGGGGCTGAACACCACGTTCAGGCGCTGGAAACATTCCCATGTGCAATGGCAGCCGGTTTTTTTGATGCGTTCCATGGCGGCCCGGGACGCGGTGAGGGCCAGGATACGATAGGGATCAAAGGCGTGATCGCGCACGTTGCCCAGCCGGGTGTTCAGAACCTCGCACAGCAGAATCTCTCCGTCGGATCTCAGGACAAACCCCCGTCTCCCCGCCTTGCATGATACCGTCTTTTTATTGTATTTCAAGCTGTTGTATATAATTTCCTCAACCATCCGGTCAATGGCGATCCGCAGGTGGCGGAACGGGTAATGGGGGGCCAGGGTAAGGTTGTCGGCCATGGCGATTTGTCGGGTCAGGGCCCGGTAATCGTCGGCGGTAATTTCTTTGAGCGTCCGATCCGGCAGATCGTCTCCCCGGATCATGCCCACATAATACGGCAGGCCCAGTTCCTCCCTCACCCGTTTGGCCAGGTCGGGCAGAACGTCGATGTTGGCGGCATGGCAGGTGCCGCAGGCGGCCACGGTCAGACGGTGTTCGGTTTCGGCCAGATTGGCGAGACCCTTGAGCGTTTCCATGGCCCGGGCGTAGCTCCCCGCCCTTCCCCGCAGGCGGTCATGGACCTCTTCGGGACCGTCTAAGGACACCCCCACACTCAGATGAAGACCCGGGCAGTCCGACAGCACCTGCCGGGCAAAGGCCACGGCCCGGTCCGTGTGCCAGCCGTTGGTCACCAGGTTCAGCATGTGCAAATCGTTGTTTTGGTAAAACGTCCGGGCGACGGCGGTAAGATCCCGGCGCAGAAGCGGTTCTCCCCCGGCCAGGGTCAGGTACTTCACATGGCCCATGGACCGGGATACGGCCTCGATTTCGGCAAGGGAAAGATCCGGGCCCAGGGCGGCCCGGCCAATCCGGTTGAAGCAGTGGGCGCAGGAAAGGTCACAGGCTGCGGTGACCCAGAAAATCAGATAGGCCGGATGGGGGCTGACCAGAAATTTAAATTCATCGATCATGATTGACGGTCTCGTAAAACGTTCGAGGTCAAGGCTTGCGAAGCCTGAGGAATGAGGCGTACTTCGGGTGCGCCGCAATGACGAGGGCTGACGCGTAACGCAGACATCGGACGTTTTTCGAAGCCGAACAGGGCGCGTATCATGCCGAGGTTGATAAAGGTGTATTCAAGCTGCCGGAACACCACGGATATCAGGGAAAGGCCAAGCGAATGCCGACGCCTTATATGCCGGGAAAACGAATCATCCGCCGTGTAAAACAGCGCGGCGCACAGGGCGTACAGCCCGATCCCCGAAAGGGGCCGGATCAGGGCCATGACCATCGACAGGTCAAGCAAAAGGGCAAAACAGGACCGTAAAAGCGACTGGGCCGTGAACCGGAACGGCAGGTTGGGCATGGCAAGGGCGATGGGCCGGATGTGACGGCTGCGCAGATACACTTTCTTCAGGCGTTTGATCAGGTTTTCGCTCTGATGCAGGTGAACGAGGCCGGGATCGAAAAACACGGCGCCCGGCTTGAACCGGGCCAGCCTCAGTCCCAGCTCGAACTCCTCTCCCCCGCTTCTCTCATAGTCTTCGGAAAATCCGCCGAGGGCATGAAAAAAGGTCTTGTCCACGGCAAAGCACTGGGTGAACACGGACACGGCCCAGTTGGCGGTCTGGTAATAATTCCATGACACGGCCATGTAGTGATGAAAGGCGGTGGCCGGACGATTGGCCGGGCAGATGGCGGTCGGTCCCTGGACAATGGGGCCCCGGCCTTCGGCAAGATGGCCGTAGAGCCGCTCAAGGTGGCACTCGTCCAGCATCACGTCCGAATCCATGAACAGCAGATAATCGCCCCGGGCCAGCTGTGCGCCCCGGTTTCTGGCCGCCCCCGCCCCCCGGTTTTTATCCATACGGCAGCAGCGAACCGAAAGTGTCCTGGAATGCCATGCAAAGGGAATAGGGCTGTGGTCGTCGACCACAATGACCTCGGGCCGGGCGGCACCCTCGGGCAGACGGCCGCAGGCCCGTTCGATGGAGGCAAGCCCCTGCACAATGGCCTCATTGTCCCTGAAGAAAGGGATCACGATGCTGAGTAAGACGCTCTCGCTCATTTATCCCCCTTCCGGTATCGATCGATGAGGGCCGCAAAGGCCGGATGATTTCTTAGGGCATAAAGATCCGGATCACGGTCCAGGTGATCCCAGGCCCGGAAGCCCTTTTCAAATGCCTGTTCGAGATAATAAAGGGCACGATCGGGTTTTCCGGCCAGGGCGTTCAGGCAGGCCAGATTGTAATACAGGCTCACCGATGCGTCAGCATGGCGATCTATCAGAGAAAGGTAAAGCGTTTCGGCCTCGGCATAGCGTTTTTCTCTGATCAGAGCCTGCGCCGCCCCGGCGGCTTCCTCTAAGGACACGGGCTTTGAGGCCAGGGCGTCATTCAGCATCCGCTCACGCTTTTCCCTCTCGGCGAGAAGTGAAAGGGCCCGGTCCCGGTTGGCCCGGGCCAGATCAAACCCCGGCCAGGCGGCCAGCGCGCGGTTAAAATATCCGAGACTGCCTTCGATGTCCCCCTGTTTCGCATACAGGGTTCCCAGGTTGTTCAGGGCCTCGGCGTAATCGGGTTCAAGGGAAAGGGCTTTTCGGGAGATATCCATGGCTTCGGAAAACCGACCGGCTTCTCCCAAAGCCAGCGCCAGATTGGTCAGGGAGACGGGGTCGTCCGGATTCACGGACACCGCGTGGCGAAACAGGGTGATGTCGCTTTTCCAGTGGGCGGTCTGGCGGAACGTCAGCACGCCGAAAATCAGGATCGATAAAACCGCCGCCAGAGGAACAATGGGTTTAAAACGGCCCAGAGACCGCGAAAGCATCGATAGTCCAAAGGCCGGGATGATGAACATTCCGATCATCGGCAGATAGGTGAACCGGTCCGCATGGGCCGGGAAATACCCCTGCTGCATCAGGCCCGAGGCCGTGACCAGGTTGCCGACGTAAAAGAACCAACCCACGAACAGGAAGGGCTGTGTCCGAATGCGGACCAAGGCAAGAATGGACACGGCGGCAAGCACGGAAAAAGCCCCTAAGGCATGGGCAATCGGGACGGACTCGGGATAGGGATGAAACACCGCAAGATCGACGGGCCACACCAGATTGACCAGATAAATCACATCCGCCGTCAGCATGACGGACAGTCGGCGCCCCAGGGGGATATAATCGAGCGGCGCCACGTTTTTCCTCACGTCCCCCAGATGGACACCGATAAAAAACACCGCCAGCATGATCAGGATCAGCCCGAGGACGGGCAGGATCACCCCCCGGTTCTCTGCAACCCATGACCGGAGCGTTTTGCCGGAGCCGTCGTATCCGTCAAGGGGCCAGAGCGTCACGAGAAACAGCGTGAAGGGAAAGGTCATCATGACGGGCTTGGACATCATACCCAGAAGAAACACGACGATCAGCAAGCCGTAGCTGCCCCAGGTCCGCCGGTCCAGAAACCGGGCCCAGACAAACAGGCCGGAAAGAAAAAACATCGCGGCCAGAAGGTTCTTCCGCTCGCTGATCCAGGCCACGGTCTCCACGTTCAACGGATGCACGGCAAAGACCGCCGCGACCCAGAGACTCGGCCATAAAGCGCCGGTGTATCGATACAGAAATCCGAACAGAAGCAGCACGTTGACCGCATGAAACACCATGTTCATCAGATGGTGGTATCCGGGAGAAAGCCCGAACAGCGCGCAGTCCGTCATGTGAGACAGGCTGGTCACCGGATGCCAGTACGGCCCCCGCCCTTTGCGGAAATCAAAGGCGTCTTTGATCCCTTGAATCGTGAGGCCCCGGTTGATCGACGGGTTGTCGGTTACATAAACCGCATCATCAAAGCTGATGAATCCGGCCGAGGGCATCCGGGCGTACACCGCACACATCAGGACCACCAGCAGCAGGCCGAGAGCCGTCTCGCGGATTGAAAAGGGTGATCGCTTCCGGCGGGCCGTTTCCATATCAGGGTGTTCCTTCCAAAAGACGCTTGAATTCAGGCAGGCTGCGGAGACGATCGAGCTGTTCGTCCCGGGCCAGAAGGTCCCGGCGGTTGAATCCGGCCGCCAGGGCCCTGTTCAGGTAGTCCATGGCCCTGTCCGTCTGCCCGTCCATGGCATACACACAGGCCAGGTTGTAGCACAGACTGACCCGTGCGCCGGGCAGCACCGTAAGGGCCTTCTCATAAACCTCCGCGGCCCTTTTCAGGCGACCGTTGTCGACGAGCAGCCGGGTAAGGGCCGACAGGCGTTTCATGTTGTCCGGCTGCCGGCTCCACAGGATTTCACCGGCAGCAACGGCGTCATCGATCCGCCCGTGTTTTTCGTAGATCACAGCGGCGTTTTGAACGGCGGATTCCAGGGAGGGCTTGAGGGCCATGGCCCGCTCGAAATGAACCAGGGCCTCCGTATCTCTGCCCTGCCCCGCCAGAATCACGCCCAGATTGACGTGAACCTCGGCGTAGTGGGGATAATACTCAAGAATGGCCTGATAATGGGGCACGGCCTCAGCACCCTTTCCCGCCTTGTCCAGGGCGAAGGCCAGATTGACCAGCGAGGCCCGGTCATCGGGATTGACGGCAAGGGCGTGACGGTAAAGCCGGATTCCGTCTTTCCAGTGCCCCACCTGTATCCAGGTCAGCACAGCCAGACAAAGGCAGACGGCTGCGGCCGTCACCACGAAGGGCCGGGTCGGCGGGCGCTGTCCCCCGGCCCAGGCCAGGGCCGTGAGCAGCCCGATCATGGGCACGTACATGAACCGGTCCGCGTGGGCCGGCCACAATCCGCCCTGAATCAGCCCGGACACCATGACCAGGTTGCCGATAAACCAGAACCAGCCCACCATCAGAAAGGGACGAAGACGGGCCTGCCAAAGCACGGCCCCCGTGACGGTTACGAGAAGGGCAAGCGTCGGAAGGGTCTTCCACAGGGAAATTGACTCGGGATAAGGATAGTGAACCGAAAGGCCCACGGGCCAGATCATCTGGACCAGATAGACCCCGTAGGCGGAAACGGCGTTCGACAGCCGCACAGCCATGGGCACGGCGTCAAGGGTCGTGGCCTCGCCCACAAAGGAGGTTTTGGTAAAATTGACATAAAGCACAAGGCCGGTGAACACCAGAAAAGGGATTTTTTCCAACACCGGCGTCAGATTCATGAGGGTCCGGAGGCGATACCGCGTCGTTCCACCCTCCCGAAACAGAAGAAACCGGTGAAAGGGCCAGATGTCCAGCAGCAAAAGGGAAAAGATCAGGGTGATCACCGAGGCTTTGGCCATGAGTCCCAGGACGAAACACACAAAAACCATCAGGTAGGACACGAGGTCTTTTCGCGTCAGATAGCGCAGATAGGCGAGCATGGCGCTAAGCCAGAACACCGTGGACAGCACGTTCTTCCGACTGGTCACCCAGGCCACGGATTCCACGTTCAGGGGATGAAGGGCGAAGAGGGCCGCGATCAGAAGACTTTTCGAATAATCCCCGCTGACCTTCATAAAAAAGGTAGACAAAAGAAGGACGTTCAACAGATGGAGGATCAGGTTGTGGCCGTGGTGCATGGAAGGATCGAGGCCGAACAGATGGACGTCCGCCATGTGGGACAGCATGGTCACCGGCATCCAGTAGGGGCCCGATTCATGGCCGAAGTCAAAGGCCCAGCGAATCCCATCCCGGCTGAATCCCCGGTTGACAAAGGGGTTGTCCGTCACGTACACCGGATCATCCATGCTGATGAAATCGCTCGAAAGGACGCCCTGATAGACCAGGACCGTCACCGCGAGGACCAGCACGAGACCCGAGGCGCGTTTCAAACGATCCGCCAGACGCTCCGTTTTCACCACTCCCGTCTCCTGTCGTCAAGCCAGTCCATCAGATCGTCGATCAGCAGATAGACCAGCCGTTTTCGGAAAATCAGCGCCAGCATGGAAAACCCGGTCCGAAGCACCTGAAACAGGCCCTTCGAATGCTTGGATTCCCCGCCGATGCGACCGTGGTAGGTCAGGGGAATTTCGATGACCCTCAGATAGTGGCGGATGGTTTCGATGATCATCTCCGGCGAAAAGGCCGGGCCGTCGGCGTTAAGGTCGTCCCTGATCCGACCCCAGGCGTCCCGCCAGATAGCCCGATAGGTGCACCCCACATCGGTCAGCCGGGGTTCGTTCCGGTTCCACCAGAGCATCTCAATGATCTTGGCCGCGGCGGCGTTGCCGAACCGTAAAAAGAAATTCATGTTGGCGCCCTGCTCGATCATCTGCTTGGTGGTCCGGGTGCCGATGACCATGTCCGCGTCCTTCATGTATTCAAGTATTTTCCCCAGATCACGGGCCGCAAAGGATCCGTCGGCCTCGGTGATCACCAGGATGTCCCCCGTGGCCCGCGACATGCCGTAACGGATGGCGTGGCCGTAGCCTTTGAGACGCCGCGAAAAGACCAGGGCCCCCTTTTCCCGGGCGATGTCCGCCGTCCGGTCTTTGGACCGGTTGTCCGCCACGATGATCTCCGCCACATGGGGCTTGAAATCATCGATCACATGACCGATGGACGCCTCTTCGTTGAAGGCCGGAATCACCAGACTGACGGTTTTCCGGTCAAAGGCCCGACCGCGAACCAGGTGATTGGCCCGGTTGAGATCATCGGCCGTGTTGACGTTCACATAGTCCCCGTCGAGGAAAAACGGCAGAACCGTTTTCCCGGACCGGATCAGAAAATCCACGGCGTCGACCAGCTCGACGATGCCGCTCCGGGGAGACGGCGCCGTCATCCGGATGGCCCTGAAAATCTCCGCCGTGAACACGAAGGTCCCGCAGCCCATGACGCCCGGAATGGCGCCCACCGGCTTTTCGATCAGACGGCTGACCCTGTCTCCGGTCATTTCGACCATATAGTTTTTCCGGATTTCCCGCGGCGTCGCGTTTTGCTTCACGCAGCAGATCGCCGAAAAATCCCGGCCAAACAGGTCCACAAGACGGTGGTGGTCCGCATTCTGGTACACCTCGTCACTGAGCATCAGGCAGAAGGGGCCGTCAACCAGGGGTTCCACCGGAAGAAGGCCCCGTGCCAGGCCCGTTTCCGGCTCGGGGTTGTCGATGTATCGAATATCCAGTCCGGAGCGGACGAAGGGCTTGAGCACCTCCTCCACGGCCTGCCGGTTTTTCCCGACGATCACATGGATCGTGTCGAGCCTCAACTGCTCGTGCATGATGGATACGATCCTTGAAATCAGCGGGACCCCGTCCACCGTCAGCACCACCTTCGACCGCCGCTTGGACGCCGGATAAAGGCGGCTCCCCTCCCCGGCTGCGGCGATCACGCCCGTCATTTTTCCTGTCATATCCGCTGCCCCATCCTTTCACCGTCGGACCAGTGCGCCGCCACCAGAAAGACCAGGGCGTTGAGCCCGATAAACTGAAACGACAAAACCCCCAGCACCGTTTTCACCATATCGGCGATACGGACCCACCCCGCCAGAAAAAGGGCGGAGGTCAACACAAAGCCCGAAAACGTCGTCAGAAAAAGCGTAACACTCACCAAGCCGCCCCGCTTCCTGCCCATGGCGGCGAACAGATACACCGAACCAAGCATAAGAAGCCCGTGATCGAACCGGAAGTTAAACCCCAGGCAGAGAATCAAGAGACTCCCGAACACATGGACATAAAAATCGTTATCACGCAACCCGATGGCCCCTGCCGACACCATCCGGATCACCGTGAAGAGGGCAAGGCACCCGTAAAGACCCGCCGCGGTCACGGTCAGGGGAACAACCATGGCCCCGTGGATCAGACCCTCGCGGACCAGCTTGTTGAACAGGTCCTGCCAGCCTGCGAATCCGTCGGCCACCACAGCAAAGCCGATGCCGTGAATCCGCATCCGTCCATAGGTTTCGCCCATGGCCCGGATCATCTCCACATGGGTGTCCCAGCCGAACAGCATCAGGGATACGACACAAAGAAACATCATCCACAGGCCGATGCGAAGCGCAAAGCCGTATTTCCCGCAGATCAGGGGGGCCAGAAAAAGGGGCAGGAGAAAGACCTTGAACACCAAGGCCAGACTGAAAAACAAAGCCGCCGTCCCCTCCCGTTTTCTCTCCAGAAAAAACACGCTGAGCAGCAGGCAGCAGGCCACCTCCGCATAGATGTTCAGGTAAAAAAGCTGTGTCAGGCCGAAAGTCAGGGCAATGAGAATCACAGCAAACCGGGCCGTGGGGCTTTCCCGCAACAGCCCGGGCCTGATCCGGTCGACCAGCACCAGACTGACGCCCAGAATCAATACCGTCTGGACGCCTTTCAACGCCACGGCGATGTCAACCGGCAGAAAGCCCCAGGGCCCGAAGGCGATGACGGTCAGGGGAAAGTTGAAAAACACCGTATCCTCGGGGAAAAATACTCCGCTTTTCATGTATCCGGAAAGCCAGGTGCAGAACATGTGGTAATCGACCCCGTAGAAGAAATGGAGCCGGGTATACACGAACCAGAGGCTCGCAACCATACCCGCAGTGCTGATCACCAGGGCGCAGCGCTGAAACGGCGACATGTTATGGTTCACATACGAGCCCATCCATTCCGTCCTCAGTCAGCCGGCTCAACGCGGTTTCTGCCGTTGTTTTTGGCTTTGTACAACGCCTGGTCCGCCCGGTCGATCAGCCGCTCGGCGGTTTCATCCCCGCGGCGGACGGCCACCCCGGCGCTGATGGTCAGGCGAATCGCTCGCCGGTCGTCGCTTTGGCAGTCGACGTTTTCGATCATACGCCGAAATCGTTCGGCCAGCCCCAGGGCGTCATCACGGGACGTTTCAGGCAGGACGACCATAAATTCCTCTCCCCCGAACCGGCAGACAATATCCGACAGTCTTACGGTTTTTTTGAGGGTTGCGGCCACTGTTTTGAGAACGCGGTCCCCCGTCAGATGGCCGTAAGTGTCGTTGATCGGCTTGAAATGATCAATATCGAGCATCATCACGCACAGGGGCGTTTTGGATCGCCCGCCCCGGGCAAATTCTTCCGTAAGCCGTTTGAACCCTTCACGTCGGTTCAAAAGGCCCGTCAGGTGGTCGGTGGCCGCCATGTCGATCAGTCGTTTTTCAGCCCGTTCCAGATCACGGATGAAATAACGGGAGATGAAATAAATCAGAAGAACGATAATGACAATGACCCCAAGAACCGACAAAAACAGGTAAATCCGGTTGAACTTCATATCTGCCATGATCGACTGGGTCGGCAGGGTCACGCTGATTCCCCCGCGCACATCTCCCGTCTTGTAGCCCTGGTAGCCGTGGCATGTCAGGCAGACGGATTCCGTAACCAGGGGCGCCATGTAGCGAAAAACCTTGCCGGTGGGGGTTTTTTCGTAAACACTTTCTTCTTGGGAGCCGTTTTCGAAAGCTGTCATCGCTTCACGCTCGAACGCATCGGGGGCGTTTTTGGGATTGATCGGGTCAAGGCTGGTGATATGAAACCGGAACAACCCCTCCCGGTCTGCGATTTCAGAAATCTCACGGGTGGCCAGGGCCGGGTTTTTCAGCATGTACGTCACCCCGTCCGTATCCTCGATCACCGCCTTCAGCCCGGGAATGACCTCAAGGTAGGGATTGACCGTGTCGCCCGGTTTCATGGGGACATAGATCCCCTGATGGGCGGCCATCCATGTGCGGGTGATGACAATGCCCTCGAAAAAGGCGCGCCCCGTATTGACCATCTGCTGATGGAACATGGCGTCCGTCCTCAGATAGAACCCCAGGAAAACGGAAAGAATGATCAGGTTGATGACCAGACAGATGCCGATCAGATATTTTCGGACCGCATTCGTGGATGACATGGCTTAGTTCCTCAAAATGAAGCGGCCTCCATGAAAAGACCGCGAAAAAAGCTCGTACCGTTTTCACAGTGCGGCCCTGAAATAATCCAGCGAGCGCTTGAGCTTGTCCAGGGAAAACACTTCGATGGAAAGGGTTCCGGTAAAGTCTTCGAGCATGGTCCTCACCTGTGCGAATCCGGCGGGCGGCATCCGGTCCAGGCTCTGGTGATCCATGCCCCGCTCCACCGCGTGAAGATGGATGATGGAAATCCGGTTTTTCCAGGTTTCATAGACGGTCAGCGGATCCAGTCCCTGAAGGATCACATGCCCCACATCGAGGCAGACGGACAGATCGAGATCCTCGATCAGCGGTTTCAGCAGGTCGATGGGGTAATCCAGGGTCTCAAGGGAAATCAGCCGGGGTTCAAGTCCATGACCCAGAAGACGAACAAAGGAATCTCTCGCATCGGCCAGCCAGCCGTCCACGCCCCCGCCCCGGTCCGGATCGTACGGCAGATGGATGGTCAGGGTCGACGGGTTCAGCGGCCGGGTCAGATCGACGATCTTTCGATAGGTTTCAATGGCCAGATCCCGCTCGGCCGGGTCCGGCGAACCGGCATCCACATCGGTGGGCATATGGATATTGTAGCTGACCTCCCCCTGCTGCCGGAGCCGGGTGAGCTGCTCAAGCTCCCAGGCGTCGGGCAGACTGCCCGGCTCACGGCTTTCGAAGAGAAGCAGTTCGATCTCATCGAGAAAGGGGGCAAGACGCCGGACATTTTCCGCGTAAAGATCCGGATAGATGAACGAGGTGGTTCCCAGTTTGAAAAGGTAGCTGTTTTTAAAGGACTGATTCAAGGTTTCCATGGCGGGTCCTTAAAGCATGCCGACCAGATGGGCCAGGGTCATGGCGACAAACACGGACAGCGCCGATGACACGACCAGCAGATCACAGGCCGCGTTGACGTGATCTTCGCCAACGGGTCCGAACCCGTCGCCGATATAGGGTTTGTCCACCAAAACCCCGCCATAGAGATTGGGGCCGCCCAGGCGGACGGTAAGGGCGCCGGCAAAGGCGGCTTCGGGAAAGCCCGCATTGGGGCTGCTGTGCCGGTGTCCATCCCGCATGGCCGTGGTCCAGGCCTGTTTCCAGTTTCCTTTTTTCAAAAAGACGGCCGCCGCCACAACGGGCACGGCGAGCCGGGCCGGAACATAGTTGGCCAGATCATCGATCCGGGCCGACGCCCGCCCGAAATCGGCGTAGGTGTCATCCTTGTATCCCACCATGGAGTCCAGGGTGTTGATCATTTTATACGTAAGGGCAAGGGGCGCACCGCCGATCCCTGCAAAGAAAAGCGGAGACAGCACGCCGTCCACAAAATTTTCAGCAACCGTTTCAAGGGTCGCCCGGCGCACGCCCTCTTCATCCAGAGGCTCCACATCCCTGCCCACGATCATGGCCAGCCGTGCCTTGGCCCCATCCAAACCGGAACCCGAAAGGGCCGCCATTACCCCCAGCGCCTCCCGGCGCAGGGAAAAGGCCGAAATCGAATAATAGATCATCACGATTTCAACGACCGCCCCCAGAGCGGGATGAACCGCCCGAGCCAGCAACAGACTCAGCCCGCATATTAATAAGGTAGAAACGATCAGCGACAGGGCGAACAAAAGCCCTGCCCGCCGGGCATCGGGAAACCTGCGCCTGAAAACCGGTTCAAACCGTTCAATGGCCCGTCCCATCCATCGCACCGGATGGGGCAGCCACCGGGGATCACCCAGCAGAAAGTCCAGCAGAAAGGCCAGCGGCAGGATATACCAGTCGGAAATAAAAAACATCGGTGTCTCCAGAGCGTTTAAGGGTGGATCATGATGGTGTCGATGCCTGTAGATAATCAAAATCCGCTTCCCTGTCAAGGCATCCGGTATCCCAAAGCAGGGCAATCACATGCCCCTTATTCTTATTAAGAAATGACGGCTCCGTAAAAAGTCCGATATCTTCGTTACGCGTCATCCCTCGTCACTGGGGTGTACCCTAAGTACGCCTCATTCCTCGGGATTCGCAAGCCTTGATCTCGAACATTTTACGAAGCCGTCCAAAAACTTACTTTTTACGAGACTATCAAGAAATATTGGGTTCACAAAGAGCCGGGCATGCCCCTGTTTATTGACCACTCGCTCGCTGCACTCACTGAAGTGCACGAAGGGCCACGAAGAAAAGCAAAAACGGTTTCCGTGAGAATCTCAGTGGATTGATCTCAGATCAATCCTGCCGACTTAAACAAACCCTCAAAGCCGGAAAGAAACACACCGCTTGAGCCCACGGCACCCTCTCCGTGGCTTTGTGCCTCTGTGAGAGTTCTTAAACCAGCTTCCCCGAAGGGGACGGTCTTTTCTGGTTTCTCACGGAGACACAAAGCCACGAAGAAAAGCAAAAAAGGCCTCCGTGAGAATTTCAGATGTAGATCGAAAACCAAATCGAAATCGTTCTCAGATTTTAAAACCCCCCGGATAAAATCCCTTGTCAACCGTGATTTTATCTGCTAAATAGCCTGTGTTCTTTTTTATGGTGAGCGTAGTTCAGTCGGTAGAGCACCGGATTGTGGTTCCGGTCGTCGCGGGTTCGAGCCCCGTCGCTCACCCCATTAAAAAATCCAAGGCGCCCGTAGCTCAGCTGGATAGAGCGCCGGACTTCGAATCCGTAGGCCGGGGGTTCGAATCCCTCCGGGCGCGCCATAAAAATAAAGCCTAAAACGCACGACTACCTTGCGTTTTAGGCTTTTGTTATTTTTACAGCATATTTATCGAAATTTTCCCAAAACCCCCAAAACCGCTTACCCACCCACGTTTTCAGCACATTTCCAGAAAAGACAGGAACTAACCCGGCAAAAATCCTTTAAAACCAAGGGCCGGAGTCCGTTGCATGGTCCCCGGATGACCCGAGATTGACCCGAAGTGGTTTTTTTATCAAAACAATTTGGCGTAAGGATTTATTTTTTCAATGTGTATGTGTGGATCGTTGCGTCCGCACGACAAGGCGGCAGTTTTTTTACCTGTTTTAGGCGTTGTTCAAAATTCCTGATCACAGTCATGTTCTCTGAGGTTAGGATTTGGCAAACGGCCTCAAAGGTGTTACATTTTTAAAAAAATGTGAGAAGGAGGGTTTACATTCTTTGAAAGTCTTTTTCAGGACTGGAACGGTCTTTGGACGAAGATTTAATCCCTATAGTGTAAAAAACAGCATTCACTAAAAAACGGTAAAAAACAACGAATGAAAGGGCTTATCGTCGGCAAGGAAGCCGTTCGGTAAAGGAGAGATGACATGCAGACGGATACCATCAAACAAAAAGCACACCAACTTCTGGATAAACTGCCGGATTCTGCGACATGGGAGGATCTGATGTATCAAATTTATGTCAGACAGACGATTGAAGCCGGTATCAAGGACAGTGACGAAGGACGGACAACGGATGTCAAGGATGTACGCAAAAAGTTCGGGTTGAACGCATGAACATTCGATGGACCGACAATGCCATTGACCACTTGACCAACATCCATGATTACATTTCTCTGAACTCGCCCATGTACGCCAAACAGATGGTAGATCGGATCACCCGGAGGTCCCAACAGATCGTCGATCAGCCGACATCGGGCCGCAAGGTTCCAGAGTATGATGCAGAAGATATCCGTGAGTTGATCGAGCGGCCCTACCGCATTATTTACCGAATCAAAAAAAGCCAGATCGATGTCTTGGCGGTGATTCATGGGGCAAGACTTCTGACCGATGACATCCCATCCGTTTAAAGCAAGGAACGTTTTCGTGCGCGTCAATCCGATAAAACCAGAAACAAGGAATCAGGAAAAACGTCTCAGGGCGTAGACCCCTGCAACGTTTTTCCTGACGCCCTTCGATCGACACACAGTCCTGCCAACCGTCATTTCCCGGGATACGTGCGTCTGAACGTCTGAATTTTTGTGAAAACGAAGACCCTAAGGCCTGTGAATGAGTCTGAATTTTAACGGCCATGGCCGCTTTCGCACTTTAGATGATCATTTTATTTGCGTTTGTCCCTGGTGATGTGTGATGTGAGGGTTGGTTCGGGAGATGCCCGACTTAGATCTTATCCGTAAATAGCCCCTGCCTAATTGCAGCTGCCATATGCAGCAGTGCCAAATAGGTATCCTTAAGTTTTTCATAGCGGACCAGAATTTTTCGAAACCGATTGAACCATGAATGGCTTACTTCAACCACCCAGCGTCTTGCTTTCCATTCCGGGTTGTTCTTTTTTTCCTGAATCTCTTCTTCACCGGAGAAAGCATCTTTCCGAAAGGAGATAAGAACGAAGCTTATGCCCGCTATTTTACAGGAACAAGTTATTTGAACATGCTTTCCCTGAAAGGCGTCATCGTCGCCAACGTCACCTTTGAGCCGGGTTGCCGCAACTTCCGGCATATCCATCACAAAGGCGGCCAGATCCTCCTGGCCACCGCCGGGCGCGGCTGGTACCAGGAAGCGGGAAAACCGGCCAGGGCGCTCCTTCCCGGTGATGTGGTCAACATCCCGCCGGAAACCGTGCATTGGCACGGAGCGGCCAAAGACAGCTGGTTCGCCCACGTGGCCATTGAAGTGCCTTCTGAAGGCGGCTCCAACGAATGGCTGGAACCGGTTTCAGACGAAGAATACAATCAACTTAAATAACAAAGGAAATAACCATGCAAATAGATTTTACCTATTACAATCCCACGACCATTTATTTCGGGAAAGAATCGCTTTCAAACCTTAAAGGGGAATTGGAGCATTACGGAGAAACCGTCCTTCTGGTTTACGGAAAGGCAGCGATCAAGAAAAACGGGATCTATGACAATGTTATCGCTATCCTGAAGGAGGCGGGGAAAAAGGCTGTCGAACTCTCGGGCGTGATGCCCAATCCCACGTACAGCAAAATGCAGGAAGGATGCGAGTTGGTCCGTAAACATGATGTCGGCCTGATCCTGGCCGTTGGCGGCGGTTCGGTCATCGACTGCGCCAAAGGGATATCCGTATCCGCCTATTGTGACGAGGACCCGTTTACAAAGTACTGGCTTCAATACCAGCCTGTGTCCAACAAAACGGTCCCCGTTGCATCCATTCTGACCATGGTCGGAACGGGTTCCGAGATGAACGGCGGGTCGGTGATTACGAATGAAGAGACCAAAATCAAAGCGGGCAGGGTTTTTCCAGCGGACGTATACCCCAGATTTTCCATTCTCAACCCGGAATACACCTATACGGTATCGCAGTACCAGATGGTCAGCGGGGTCTTTGACACCATGTCCCACCTGATGGAGCAGTACTTTACAGGCACGGATTCCAATACCACGGATTACCTGATCGAGGCCCTGCTTCGTTCCTCCATCGACAATGTCCGTGTCGCACTGAAAAACCCGGAAGATTACGAGGCGCGCAGCAACATCATGTGGAATGCGACCCTTGCACTCAACACCATTACCGGGCTTTCAAAAGTACAGGACTGGCAGGTTCACATGATCGAGCACCAGCTCGGGGCATACACGGATTGTGCCCACGGCATGGGCCTGGCCGCGATTTCCCTCCCCTACTACAGGTACATTATGCCGGGCGGCATTGATAAATTCGCGCGTTTTGCAGCCGAAGTCTGGGATATTCCCGCTGAGGGAAAATCAAGGGAGACACTTGCCAAAGAAGGTATTGACGCGCTTGAGGCATTCTGCAGGGAATGCGGCATCGTGCTCTCACTTAAAGAGCTTGGAGCAACCGAAGATATGCTGCCGAAAATTGCCGGGTCCACCTTCATTCTGGGAACCGGATACAAAAAGCTGACGGCGGGAGAGATTCTGGACATCCTCAAAGAATGTTTCTGAAAAATCATCGCGGCATGGCGATTTCGTGTATAATGCGTTTTCAACCATGGACAATATCCGAATCACCCAATGCGGAGGCATGTATGTCAACTCCAGAGTATTTCAATAAAATATTTGCCGACAAGCTGCCCGGTCATCTGGGCATTGTTGTGACGCATATGAGCGGAACGGAAGTCCGGGCGGAGATGGAGGTCAATCCCTCAAACATCGCCCCGAACGGATTTCTGTTTGCCGGAAGCGTGGTTATGCTGGCGGACACCTTGTGTGGAGACGGATGTATCTCCAATCTTCCCGACGGTGCATCGGGCTTTACCACCATTGAACTCAAGTCCAACCACCTGGGAACAGCCCGGGACGGGACCGTTGAGTGCACCGCCAGGGCCGTTCATATGGGGAGGACCACTCAGGTCTGGGATGCCGTTGCGACCCACAAGGAGACTGGTAAAACCATCGCCCTGTTTCGGTGTACCCAGATGATTTTATATCCGTAAGAATCATAAGATTACAAGGAAGGGTCCGACAACATCGATCAAATACAAAGATATCAACGTGCAAGGGGATTGATACGCATCAGCGAACAGGCAAACAGGAGGCCGCATGACAATACAATCAATACGTGAAGACACCCACATATTTCTCGATCATCTGGGATTGGACGAAGAGCCTTTGGGATTGGACGAAGAGCCTTTCGGTGTGTATTACGCCGACACCCTGCCGGAAAAAGCCTACGGCCCCAAACCCGGGGTCCCCATCACGCGGGAACTGGAGGATGAAGGAAAGGTGGACATGCAGGAGGTCATGAAAACCTTTTCCTGCGTTATGGGAAACATCTGGCTGGCCAGGAAAAAAAAGTCTGCGGCCTTTATTTCAACGGAACAGTACGGGTGCCCCGGAGGCGTCTTCTACTGTTCCATGATGAAACCCAACTTGAGGTTCATCGAACATTATGTCACCACGGGTTTTGAAGGGACACCCATCCATGGCGAGCGATACCTGCCCTCCCCTGAAGCCATGAGAACGTTCCTTGACACCGTCAACCCCCGCAAGGCACCCGCGAAATATTGTATCTTCAAGCCCCTGTCTCATTTTTCAGGTGACGAGAAACCGGAATTTGTCATCTTTTTCGCCCGTCCTGAAGTATTGACCGGCCTTTTCACCCAGACGATGTTCACCACGGGCGATGTAGAATCCGTGGCCTCCCCGTTTGGAGCCGGATGCACCAACATCCTTGCCTGGCCGCTTTACTATCAGGGAAAGGGCTTGGAACGAGCCGTGCTTGGCGGTTTTGATCCTTCAGCCAGAAAATTCATGAAGTACGATGAATTGACCTTTACCGTGCCTTTGGCCCTGTATGAAAAAATGCTCAAGGCATTGCCCGAATCCATGTTCAATGTCGGTAAAAACTGGAGCGTGGTCCGCAAAAAAGTAAACCGAAGTGCAAAGGCCTGGGGGGAGATCGACTAGATTATCGTTTCAACGTCAACCACCATGAAGGAGGGTTTTATATGGCCGAAATCAAAAAAAGCTATTGCGGCCTGTGCCATCCGCGTTGCGGGACATTGCTGCACATCGAAAACGGCAGGATCGTGAAAGTGACCGGCGACCCGGACCATCCCATCAACCGGGGCGTCATCTGCGAGCGGGGACGATTGATGCCGGATCATGTCCATCACCCGGACCGCCTGAACCATCCTTTAAAACGGGTGGGAGAAAAAGGCGGAGGACAGTGGCAAAAAATTTCATGGGACCAGGCTTTGGATGAGGTGGCCGAAAAACTCTCGACACTCAACGACCGTTACGGGGCCGAAACCCTGGCGTTCACACACGGAACCAAACGGACCTACCACTGGGACTGCCGCCGTTTTTTCAATCTGTTCGGATCACCCAATACCTGCGGCGTGAACAACATCTGCATGTGTCCGAGTTACGCCACGGAATATGCGACCTATGGCGGCATGGTGATGGGACCGAGGATGGGTGCCGAGTGTATCGTAAACTGGGGCAACAACCCGTCCAATTCCGAACCCACCTTTGCCTACGCCCAACTGCTCCATGCCAAAAAGGAAGGGGCAAAACTGATCACCATCGATCCCAGGCGCACCAGAGAAGCCGAAACGGCAGACCTGTGGCTCCAGGTTCGTCCGGGAACGGACGTGGCCCTGATGCTGGGCTGGATTCGCCTGATCATCGACGAAGACCTGTACGACCATGATTTTGTGGAAAACTGGACCGTGGGTTTTGACGATCTCAAAAAGGCTGCCGCCCCCTACACCCCTGAAAAGGTATCCGACATCACCGGCGTTCCCAGGGATCTTATCGTTCAGGCCGCACGCATGTACGCCACCAGCAAGCCGGCCCTTATCCCCTGGGGTTACGGACTGGACAAGCAGGGCATCAACTCCACCCAGTGCGCCCGGGCACGGGCTATTTTACGGGCCATTACCGGAAACCTGGAGGTCCCCGGCGGCGAAAATTTCAGCATTGCCGAGCCTGTCGGCAAGGTCCGCGACTGGGAGCATCTGGAGATCAACGACGTCATCCCCCGGAGCCAGAGAGACAAACAGCTGGGTGCGGACCGTTATCCCTTTTTCGGATTCCCCGGCTGGGAAAAGAACCTTGCCGCCAACCACAAACTCCCCCATGGCCGAGTGATGGCCCCGGAAGCCTGGCATTCCAACATGGCCCATGCCAAAGACGTTATGGATGCCGTCATCACCGGAAAGCCCTATCCTGTGACGGCGGCCATTTCGCTTGCAAGCAATCCCCTTCTTTCCTTTCCCAACACCAAACGGGTGTATGAGGCCCTCACAAAACTCGAGCTTTATGTGGTCATGGACTATTTCATGACACCGTCGGCCGCTCTGGCCGATTATGTTTTCCCGGCCTCATCCACCGTGGAACAGCCCGAAATCTGGCTGACCGGCGGTTTCTGCATGGCCTGTACCCAGGGGATTGACCCCCTTTATGAACGCCGCAACAGCTACGATTTCTACCGGGGTCTCGGCATTCGCCTGGGACAGGAAGAACACTGGCCCTGGGAAACCGTGGAAAAGGTCTACGATTACTGCCTTGAGCCCGTGGGACTGACCTTCAAACAGCTGTCCGATCAGTACGGGATTTTCGGCAAAAGAGAATTCAAGGGCTACGAGAAGTACGGTTTTGGTACGCCTTCCGGTAAAGTGGAACTTCGGTCCTCGATTTTTGAGGATTTGGGTCTTTCTCCCCTTCCCGTTTACCGGGAACCCGTGTGCGGCCCTTCGAGCAGCCCTGAACCTTCCCGGGACTATCCCTTTATTCTCATTACCGGCAGCCGTTTCATGCCCATGTACCATTCCGAACAGCGGCAGATCGAAAAAGCCCGCACAAAAAATCCCGACCCGCTTGTTACGATCCATCCGGAGACCGCGGCAAAACTCAAGCTCGAGCCCGGAGACTGGGCCGTCATATCGACCCCCCTTGGGAAAATACGCCAGCGGGTCCGGCTATCGGACAGCATCCGACAGGACATGGTGGATGTTCAGCACGGCTGGTGGTTCCCCGAGCGTGACCAGAAACTTCCGGACCCGTTCGGGGCGCTTGAGTCCAACGCCAACATACTCTGCCCGGACGACCCGGAATTCTGCAGCCCGGAAATCGGAAGCTGGCCCCACTCTGCATTGCTCTGCAACATTGAAAAGGAACCGTTGGATTGATCACAAGCCCAATCCAATCTCCGAACAATTGCCGGTGATAATAAGCGATGCCTTCTTCAACAAATATCCGGTTGATGTTATTTGGTAAATCCGCAGATTGCGCAGATTAGAAATAAGCGGCAACGGTGACGATAGGCTTTTCAAGGCCTGGTCAAGATCAGGCACAATGCCGTCCATATCCCTGAAACACTTCGTTGACATGCCAGGTGACAAAGTGAGGTTCGGGGAAAAAGGACGGCCGTTGCGGTCGCCTGAGTTCTTTGCCGTGATAGGCCATGAGCCATTCGTCAAAGCCGCTGCTGCCATGAGCCCGATCGGAAACGATGATTTTCATGGTGTCGGACAGGGTAAAGGCACCGCGGTCGAACAGCTTGTGATGCAGGGAACAGAGAGCAACGCCATTTTTTTCCACATCAGGCCCACCGGCCTGATGCCATTTGATATGGGCGGCCTCAAGGGCTACAAGGGACGTTCCGACACGCACATTGAAACCGCAGACCGCGCATCGGTATTCATAGGCATTCAAAATCTTGTCCCTGAAATTGGGATCACGCGTTCGTTTGATCTGTTCGGCAAAATCCAGGTCAAGCCCCACCGCCTGAAGGATGTCTTCGTGGATGGATGCCGGAAAATTTTTCTCCAGGATGGACAGCGCGATCTCCGGGATTTCTTCTTTGTGGGACACAAGATAATCGTAAATGTCTTTGTTGAAACCACCCTGCACATTGTATGTGATCAGCTCCCCTTTTCTTGCATCGCTTTTGCCCGGCCGACCAGCGACATGCTCGGTGTTGGTCAATTCCCAGATGCCGTCATTCTGAAGCCGCCAGAAGGGATACTCGGGATGGTAGATTTTTCGGGTCGGACCGAACTCCATCAACACCTGTTTCAGGGGGTCATAAATATCGGCAAAGCTGATAAACCGATCCTTTTCCTGAATGCAGTGAGCCAGGGCAATCAAAAGTAAAAGCGGCTTGTGGGGCGCCCGCTGGCCGCCTTTTTTCCACAGGGTAATGTGGTCGAACAGATCTTTTATGCGGGTTGAATTGATCATCCTCCCCCTCCGGGGTTCTTTAATCTTTGATTTACGAGAGCAAGGCCTTAGCTGGGCTAAAATTTCGAAATATTTAAAGAGATATCATAAACTGAAAGTCAGCCCTGCATACATCCAAAGGTTCTTTACACCAGCAATGGACGGCAATCAGGGTAGCGCCCCTCAGGACGATTACATCTCCTCTCTGACAAAAATGGCACACGGTCAGCGGAAGCAACTGGTTTCCATTTATTACAAATGTCCTGAACCTAATCGTATCAGGATTCATGAAAAAAAATGGCCATTTCCTCTGCTGAAAAGCACCATTGCATCAAAGAAAGAATCCCTGAATTCCACCACTCGTGTTTTTTGATTGCAATTAATGAAATCTTTTTTCAGCGCCTCAAAGACAACAACAGATACAGTATTAAAAATGATGGGATTGATTTAATTTCCAGAAGGAAAAATTCAATCAAGGACAAAATTACAGATCAGCACATCAAAGAGCTCTATGAAATGAGGTTGAACCTTATCAGTTGGCGAAAAATATCCGAATATTTTCAGAACCAGCATGGCATCGCGATAAGCCATACTTCTCTGAAAAAACTCTATGATGATTTTGAATCCCATGCGTGACTATATGCCTGTTTCCAGCTTTTTGTCATAAAATCGGGATCACCAACAAATCGTTCAGTCCGTTTAGCGTAAATATCATTAAAGAAATGACCACAATACCGGCATGATCTTTCCAATATATCATCCATATTACAATGTTCAGGCGGCAAGCTTCGAAACCCCAGCCCTTGTCTAAATACGCGTTCGATTCCGCCTGACACTGCACATGGGAAGTATCCCAAGGGTGTTAAACCTGAACCACAGTCTGAACAGATCCAACAGCCCTTCGTAAAATCTTCATTTTTCCATGCATCATAATCTATGGGAGCTTTATTGAATGGTTCAAAATGGGCCACATACCTTTCATCTTTAAAGGAGCCAGTATATATCCAGTTGCCCGGAAGCCGGGCCAACACCTTTCTGGCATTTGTGCCATAACCATTTGAAACAACATAACGGCTGCATTCCGGGGAATACGCCTGACACCACGCCTCGATCATGCCAACCATTTGTTCCAAACCTGGATGAAGTGTTGGTTCACCACCAAGGATACGAATACTTTCCCACCATCGTTGTTGTTTTGTACTCTCGGAAAGAAATCGTTCTATTGTATCCAGATCCATCATCATTGAAGAAGGAAGCTGTGAGCAGGATCTGTCACATTGGTAACAGTGGAGATTACAGGCATATGTAATATCGATTTCTATTCGTAAAGGATTGGGTTTATAGCGTGTCGGCCTGTGTATCATCTAAGCCTCTGCAAAACGTCATGGTCTATATGAAATCCGCTCAAACCCGTTCCGGTAAATTCAATGACACCGTATGCCAGATAACAAAGTGCCTGACAGACGATACCCTGTGTGACAAAGAGCTGTTTTTCATAACACGATGCCATCTTTATAAAATCAGAGAATTCCTTGGATGCTTTCCATTCATTATAAGACTGAACAATTGAGCCAGACACTTCTCCCTTCAACCACTTTGTCACTAAACGAGACCACCCGATCTTTCTTTTTAGTTTTCCCCATTCGTCCTTGCGATATATTCTTGGTCCCAAAAGCACCGGAGTTATCTTTAAAGAAGCCTGATTTCCATGGGCCAGTATCTCTGATGTATCCAAACATCGTTTAATGGGAGACGACCAAATCATATCAACATTGTTCTTCAAATACCGAGCCCAGTGGCCCGCACGAGACTTCCCATAATCACTCAGTCCTCTATCACTATCGCCATAGGTATCATCGTAGTCTTCCTGTTTGTATGAATGCCGTAATACAACAAGCCCGCCATCATTTATAAGACGGGTCAATGGAAGAGTTAAGTGTCCTTCCGGATATATCACATGGGAGACCGGATCATTTCCTGCTGCACTCCATAGATTCATATCCTCAATCACGTCCCAATGTTCAATCTGCGCAAGAGGGAATTGACATGTTTCAATTTTGCTTCGAACCAGAGGCAAATTGCCTTCATCTATTTTCAATGCATTATTCGGATGGATATAACCCGTACGGCCATCACCACCACGAAGGGAAACAGTTCCAGTCTTTTTCTGCTGCTGATGAACGGCGTGATACCAGCCTTGCGACCAGCCATCTTCATCAACACCATTGGGTAAAGGACAAAGGCGACGCATTCCTTCAACATCGATCAAAGCACATCGAACCTCAGGTTTGTACTCACCCTCGGGGGCATGATACGATTTATATTCCCAATTTTGTTTCAGAATATTAAACCCCACACTTATCGCACGATCGTTTTCCTGGAGGGCGAAAAGCATATCCCCGAGCCAGTCATGGCTATGATCTCTGGTGAAAAACAGAGTATCTATGTCGAGTTGAAAGATGAGGCTCTCCCGCATCTGATCAAAAGCCCACAACTGAGTGGTCACAGGAATACCGGTTTTCGTGTGCGTCACACCTTCCTCTATGGCAAACCAATTCTGATTGGTTGCAACTGCAGAGTCAGTATCAGCCTTTGGCCCCATCATCCATCGGGTTATTCTCCCATTGTTTAAAAATGTATTGAGCACACGAATCAACGTGTCTTCATCACCAGAACTGTATTGACGCAGGTATGTTGCCCGAGGCGGATCAACCACGACCGATATTTCCTGATACCGTGGATCTGTTCCAAGAAAAGATAAAATATGGTTCAGCTGGTCATGTACAATACCTGAATCCTGGGGGCAGGTCTTTATCAGCACACTGACCGGTTTATCAATCTTAATACGTAAACGATTCAAAACAGCCAATCTCTTTTAAAAAAGCATTAAAGCCCCGATTGTTTTCACAAATTGAAGAGCAATGGTTTTCATTGATCATCGCCCATGCCCGCCATGCATTTTCCCTCAGTGAGTATCCATCAAGATATTGAAAATCCATTCCCCAGTCGGTCAATATCAGGCGTTCTCCTGTTATTCTGAATGAATTCCTTCTATACCCCAGGTAAAGCCAGTTCATACGTTTCAGATCGTTTATCATCTCTATCAGAGATTTTTCATACCCACCCTGATAGGGGTCACTCTCCGGCATGAAATAACTGATCTGCCAATATCCTGACTCATGGAATAATTTTAAATCATCGGGAACCCATGTAAAATCAAAGGATGCAAACGAGGCAACGGCATCTTGAAGCAATGGAAGAATTTGATCCTGCTGACTCGAAGTCCAACCGTCAAAGATTTTAATCACAGTATCGTTTTTTTGGAAAACGACCCCTTCTTTACCCCAGCCGATTAAATGAAGGCCTTCTATTCCAGGATAATTTTTCATCAACATATCAAAACGTTTTTCCTGCACCATTCCTTCACCCAGTCCTTCAATCGCAATCGGCTCTCAAGAGCCCTTCCGGCCTCCCCATTTATCCTTGAGAGATCTCCATCCAGACAATAATCAACCCAGAACCAATCCTCGTGAACCAGTCCCTTTTCTGGATACTCAAGAAGCAACTGGGCCAAAAGCCAGTGATCTTCAGCACTCTCTTCTCTGGGATATCGATATCCACTCCCCCGGCGAAGCCACAAGTTGCACGAAGGCAATTCCGTATTCGTGTTACCCTCCGCCATGGCCACCAGCCGTTCATCCAGGTATAAAGGGTCAAGCAATTTTTTGACGGCTCTGTTCAGACGTAGGCAGATCCCATTGTGGATTTGACGGTTACCCGCAAGCATCCATGTTGTATTTTCACTGATATCAACGTTTTTCACACTGTTCAAATAGTCTAAATCATAGATAACATCATCGGCATCCAAACGCCCGATCCATTCACAGCTTACGAATTCCGAATCAACCCAATCAAGAAGATTGTTTCTTGCCTTCCAAGAGGTGCCGGATAATGCAGCCCCATGCACCCAGCGTCTTGAAGTCAATTGGTGAAGCTCTTCCCGTTGGCCTGGGCTCTCACCATCCTCAAGAAAAAGAAGACCAAACTCCTTGTGCAGATTTAAAAGTTGATCAACCTTTTCAATGAATGCCTGCTTCAAATGATCGGTTGAACGCATACATATCCCAATCAGCCATGTACACAAACGGACCTTTTGGGCATCACCAGAAATGATCCTCACGTTTCCTTTTTTCCCACTCATCATACAACCGTTTCCATGTGGGTGATATCTGCTCTTCGTTCAACGACGGCCTCAAATTGAACGGCACAAAATGCCCATCATGAAATCGTCCGCATAAACCGCAAAAACGAGCCATAAGATCTGTCATCGAATCATTGTCCTCAGGCAGATCTTTCCGGCCAATTCCCCACCCTGTTATTCTGTCTATCCCCGCCGCAATGGCACACGGATAATATCCCCCCGGCCCAAGCCCCATTCCGCACTCTGCAGCAATGATGCAACCATTTCTATAATCTGAATGCCTGTATCGCACCTCATCCAATGGGGCCATATTGAACGGTGCAAATGCTGTCTGGACATTTGATTTTTTGTAACTGTTTTCTACCGCAACCCAGCCTGGTAATGAATCAAGCCTTCTTTGAACGGTTTTTCCATAACCATTACTGACCACCTCGATTAAACAGTCCGGGTTATAACTTCTGTAACGATCCAGACAATCAATCACAGAAAAAAACTGACTATGAAGTGTCGGTTCTCCACCCAATACCCGTATGGTTTTCCACTTCTTTTGTTTTGTAATGGACTGCCTTACAAATGAACCAATCTGATCAAGTGACATCTCCATGGCAGTCGGTGCCTGCTTTACCGAACGGTTACAGTTCAAACAATGGAGATTGCATGCATAGGTGATATCAATCTCGATTCGTTCCCGACTTCGTTGATATTGCGGTCCGAGCCATAGAGTCGGCAGTTTTCCTATCCTCACATGCCGGTAAACTGACTTGAGATAAAAGTACATTCGCCAGTACATGACAAAGCGTTTACGCACCCTTCCCGGCCTGGTAAAATGCCCGTGCGGCCTTCTATGATCCACGCTTTACCCCAAACAGCCTATCAGCCCTATCCCAGTATTGTGACGCCTGGTAATCGGACATGATTCCACCGTATTTATTCCAGAAGTCGTAAACACTTTTAGCTTTCAACGGGTTCATTCTGCAGCTCAGTTGATCCCCGTTTGTGTCAAGAAACCAGGTCGAGGTGAATTTTCCTGTATACCTTATATCAAGCCCAGAATGTTTTAAGACACGTATGGCAAGATCCCGATCATGGGAACTCACCAACGCTTCATCAAATCCCCCAACGTGATAGAGAAAGTTAATACTCATGAAGGTATTCGATCCCCGCCAACCGGGATTGTCGAATAAAAAGTATTTCCAGCAAAGCTCGGAAACAGGTTCAACCTGCTGTTCAACACCGTTCAGAATAAATCTCTGGCCGCTGACCACAACATCTGCAGATCTTTGTCCATTGGAGCATGCCACATCCAAACAGCATTCTATATGATCGTCATCCCAGGTGTCATCATCGTCTATGATAGCGACATAGGAGTCCTGAAATCGTCCTCTTATCCAGTCCAGCCCGCTATTCCATGCACCCGCGACCCCAGCTGTTCTGACATTTTTCAGAACAACCACGTCTTCAATCTCTGAAAGGTATTGTGAGGATATCGTGACAAGTTCGGTCAAATCATCTGATTGGTTATCCTGAACAATAACGACAACGTCCGGTTTTTTGGTCTGTTGATTGATGGAAGGCAGGCTTCGGGAAGTCAATTTTCCCTTGCGCTGTTTTGTTGCGATTAACACGGCAAGCGGTTTTTTATTGTATAGTGAAGACATTGCAGGCTGTCATATTGTATTTTACAAAAAACGATGGCTACTTACCATGTGCCAATGATGAAAGCTTCTTACTTGTCAACCGAGTAAGAATATCATCATTCCCCAATCTGGCATCTCCAATCTTTCGTGCTGCGAATTCTCTCCATTCTATGTTTCCAGATGATTTAAAAGAGTCCCAAAGAGTACGCATCGTTCTCATGCATTCTTCAGAAAACATTTTGAAATCTTCTACACTGATAT
>NZ_BAAHXV010000040.1:0-38425 GCF_054657895.1 Desulfatiferula olefinivorans | reverse complement strand
GACCATGATGGGCACGCGTTGCTTTGCCTATCAACTGGACAACGATAATATTTTTAAGTTAATGGCATTGATTACGCGGTTGAAGCGTCACTGGAACCAAGTGCATAACCAGAAAATATAAAATACGAAGAAAAAGCCGCGAATGACCGTTGTTTTTACTCAGCCTTTTCGTCCTTGCAGATACCGCTCCAGCCGATCCATGCCCTTTTCGATGTTTTCGATGGAATTGGCGTAGGAAAAGCGCAGGTAGCCTTCGCCGCCGGGTCCGAAGTCGATGCCGGGGGTGACGCCGACATGGGCCTTGTCGAGGATGTCGAAGGCCAGGGCGTAGGAGTCTTCGGAAATGTGGCGGGCATTGACGAACACGTAGAAGGCGCCGGTGGGCGGATGATCGATGGAAAAACCCATGGCGGTGAGGCGGCGGATCATGTAGCGGCGGCGCTCGTCGTAGATGGTCCGCATGCGGTCGGTGTCGGCCCGGCTTTCCGTGAGGGCCGCGATGCCGGCCCACTGGACCGGGGCATTGGCTGAGATAAAGAAGTTCTGCTGGATCTTCTGCAGCGCGCCCATGTAGTCCGGCGGGGCGATCAGGTAACCCAGGCGCAGGCCGGTCATGGCGTGGAGTTTGGAAAATCCGTTAAGGACAAAGGCCCTGTCCGTGAACTCCAGGATCGAATGCTCCCGGCCTTCGTAGACCAGGCCGTGGTAGATTTCGTCGGACACCACCATGATCCCCAGGTCCGCGATCTGTCTGAGGTTGTCTTCGGACAGAAGGGTGCCGGTGGGATTGGCCGGGGAATTGATGAAAATCGCCCGGGTTTTTTCGGTCACGGCGGCTTTGATGTCCGCCGCCCGGAACTGGTAGCCGTCTTCTTCCCGCACCGGTACCCTGACCGGAACGCCGCCTGAGAAACCAATGAGATTGGGGTAGCAGGCGTAATGGGGATCAGACAGAATCACCTCGTCTCCCGGTTCCACCAGGGCGGCGAACAGGCTGAACATGGCCGGGCTTGTGCCGGAGGTGACGACCACCCGGTCCGGGGTGACGGAAACGCCGTATCTTTTTTGGTAATGCGTACAGATCGCTTCCCGAAGCTCGATGATGCCCAGGCTGTGGGTATAGTGGGTGCGGCCCTCGGACAGGGCCCGGACAAGTGCCCGGTTCACGCAGTCCGGCGTGGGGAAATCCGGTTCCCCCACTTCCAAATGGACGATATCGATGCCCCGGCGCTCCATGTCATGGGCTTTTTCAAGGACATCCATGGCGATAAACGATGTCATTTCATCGGTTCGGCGGGTCGGCATGGTTTTCGGACTCCTTTAAATTCAATGCTCGGCGGTGTGGTGGGACACCGGCACGCTTTTGCGGATCACCCAGCCGATGGACAGTCCCTGGACCAGGATGGAAAAAACCACGATGGCGTAGGTCAGGGCAAGAACCAGATCCCGTTCGGGGCCTTTGGGCAGGGACAGGGCCAGGGCCACGGAGATGCCGCCCCGAAGCCCGCCCCAGGTCAGGACTTTCCAGGCGCCCCGGGACAGGCGGAAGGTTTTCCTGAAAAGGCCCGTGGGCAGGCCCACGGTGATCAGACGGGCGGCAAGGGTCAGGGCGATGACAGGGATCACGGCCAGGAGCAGCCCGGCCGAATAGCTGATGATGATCACCTCGAGGCCGATCAGCACGAACAGCACCGAGTTCAGCATGGCGTCGAGCAGCTCCCAGAACATGTCCAGATACTGGCGGGTCATGTCGCCCATGGCCTTTTGCCGTCCGTGGTTGCCGATGATCAGCCCCACGATGACCATGGCCAGGGGGCCGGATACATGCAGGTGCATGGCCAGGGCATAGCCGCCCATGACCGAGGCCAGGGTGATCAGCACCTCTTCCATGTAGCTTTCGATGCTTTTCAAAAGCAGGTAGGTGACGCAGCCCAGAACCAGGCCGAAGACGATGCCGCCGCCTGCTTCGTGGAGCAGGAGCAGGGCGCCGTGGGACACGGTGGGGCTCTGGCCGCTGGTGATCATGCCCACCACCAGGGCGAACAGCACGACGCCGACCCCGTCGTTGAACAAGGACTCTCCGGAAATCATCAGCTCCAGATTCTTCGGCGCTCCGGCCGTGGTCATGATGCCCATGACGGCGATGGGGTCCGTGGGTGAGATCAGGGCGCCGAACACCAGGCAGTAGGCGAAGGGCAGGGCAAATCCGAACAGCGGCAGGAGATACCAGAGACCGGCGGCCACGATCAGGGTGGACAACACCGTGCCGATGACGGCCAGCACCAGGACCTGCCAGCTGTAGGCTTTCAGTTCGGACAGATCCACATGCAGGGCCCCGGCGAACAGCAGAAGCGAGAGCATGCCTTCCATCAGCACCTGGGAAAAGTCGATGGACGAGAGCAGGGACACCTCGTAGTCGTGCAGGGACCCCAGCCCCAAAGCGCTGAGGCCCACCAGGCCAAAGGAAAAGACCTGGGCGATGCCCATGACCCCGATGGTGGTGGGCAGCCCCACATACTTGTGATTCACGTAGGCGAACAGGGCAGTCAGAACCAGACAGACGACGGCGACCTCGAACATGGCGATTCTCCTTGCATTTAATCTTCGTAGAGTTTCATCACTTCGCCCCGGCGGGGGGCTGTGGCGTTGAATCCGTGATCCCGGAGGTGTTCGGCGAACTGGAGGGACTGGGATTCCTCGCCGTGGACCACGGCGATCCGCTTGACCGAAAGGTTGCTTTCCTTGAGGAAACGGGTCATTTCCGACTGGTCGGCGTGGGCGCTGAATCCGGACAGTTTGACCACCCGGGCGTTCAGGGGGTAAGTCTTGCCGAGGATTTTCACCTCCGGCGCGGGGCCCCTGCGGCCGGACTGTTCATAGTCCCAGCCCAGATCCACGATGCGCCGGCCCAGGGTGTGCTCGGCCATGTAGCCCACGATCAGGACCGTGTTCTTCGGGTTGTGGATTTTCCAGCGCAGATGGTGCAGTATCCGGCCCGCTTCACACATGCCCGAGGAAGAAATCACGATGTGCGGCCGGGGATCCTTCATGATCTCCATGGAATCCTCAACGGATTCCGTGTAGCGCAGCTCGTTGAAGGAAAAGGGGTTCAGACCCTTTTCCAGAAAGGCCTTGTGGGTTTCCCGGTCATAGACTTCGGGGTGCTCGCCGAACACCTTGGTCAGTTTGGTGGCCAGGGGCGAATCCACGTAGACCGGAACCCGGGGGACCTCACCCGCTTCGTACAGTTCGTGGAGCACGTAAACCACATCCTGGGTTCGTCCGTAGGCAAAGGCCGGGATCACCACGGAGCCGCCGCCCTCGATGGTTTCCGTGACCACCTTTTTCAGGCGTTCCTTCAGATCATCCACGGTTTCGTGGTGTCGTCCGCCGTAGGTGCTTTCCATGATCAGAAGGTCGATGTTCCGGTGCTCTTCGGGGAAATCCATGGTGGGATCCTTGAGGATGGGCCGGTCAAATCGGCCGATGTCCCCGGTGTAGCAGACCGTGCACCTGCGCCCGTTTTCCCGGAAACGGATCAGGCACATGGCCGACCCCAATATGTGTCCGGCGTCGTAGAAAGTGGCGGTCATGCCCTTGCCGATGGTGACCGGTTCCTTGTAGGGATAGCCGTCGAAAAAACTCAGGCTGCGGTTCGCCTCGACCTGGGTGTACAGGGGTTCCACGATCTCAAGACGGTAGTCTTCCATCAGGCTGTGAATGGTTTCGATGTTGAGTTCGTGGCGTTCCTTTTTGAGCAGTTTGGCGATTTCGCCTTTTTCCCGATTGGAGATGCTCTTTTTGTTGCTCTGATGGAGCTTGTACAGATGGCCCCTCAGGGTTTTGTAGTTCAGGTAGGCCGCGTCGGATTCCTGGATGTGTCCCGCGTCGAGCAGCAGGTATTCGCAGGCGTCCACCGTGGTCCGTGTGGTGATGATGCGACCCTTGAACCCGCCTTCGGTCAGAAGGGGAATCCGGCCCGAGTGGTCGATGTGGGCATGGGACAGGATCATGTTGGTGACCATGGCAGGATCGATGGGAAAGACCCTGTTTTTCATGTCGCTTTCCCGTCGCCGGCCCTGGAACATCCCGCAGTCGAGGAGAATGTGATCGTGGTTGGCTGAGAACAGATGCATGGAGCCGGTGACTTCCCGGACCCCGCCGTAAAAGGTGATGATCATGATATGCCTCCCTCCGTTGGGGGTGAAAACTGGACGCCTGCCGGGCAGGGTCATGGTGTTTTGTTTTAATATGATCCGGACGGTTTGTCACGATGAAATCCGGGGTAATTGTATGGAAGGCATCTCCTCCTGTGTGACCGGCTCATGTCGTTCACGTGAAGGGCCACGAGCATGTTCACGATGGTTGTTGTTTCCTTCGAGCTCTTCTTTGTGTCTCTGTGAGAGTCCTAAAACCGGTTTCACCGAAGGTGAGCCGGTCTTTTTGTTTTCTCACCAAGACATCAAGGCACAGAGAAAACAAGACCATGCCAAAGGCATGGTCCACGGCCTCAGGCTGTGTCACGCCAAGTGCACGTTCAGACGATTGCCCTGCGATGAAATCCGGAGCATCCGATTTCGATCCCGATTCCGAATATTTTGAAGGGGAGATGAAAACGTCTGCGTTTTAGAGATCTTTCACGTTGACGGGGGCCGGGGGCTCTGGCAGAATGAAGGCCTGTACGCCATGGGACACATGTGACGCCTGATTGACGGATTTATCAGAGAATATACGGGCACCGTTCCCACCGACCGACGCCCATGGCCTCCCTTCTCAACCGGACACCGACCCGCATGGGGGACGCATGCCGACGATTACGCATCACATGGCGCTCATCCTTGGCCGTGTTTTTTCAGGCGCGACTTGGATCCGACATCGTCTGGCCGGAGACATCGGGGCTCTGATTGTCGATCTGACCACGCTGATGGACGGGACCGAGACCCGTTTTCTCGATCTGGGCCGGAGGTTTCAGGATATCCACCAAAAGGCCGGAGATGTCACCGCCCGGGTGATTCAATGCCTGGATCTGATCCGAAGCGGGGACGATGCGTCGGGGCTCACCGGCCTCACCGACGGGGCATCCCGCTTTGTTGAGGCCCTGTTTGATCAGCAGGCCGCCATTGGAAAACGCCTTGACGCGGTTAAGGACATCGGCGGGGCCCTGGCCAAACTGAGCGGGCTCTGCGACGAGTCGAACCATATCGTGCTGCTGCTCAATGTGATCGCCCTGAACATCGGCATTGAAAGTCGCCGATGCGACGCATCGCAGGACATGTTCACCGTGTTTACCGAAGAAGTCCGGGCTCTGGCCGTGGACATCGGCCAGGTGGCCGCCGATCTGGACCGTGAGGCGCAGGATATCCGTCGGGACCATCGGGCGGCACTCAACGCCGGCCAGGCCCATCTTGTCCGGATGTCGGAGCTGGCCCGGGCGGCCCGAAACGATATGGAGCAGGCCGCCCGGACCCTGACGGGACTGATGGACGGCACCTGCGCATCCATGGACGCTGCGGCCGACTGTGTCCGCCGGATCGGGGATAGGGCCGCCGAGATTGTGGTGGCGCTCCAGTTTCACGATATCGTTCGTCAGAAGATCGATCATATCATTGCCGCCCTGACGGAAGCGGCGGATCAGCTCAAGGGGCCGTCCGTCCGTTTTGCCTGGCGGGGCGGTCGGGATCGGATCCGGTTCGCCGTGACGGTTCTCAGGATTCAGGAACGCCAGCTTTCCGGTATTTATCGGGATATCGCGGACGCCGTCGACGGCATGGCCCGGGCCCTTGAGGGGATCGATGACCAGGTGGCCGGGCTGTACCGCCAATCCCCGGGCCTTTCGACCGGGGATAATCCCGGCGGCGAGGATCCCGTGGAGCGTCTGTCGGCTTGCCTGAAATCGCTTTCCGGCGTTCGCGACGAATGCCTCACGCTGTCGGAGGCCGTGACCGATCAGGTGACCCGCGGTGCTGCCGCCGCGGCACGTCTCCAGCGTCATGTCGCGGCGGTCAAACGGATCAGCCTGGAACTTCATCGAAAAGCCCTCAACGCCGTTATCAAGGCCGCCCACCTGGGTGACCGGGGCAGGAGCATCGAGGTGTTTGCCCAGGAAGTGACCACCAGTTCCCGGGCGGCCAATGACTTTGTCGAACAGGTCATCCGCATCATCGGAACGGTTCAGTCCCTGACCGATGGTCTGCTTGCCGATGACCGGTCCGGGGGCAGCTCCCTTGATGCGGATGACGGATACGATTTGACCCGGGGTATGGACGATCTGGCCCGGATCCGTCAAACAGTCGCGTCTCACCGGGAGGCCATGGTCGAACCCCTTGCCGGTCTTGAGAAGGCCATCGGGCAAACCCGGGAGCACCGGGCGTTTTTTTCAGGCCGGCTGAAGGATCTGGACGCGCTGATCCGTCGTCTGTCTCCGATGATCGCAGAGGGCTCCGCCGCGGCAGGGCTGGATTCTTCCCCCGCCCCCGCCCCCGGCATGATCCGAACCGATCATTACACCATGGAAAGCGAACGCCGGGCCCATGAACAGGCCCTTAGCGCCACGGATGAGCCGGACGCTCCGGCTGAGCGGAAGATCCCGGCCGAAGAGGATATCGGGGAACAGCAGGCCGACGGCGAGGGCGAATCACCCAAACGAAAAGAGTCCGAAGATTTTGGGGACAATGTGGAATTGTTCTGAACGCTTACGATTCGGAGGCGGGCGGCGTTGAATCGTAAGACCCCTGGTCTTTTCCCCGCCGCTCGACGGCGCGGGACTGGTTCCGCATGATCCGGACGTGAATGGCCAGGAGGTAGAAGACCAGAACGTAGATGACCAGCTTGCGGATCGTTTCGCTCATGGGGATCGTCTGCTGGGTCCACAGGGTCATGAAGAAATCGGCGCTCAGGAAAAAGGTGAACAAAAGGAGGATGTTCCGGGGCCCCATGCGGACGGCGATGTAGGCCGCCAGAAACAGGCCGCCCAGGGTCACGCCGGGCAGGGCGCTGTAAAACAGGGTGAACGGCACGTTGTGGATGAACACGTTGAAAAGGGTGCCGGTGATGGACATCACGGCCATCAGGGCGATGCTGGTCACGATGGCCACCGCCGGGTTGATCCGGTAGACCATGGTCATCATGAAATAGAATATCGTGTCGATGCCGAAGCCGATCCAGCCGCAGAGCAGCCCGCCGACGAAGGCCACGGCGAACAGCACCGTGCCGCTTGACGCCGTCAGCGTGAAGCTGTTGTTGGGGTATTTTGTGTTTCGAAGCAGGGAGAAAAAGATGATCTGGGTGAAGACGAAGGCGATGCCGTTGAAGATCAGGGTCAGCATTTCCGGGGCCCTTATGGGATAGATCACCATGCTGACGATTTCCCCGAGAAGGCCGCCTGCGATGGACAGGGGCAGCACGTTGAACAGGAACAGCCTCCGGTTGAAAAGAAACCAGCGGAAGGTGCCAAGGCCCATGCCGTAGGCCTGGATGGCCAGGTTGAACTGGGCGACGGTCACCGGTGAAACGCTCAGATGGGTCAGGATGGGGAAATAGATGATTCCGGCGGCGGCGGGGGTGATGTTGGCCACGACGGCGGCCACGGCCCCGACAAAGGGCATGAAGAAAAGCCCGGAAAAGAACGCTTCGGAAAAAAAAGGCAGCATAGCCAGCCAGCCCGTCAGGGCAAGGGCCAGAATGATCCAGGGACTTTTGTGTTTTTTCCGGCGCTCGTTTTTCATTAATCGACCATTGACGGCTTCGTAAAAAGTCCGATATCTGCGTTACGCGTCATCCCTCGTCACTGCGGCGTACCCTAAGTACGCCTCATTCCTTACGGCTTCGCAAGCCTTGATCTCGAACATTTTACGAAGCCGTCCAAAAACTTACTTTTTACGAGATCATCACCATTAAACCCGTGCAAGTCAAAATCACGATATTTTAACAGCATGGTTGCCGAATGCAAGACTAAACTCCCGCCTTATCTTCTGCGTATCTTCCGTGAACGTTTTTCCCACCGTCTGTTCCGTTTTGCCGGGTGATATCAGTGTTTGACAGCCCCATGCTTTGGTGCTATACAAACATCTTTCAATGGGACGATGCTTTCCAAAAAGCCCTGATTTTCATGTGATTTCAATGAGAAGACGTTTCTTTGCATGGGAACCCCCCTGTTTGCGACGCACACGATGTGAACCGTGGTCCGGCGCTTCGGGCAGAGGAGACGGCAGAGAAACGGGGCACCCCCTCCGGTATGACGGACATACGGCCGGAAAGGCGGGGGCTCAGGCTCCGGCATCGTCTTTTATCATCAACCCCGTGAGGCACCCCACAGGATAAGCGATATGGCAAGTCAGACCGATTATTTTTTCAAGCGGACCGGGTCGCTCCTTGACTCGGAAGTCTCCCTGGACTCGGTGGATCTTCAGATTCTGGCGCTCATCGAACAGAAAAAGTCGGCCCGCCAGATCGGCAAGGAACTGCCGATCAGTCCGGCCCTCCTCAAGCAGAAGCTTTCGGCCTTGCACAAACAGAAGGTGATCAAGGTCATCGAACATTTTGACTGCATGGATTCGATCTTTGCCGAAAACATCCGTAAAACACTTATTGAACTGGTTGGACCCATCGGCGGCATGATCGTCGATGAGGTGCTTGCGACCCTGAAACTCGATGCCGATCAGATTCCCAAAATGATCGCCAAGGATTTTGTCCATATGATCGCCAAGGAAATTCCCGACGACACCCTCAGCCTGACCTTCCGGCGAAACGTTCTGGAAACCTGCTTCTGATCGAAGGCCCGGGCCGCCTTTGGATACACCAAAAATAAACCCCCGTGACGGCAGCCGTCACGGGGGTTTTTGCGTTTCGACCTTAAAGTAAAAGAGCGTCGGTTACTTTTCCTTGCGTATACGCATCATGGCCAGCTTAAGGCTGGTCTGCATGCGTTTGATGGCCTGACCCAGGGCGCCGAGTTCATCCTGGGACGTGATGTCGATGGCGATGTCCAGTTCGCCCAGGCTCATCTTTTCGGTCGCGTCGATCAGGGCAATGATGGGCCGGGTGATCTGGCGGGCGATGAGGGTCCAGACCCAGACCGCCGTAAGCAGGGACACCAGGAAGATGGACACCAGCAGGACGGTGTTGCGCAGGGCCGCCGCTTTGATTTTTGTACTCGAGGCCAGAAATTCCTCTTCAACGGAGCCGGCGCCGATGATCCAGTCCCAGGGCTCGAAATAGGTGATTTTCGCGATTTTCATCCGGGGCTTGCCGTCTTCGGCGTTTTTCCAGGGGTAACGATGCTCGGCCACGTCACCGGGCTTGAGTTCCCGGGCTTTGCGGATGATGTCCCGGATAAAGAAGTTTCCCTCATCGTCCTTGGCGTTCAGGATGTTTTCTCCGTCACGTTCCCCGTTGTCGGAGATCACGTAGTTGCCCTGGCTGTCCAGAACCCAGACGTAGCCGGTGTCGCCCACCGCCACGTCCATGATGGTCTGCCGAAGGCTCTGGACGCTTTCCATGGGAACCCCCACGTACAGCATGCCCACGATGGTGTTGGACGCATCCCTGATCGGTTCGTAGGCCGTGATGTACATGGCGTTGACCACGAAGGCTTTGCCCACGAAGGTCTCACCGCGCATGACCGCCTGAACCACCGGGTTGGGCTTCCCGTCGGGGTTGACGCCGGGAATGAAGGTGCCGATGGCCCGGCTGCCGTCTTTCTTGATGACGTTGGTGGCCACCCGGAGCATGTCGCCGTTGGCGTTCATCCGCTGGAAGATCGTGCAGGTCACGGACACGAGCTCCCGGACCTTGTCAACCACAAGGACGTTGGACTTGGCGTTTGAGATCTGGCCCAGCCATTGGTCTCCCACCTTCATCTGGGGCAGTTCCGCCACCGAGGTCTCCTGGGTGAACTGGTTGACCGCCTGCCATTTCACCGTGCGGTCCCCAAAGGAAAATCCCCCGTTGTTGAGAACGATGTCCCGGGCCACGTTCAGGGAATTTTTGATGTTCATTTCGTTGACGTCCTGGTGGGAGCGGACCATGCCGTGGATGGACTGGACGATGTGGTCCAGGTCGGCATAGGTCAGCCGGGTCATTTCCTCGACGGTATGGTTCAGAAGTTTTTTGTTCTGGACCAGGGTGAAGGCCGAGATGATCAGCTGGGGCACAATCACCATCAGGCAGCCGATGAGCAGCAGTTTGGGTTGAAGCTTCATGGATTTGAACATAAATCGGGTCTCCTTGAACGGGGAACATCAACCCCGCGTCCGTCGTTTTCATTGACAGTGATTGAAAGCACGGTATCCGTGAACCCGCCGGAACCATCGGATGCTCCGGGGATCATGATATCCCGTGGAAAGGCGATCAAACGCTATATGAGAAAAGCCGATTTGTCAATCGTCAATGAACATCCGCATGTCGGCAATCGTCTGTTTCGTCGGGAGCAGGGGGGCGATGCGCTTCAGTGATTGCCGAAGGGCAGCATCAGCTGTTCGCCGTCTTTTTCGATGACCACGTAGTCCCGGTCGATGCGGCGGATCAGGGCGCCGTCGATGCGGCGGCCTTCCTTGAGCAGCTGGGCGTTGATCACGGCGATGCGCCGCTCGGGGGTCTCGGACCAGGAGATGGCCTGGAGGGTCAGCCAGCCGCTGTCGACGAGTTTTCGGGGGGGCAGAAGCTCCTGGGGCACGCGGGTGAGCAGGTCGGCCATGGCAGGGTCTATGGCCTCGTCGGCCGTCGGGGCGGGCGGGACGGTGACGGCGGCCACAGCGGGTTTGTTGTAAAACGATGGGAACGGGTCGACCCTGTCGGGCTCGTGGGCGTCGGAGTGAAGCGGCGGTTCGGCGGGATCGGGCACCTGAACGGTTGAGGCGTCGTCGACGGGTCGGGGCAGTCTTGGCCGGGGCTCGGCCGGTTCGGGGGCGTCGGCGACGATCGGGGGCTCGGCCGTCGGGGCCGGGGGCACAGGCGTCGGCGTGACGGCCTGATCCCGAGGGCCGGAGGCGAACGGCAGGGTCAAGGCAAGCCATCCTGCGCCTCCGAAAACCAGAATGGCCATCAGTCCGGCAAGGCCGGATTTGATGGGAAATCGGCCGCTCAGTCGGCGTTTGAGGGCCGAGCGGGTGTCGATGGGCTGGGGCCAGTCGATGTTCCTCGGGGGCTCGTCTTTTTCCTGATCAAGTTTTTTCAGGGCGTCGAGGATCGAGCTCACGTGCCGGCCTCCGCGACGATGCCGTCCGAAGCCAGGGAGGGCACGTTGAACAGTTTCTTTTCGGTGTAGAGCAGGATCTTGGTCAGGTCGTCCACCCGCCCGTCGGCGGGAATGCCGTAGCGGGCCTGGAAATCCGCCACGATCCGGCGCGTATGATCGTCGTAGACACCGTTGAGGGCGATGTCCGCGTAGCCCAGGTCCACCAGCAGCATCTTGAGACTGATCACCGAGGATTCCGGGGCGTTGTCGGGAATAACGCCCTCGCAGGCCAGAAAGTTTTTCCAGGGGACGTAGGCCACGCCGGTCCATTGCTGATCGGCTTCGATAAAGCTGAGGGTGCGGCTCTGACCGTTGCCGCAGTCGAAGGTCAGCACCTCGCCGCGGATGCCGGTGAGCACCAGGTAGAGGGGCCGGTCGAAGCCGGGCATGTAAAATTCACCCAAAAGGGGCAGGTTGAGGGTGAAAATCAGCGAAAGATCGTCGCCCAGGGCAAACAGTGAAAATCCGTTGATCCGCGCCCCCATGTTGAAATAGGCGCCGTCGTCGGCAACCGAATCGAGCTTGGCTGAAATGCTTGATCCGGGGTCCCAGAGGCGCAGGGCGGTCTGGAGCACGGCCCGGCGGCTGTATGCCTCAAGGGCGGGCTCTTCGGAAGGTGAAGGCGTCTTTGGGGCGGAAAGCAAAGGGGCCGGGTCGGGCCGGACAATGGTATGCCGCTCCCGGGGGATGGGAAAGGTGGCGGTGGCCTCGGCCGGAGCCGGATCGGTCAGAGACGGGCCGTTGCCGTTTTGGAAAACGAAAAAAACGATCAGGACGGCCAGCGTCAGGGCGGCCACAGCTGCCGGAACAGCCAGGCGTCGTCGCGAGCCCTGGGGCCGTTCCAGTTCACAGATGGCCTTGCGCACGATGGCCCGGGTGATTTTGGGGCTTGCAAGCACGTAGGCGGTGAGCAGCGACCGGTCACAGACGATGTTGATCAGCCGGGGAATGCCCCGGGAATAGCCAAAGACCTCCCGGATGGCTCCTGAGGTGAATTTGGTGGTGCTCCGGCCCGAGGCCACGTACAGCCGGTGGCGGATGTATTCCAGGGTTTCCACCAGCGACAGGGGCAAAAGGCGGCAGGAGAGGGTGATGCGCTGGCCCAGCTGCCGCAGCTCGTAGGAGTCGAGAATCCGCCCCAGTTCGGGCTGGCCCACCAGGATGATCTGGAGCAGTTTGCTGGTGGTGGTTTCAAGGTTGGACAAAAGGCGAAGCTGTTCGAGCACTTCGGCCGTCAGGTTCTGGGCTTCGTCGATCAACAGAATGATCTTCTTCCCTTCGGCTTTTTTTTTCAGCAGGAAGCGGTTCAGGATGTCGATCAGGTCCTTGATGTTGTCCGGGCGGGAATCGATGCCGAAATCGTCGTTGACGGCCTTGAGCAGTTGAATGGAATCGAGTTTGGGGTTGAAGATGTAGGCGGCTTCGACCTCGCTGGTGAGGCTTTCGAGAAAGACACGGCAAAGCGTGGTTTTGCCGGTGCCCACCTCGCCGACGATCTCCACGAAGCCGTCTCCCTGGGCGATGGCATAGGTCAGATGGGCCAGGGCCTCCTCATGGCACTTGCTCAGGTACAGATAGGCCGGATTGGGCACAAGCTGGAACGGTCTTTCTTTGAATCCGAAGAATTTTTTGTACATGGCGCGGCGTCACAACCGTTGGTCAGGGGATTCGGCAATGCCTGATCAGTTCCTGGATCGCCGCAATGGTCACGTCGATCCGTTTACGGACAAACCCCACCGACAGATCCCGATGAAAAATGGTGATCAGGAACAGGTCATGGGTGACTTTGTTGAAGTGGATGTTGTCCCGCTCCCCCTTCAGGATGAACATGGGGAACTCCTCTTCGCCGATGATCCGGCTCATGGCGTTCAGCGAGCTGATGTTGCTGGCCGCCAGCACGGCCAGGGACATGGCGTCGTACAGCACGTCTCCGCTGTTGTACTGGGCCACGATATTGCCGCTGGTGTCCGTCAGGATCGCCTGATGCATGCCCGAGTCGATCAGTTCCCCATGGAGAATGTCCTCCACGGATTTGATCCGCACCTCGTCAAAATACGATAACACACTCATATCTGTCCCACACTTTGATTGATACCATTGACGGCTTCGTAAAACATCCGATATCTGCGTTACGCGTCAGCCCTCGTCACTGAGGCGTACCTTTAGTACGCCTCATTCCTCGGGCTTCGCAAGCCTTGATCTCGAACATTTTACGAAGCCTCCAAACATTGACGTTTCACCAGGCCGGCATCATTGGGGGCCGGGTGTTGTCCGTCTGTCGTCAGGCGAGGAGTTTGCCGTAATCCCTGCCCGATCGGATATATTTTCGTCGCAGTTTCGGTTTTTCGATTTTGCCCGTGGGGTTCCTCGGGATGTCGTCGAAGAGGATCACGCGCGGCCGCTTGTATCGGGGCAGGCCCTGGGCAAACCGGTTCACATCCTCGTCGGTCATGTCGCGGCCGGCTTTCATCTGGATGATCACGGCAGCCACTTCGCCGAGCCGTTCATCAGGGACCCCGATCACCGCCACATCCTGAATATCGTCATGGGTCATGAAAAAGTGTTCGATCTCAACGGGAAATATATTCTCTCCGCCGGTGATAATCAAATCCTTTTTACGATCGACCAGCCAGATGAACCCGCTTTCATCGGTCCGGGCCATGTCTCCGGTTTTCAGCCAGCCGCCCACCAGGGACCGGGACGTTTCCTCGGGATTTTTGTAATAGCATTTCATCACGCCGGGCCCCCGGACCAGCAGTTCGCCGGTTTCGCCGCCGGGCAGGGGGTTCAGGTCTCCGTCTGCCACCATGCATTCCCATCCTTTGCCCGGAAGGCCGATGGCGCCCACCTTGTGCTCGTTGCCCAGGCCCAGATGGACGCAGCCCGGCCCCGTGGCCTCGGTCAGGCCGTAGTTGGTGTCGTAATCCTGGTTCGGGAACACCTTTTTCCATTTCTCGATCAGCGAGGGCGGCACGGGCTGGGCGCCGATGTGCATCAGCCGCCACTGGTCAAGGGCGTAATCGGAAAGGGTAAGCTCCCCGTTTTCGACGGCGATGAGGATGTCGTGGGCCCAGGGGACCAAAAGCCAGACGATGGTCACCTTCTCTTCGCTCACGGCTTCGAGGATCCATTTCGGACTGACGCCTTTGAGGATCACGCTTTTCGCTCCCACCAGAAAATTGCCGAACCAGTGCATTTTGGCCCCGGTATGGTACAGGGGCGGGATGCACAGAAAGTTGTCCTTGTGGGTCTGGCCGTGGTGGGCCTGTTCGACCTCGCAGGCGGAGTAAAGGCTCCGGTGTGTCAGAAGCACGGCCTTGGGCACCCCGGTGGTGCCGGAGGTGAAGTACAGGGCCGCCTCATCGTCGGGGCTCAGGGGCACCTTTGGGTCGTCGGCGGGGCCGTTGTCGAGGATGTCCGCCAAAGACAGGGCGTAGGCCGGACGGAGGGCGTCGGGTCCGTGGAAGATATAGGTCCGAATATGACGGTCCAGGTCCGCTTTGACGGCCTCGACGCGGTCAATGAATTCCTCGCCGAAGATCATCACCGAGGCTTCGGAGGTGTCCGTGCACAGGGCGATTTTTTCCGAATCGAAACGGAAATTCAGGGGTACGGCCCAGGCGCCGGTTTTCAGGATACCGAAGTAGGTCGGCAGCCATTCCAGGCAGTTGGTCATCAGCTGGATGACCTTGTCGCCTTTAGTTGCCCCTGAAGCGGCAAGGGCATGGGCCATGCGGTTGGCCTGTTCGTCAAAGGTTTTCCATGTGATTTCACGGCGCAGGCCACGTTCGGGAACCCGCTCGATCAGCGCGGGCTGGTTCCGGTAAAGATCCGCATTGTCCGTAAGAATGGTCGTCAGCAACATAAATCCCTTGTGCATGGTGAGGCCGGTTTACCCTGGCGGTTCCGGGGCTCACCCCCATGGGAGCATCCCCCCGATGCTCCGGTTTCACCATGGCTTATCAATATATGATTTAAAAGTAAAGCCGGTGGTTATAATTTATAAACAACGTTCATTGACGGCTTCGTAAAACGTCCGATATCTGCGTTACGCGTCAGCCCTCGTCACTGCGGCGTACCCGAAGTACGCCTCATTCCTCGGGCTTCGCAAGCCTTGATCTCAAACGTTTTACGAAGCCGTTCATGAATCCGCAGTTTTTTCGAAAAACCGTCACCGAGGCTGGGAAGTGGGAAAAAGAAGGCCGTCATGATGGGGTTTTGGTTCGTTTCCGCGCCTGTTCGATCAGGTCCAGAAGCGAGGTCATCTTGGGTTCGGGCGGCTTGAAAAAGGCCGCGAGCTGCTCGGGGCTGAAGTGCTCGTCCAGATAGTCCCGGATGGGGAGGGTTTCAAACCAGCAGTCCATGATTTTCCGGCAGGGTGTCTGGTCCACGGTGGTCCGGCAGTATCGGAAGTGCACGGCGTGGCCCAGCATTCGGCAGTATATCGTCTGGTCATCGTATCGTTTCATCGAAGACGCCTTTTTATGTCGTCCGACAGGACGCCCGCCGTGGGCGGGGCGTCCTGTCGGGGTCACGTCATCGGATCAGGGCCGTTAACGGTCTACCAGCGGCCGCTTTTCTTGACGGACGCCTTGGGCTGATCCTTGATCTGGTCGATGGAGGCGGAGAGTTCCTCCTGGGACAGCGCGTTGTCCCGAAGTTCGCCGGCCATGAAGCGCTGGTACCCGTAAAGGTCCATCAGGCCGTGGCCGGAGAGGTTGAATACGATCACCCGCTCTTTGCCCTCTTCCTTGGCCTGCTTGGCCTTGCGGATGGTGGCCGCCACGGCGTGGCTGGTTTCCGGGGCCACGATCAGACCCTCGGTGCGGGCGAACAGAAGGGCCGCCTCATAGCATTCCAGCTGGTTGATGGCCAGGGGGCTCATCAGGCCTTCTTCCACCGCGTGGGACACCAGGGGCGCCATGCCGTGATAGCGGAGGCCGCCGGCGTGGATCGGGGCCGGGATGAAGTTGTGCCCCAGGGTGTGCATGGGCAAAAGCGGCGTCATTTTGGCCACGTCGCCGTGGTCGTACATGAACGGCGCCTTGGTCAGGGTCGGGCAAGAGGCCGGTTCCACGGGGATGATTTCGATGTCCGCACCGTTGATCTTGTCGTAGGTGAAGGGGAAGGCCAGACCGGCGAAGTTGCTGCCGCCGCCGGCACAGCCGATGATGGTGTCCGGCTTGTCGATGCCGACCTTGGCCAGCTGTTTTTTGGTTTCAAGGCCGATGATGGTCTGGTGCAGCATCACGTGGTTGAGTACGCTGCCTAAGGAATAACGGGTCTTGCCGGTGGGGTCGGTGACGGCTTCTTCCACGGCTTCGCTGATGGCGATGCCCAGGCTGCCCGGGGTGTCGGGGAATTTGGCCAGGATGTCCCGGCCCGCCTGGGTTTCGGTGCTGGGGCTGGCCACACAGCGTCCACCCCAGGTTTCCATCATGGTCTTGCGGAAGGGCTTCTGGTCAAAGCTGATCCTGACCATGTAGACCTTGCACTCCAGTTTCAAGAGGGCGCAGGCGTAAGACAGGGCGCATCCCCACTGGCCGGCTCCGGTCTCGGTGGTGATTTTTTTGATGCCGAATTCCTTGTTGTACCAGGCCTGGGCCACGGCGGTGTTGGTCTTGTGGCTGCCGGCCGGGGACACGCTTTCATTTTTATAATAGATTTTGGCCGGTGTTCCCAGAGCCTCTTCCAGGGCCTTGGCCCGGTGGAGGGGGGACGGCCGCCAGCGGTAGAGCATGTCGAGAATCCCCTCGGGAATGTCGATCCACCGCTCCTGGCTGACTTCCTGCTCGATGATGTTCATGGGGAAGACCGGGGCCAGCATCTCGGGGGTCACCGGATTCCCGTCCGGACCCAGGGGCGGGTTCATGGGACTGGGAAGATCGGCGGCCAGGTTGTACCACTGGCGAGGGATGTCATCATCGGTCAACGTTATTTTCGTAGGCGTAGACATAAAGTGCTCCTTGGTTCATGTGTGTCCGTCTGAGATCGGCGGGCGCGGTGTGCGGCACGGTCACACCGCACGGCCCGACGTCGGGTTCATCGGCCCCCCGGGGCTGAAAAAACATACTCCCAACTATCCGTTTCGTAAACTGAATCTATTATGGGGCAATGGCCCGAATGTCAAGATAAATTCCATGGACATCCGGGCAATCCCATGTGACATTCGCTCACCTTCACGGTGTGTGACGATCGTGATCCCGATCCGGGGGGAACGCGCATCATTTGTCATCCCCCCGCAGCCGGGCCACATGCTCCCAAAGAACCGGCGCCGTGGCCTCGTCGGGCGTGAGCACCCGGCCCACCCGGTAGTGGATGAGTGAAAAAAAACGCCGGGGCAGGCGCGTCAGGGCCGGTCCGCCCTTGTGACTGAAGAAGCTGCCCCAGAGCCCGCAGAGGGCCGAGGGCACCACGGGCACGGGGTTGCGGGCCAGGATTTTATCGATGCCGTTTTTGAATTCGTTGATCTCACCGGTTTTCGTCAGCATGCCCTCGGGGAAGATGCCGACGATCTGGCCGTCCTCCAGTTCCCGGGCGATGGTGTCGAAGGCCTTCTCATAGGCGTCCGGATTCTTTGATCGCGAGTCGATGGGGATGGCCTTGCCGGTTCTGAAGATGAAATTCAAAACAGGCAGGTCGTATATCCCCTTGAAGGTCACAAACCGGACCGGACGCCTGACCAGACTGGCGATGATCAGGGCATCCACGTAGCTGACATGGTTGCAGACGATGACCGCCGGGCCTTCGGTGGGGATCAGATCCAGATTCTCGTGGCGGATGCGGTAGAACACATGGGTCAGCAGCCAGATCAGGCAGCGCATGGTAAATTCGGGTACCAGCGAGTAGATGAATACCGCCACCGTGAGGTTCATCAGCACCAGCACGCCGAAAAACTGGGGAATGGACAGGCCGGCCACCCCCAGAAAAAGGGCGCCGCAGGCCGCCGCCACCACCATGAACAGGGCGTTCATGATGTTGTTGGCCGCGATGATCCGCGAACGGACCTCGATCTCGCTGCGGGTCTGGACCAGGGCGAACAGGGGAACGATGTAAAGCCCCCCGAAAATGCCGATCAGAATCAGGTCCGACAGCACCCGGATACTGCCCGGGGTCCGGATGAAGTCAAGCACCCCCAGAAGCCTCCCCGGATCGGGCGCATGGTAGGAAAGGGCAAGGTCCAGGCCGAAGATGCTGAGGCCCAAAGAACCGATGGGCACAAGGCCGTATTCCACCTTTTTTCCGGACAGCCGTTCGCACAGAAGGGACCCGGCGCCGATGCCGATGGAAAACATGGCCAGAAGCAGGGTGGCCACGGATTCGGAGCCGTGCAGCACGTTTTTCGTGTAATTGGGGATCTGGGTCAGGTAGCTGGCCCCCAGAAACCAGAACCAGGAAATGCCCATGATGGACAAAAGCACCGTCCGGTCCTTGGCGGCGTACCCCAGGGTCCGGAACGACTGGGTCAGGGGATTCCAGCTGATGTTAAGGTCCGGGTCGGCCGGTTTCGCTTCGGGGATGCCCCGGCTGAACAGCCAGCCGCAGACGGCGGTGACGATCACGGCCGCCGCCGGCCAGATCCGGTCCTGCTGGGCCAGGATTCCCCCCGCGATGGTGCCCAGAAGAATGCTGACAAAGGTGCCCATTTCCACCAGGGCGTTGCCGCCGATGATCTCGGTGTCGTCCAGATGCTGGGGAATGATGCTGTATTTGACCGGGCCGAAAAAGGTGGACTGGGTGCCCATGAAAAACAGAAGCACCATCAGGCTCGTGGTGGCGGTGAAGTAAAGCGCGACGGCGGCGGCGATCATGATCACGATCTCGCAGAGTTTGACCACCCGGATCAGCCGGGATTTCTCGTATTTGTCGGCGATCTGTCCGGCAAAGGCCGAAAACAGGAAAAAGGGCAGGATGAACAGGCCGGCCGCCATGTTGATCAGGATGTCCGACCGGCCCGGAACGGTCCCGGCCGCCTGGAAGGCGATGATCAGGATCAGGACATTCTTGTAAATGTTGTCGTTGAAGGCCCCGGCGAACTGGGTCCAGAAAAAGGGGGCGAAGCGTTTTTCACGCAAAAGGCCGAACTGGCTGTGTTCCTTCTTTTTTTTCGGGGAGGGCGCGGCGTCCATCACGGTTTCCTTTGCTCCGGGGTGATAGGGTGGTGTCGGTCAGGCATTCCGGCGTTTTTCCAGCATGTCTTCCAGTTGGCCTTTGGAGAAGCGGTAGATTGTTCCGCAGTTGTGGCAGCGGGTTTCCACGGGGAAGGGCCCGTTTTCGGCCATCTCCGCCAGATCCGAAAGGGGCAGCATGAAAAGGTAGCCTGAAATCTTTTCTTCGGTGCAGCGGCAGAAGAACTCGATGCGCTCACGGCTGAGGCATTTGGGGGTGTAGTCTGAAAAAAAATCGGTAATGACGGTTTCGGGGTCCCGGGCCTCGGCCATCAGGCTCCCGGGGGAGGGAAAATCCCTGATCCGGTCTTCCAGGCGGCCCCGAAGCGCGTCGTCGGCCCCGGGCATGGCCTGGAGAAACAGGCCGCCTGCCCCGGCCACGGCGCCCTCCGTGTCAAACCGGATTCCCAGGGCAAAGACCGTGGGGGTCTGCTCGGAGGTGACGAAATAGTGGGCCAGGTCCTCGGCGATGTTGCCGTGGGCCAGCATCACCCGTCCGGTGTAAGGCTGCTTCATGTCTTCCAGGTATTTGGTCAGGGTCAGGAACCCGCTGCCGAAGAATCGGGAGAGGTTGAAATCCGACAGGGGCCCGGTGAGGGGGATGGGGGCCTGTTTGAGGTAGCCCCGTACCTCGCCGAAGGCGTTGGCGTCCACGGACAGGCCTTTGATGGGGCCCGAGCAGTCGATGGAAAGGTTCAGACGGTCGTGCCCCTTGAGGGTGGACGACAGAAGACCCGCCGCCAGATAGGCCTGGCCGGCCGTGAAGGTTTCGAGAATGCCGTAGTCGAAATTGGCCCGCATTTCATTGACCATGCGGGTGCCGTTGATGAAGGCCCCCCGGAACAGCCCGCCTTTCAGGACAAAGGTATGCACCCGGTCCCTGGCCCTCTCCGTCAGTTGTTTTTTCAGCGTATCCCCGGCCGGTTTTTTCTTGATCACGGTGTTTCCCTTTCCCTGTATGGCCCGCAGTCGTTGTGTGACGTTTTTTTATGAGCCTATATATCCGTTAACGCCGTCCAGGTAAAGAAAATCCGACCGTTTCCGTCATGTTGGATGAAGATGCAGCTCTGAAACCGAGGGATCGCGTCGCGGCCCGGCTTTTTCCATCAGGCCGCTGATGACGGTGAAGAAGTCGGGAAGCCCCACGGGTTTTTTCAAAACGGCATCCACGACGCCCTCCGGAATGCTGCTTTCGATTTCCGAGGGGTTGAATCCGGTACACAAAATGATGGGCAGATCCGGCCGGATGGTCTTGAGGGCTTCGGCCAGACGGATGCCGGTCATTTTGGGCATGGTCATGTCCGTGATCACCACATCGAAGGCCTGGGGGGCCTTGCGGACCAGATCCAGAGCCTCCATGGGCCGGGTCTGGGCCACCACCGTGTAGCCCAGTCGCTGGAGCAACGAAAGGCCCAGGGCGGCGATCTCTTTTTCATCATCGACGAACAGCACCTTGCCCGAGCCCCGGCCGACGACGTGGGCGGGACCGTCGGAGCGCCGGGTCTGCTCACCGGCCTCGGGAAACAGCAACTCGAACCGGGTGCCGTGCCCCAGATGGGTGAACACCGAGATCTTTCCCTTGCAGTCGTCGACGATGCGCCGGACCACGGACAGCCCCAGGCCGGTGCCCAGGTTCTTGTCCTTGGTGGTGAAATAGGGGTCGAAAATACGCTTGACCGTGTGCTCGTCCATGCCGCATCCCGTGTCGCTGATGGTCAGCTTCACGAAGTCGGGGCCGTCGGGATGGTCCGGATCGGGGATCTTTTCCAGCCGGATGGACAGGGTTCCCCCCCGGTCCTTCATGGCGTGGTGGGCGTTGGTGCACAGGTTCATGATAATCTGGTGGAACTGGGTGGGATTGGCCAGGACCGTGCCGGTCTTGTCCATGTAGGTTTCCTTGATCTCGATGGTCGAGGGCAGGGAGGCCCGAAGCAGAAACAGGGCCTCCTTGATGATCAGATGGGGGTGGATTTTCTGCTGGTCGTCGGGGTTGCCGTCGTCTTTCCGGCTGAACGAGAGGATCTGGCTGACCAGATGCTTGGCCCGGTGGGCCGCCTTGCCGATGTTTTCGATGTTCCGGCGGGCCGGAAGATCTTCGGGAAGATCCATGAGGGCCAGGTCCAGATTGCCGAAGATGGCCGAGAGAATGTTGTTGAAATCATGGGCGATGCCGCTCGAAAGGGTGCCGATGGCCTCCATCTTCTGACTCTGCACCAGCTGGCCTTCGAGGGTCTTCTGGGCGGTGATGTCCCGGATGTTCCTGACGCTGCCCAGAACCTTTCCGCTGCTGTCGCTGAAGGTGGCCCCGCTGATGCTGACGGGGATGACGGCCCCGGATTTGGCGTAGCGCCGTGTTTCGATGCCCCGGTAGATCTGCCCTTTTTTTTCCATGGATTCCATCATCAACGATTCGGCCAGGGTGTTTTCGGGCATGAATTCGGTCATGGTTTGGCCGATGCGCTCGTTAAGGGTCCAGCCGAACACCTGGGTGAAGGCGGGGTTGAAATACCGGACCCGTTTTTCATTATCGAACACCACCACGGGATCGGGGCTGGCTTCAAGGATGATCCGGGCTTTTTCCTCGCTCTGGCGGAGCCGTTCGATGGCCTGGGTGGCCCGAAGGGTTTCGCTGCCGTAGGATGCCAGGATGGATCCCAGTTCCCGGTCCTGGGTGGTGAACGGTGGATTTTTCTTGTTGTGAAGGGTGATGACGCCGATGATGTTTCCCTGTTTTTCGAGCAGGGGAAAGACCAAAAGGGACGGGTCCGAATACCCGGTCCAGCCGCTGGTCCCGATGGGGTATTCCTTGTGGATGTCTTCGATGAGTACCGCCTCGTTGTTTGCAAGGACGCGGCTGAGCACCGACTGGTCGGACAGGGGCAGGGGCAGCCGGTCGGGCACATGGCCGGGGTCCAGGCAGCAGGACAGCACCAGGGCTTCGGCCTGATGCAGAAAGAGGCTGCCGCCCCCGGCGTTCATGTTGCCTGCGAATTCGTGGAGAATCACGGGGCCGATGTCCCCGGTACCGCTGAACGAGGTCAGCCTCCGGGTGGATTCGACGATCTGGCGAAGCCGCTGATTGATTTCCTCCAGCTCGCGGTTGCGCTTGCGCAGAGAGCTTTCTGTGCTGAGTTTTTCCCTGCGCAGTTCGACCACCTCGGCGATGTGGGACACGGATTTCAGCACCCGTTCCGGCGGTAGGCCCTGATGGATGAAGTACAGATGCTCCTTGAACCGGTCGGGCACGACGCTGTCTCCGGCGCCCTTGTCCGTGAGAATGAAAAACAGGCCGTCGGGCGTGTGCCGGATCAAATCGGGCAGAAGGCCGATCCCGTTTCCGTCCGGAAGCCTGTCGGCCAGGATGGTGATGTCGGGCAGCAGGATCAGGGCCAGTTTTTCAGCCTCCAAACCGTTGGCGGCCGTGTACGCAAGGTACCCGGCCCGGTAGAAGGTCTCTTCCAGGGTGTCGCAGGCCCGGGTGTCCGGGTTGACGATCAGAATCCGTTTTTCTTTCATATGTCTCATATTCCGGGAGGGGGTGTACATCGCTCCGGCGCCCGCGGGTTATGCCGGGTCAACCGAAACGGCAAGGGGTTGCGCACCTGTTGGCCGTTTGGGTCTGACCGCTGCATAACGGGCGTGTTACTTCGGCAGCCGGATATGCTTTTCAATCAGGTCGAACAGCGTGGCCTGATTGATCGGTTTCGAAATATAGTCGTTCATTCCCGCCGAAAGGCATCGTTCCCGGTCCCCCGTCATGGCGTTGGCCGTCATGGCGATGATGGGGATGGACCGGTACCGGGGCGGCGTCCGCTCGCTTCGTATTTCCCGGGCGGCTTCGAGGCCGTTGAGCACGGGCATCTGAATGTCCATCAGAATGATATCGTAGGTGACGCCGCCTTCCGGATCGGTCAGGGCGTCAACGGCTTCACGGCCGTTGGCCGCCACATCCACCCGGTATCCCCGTTTTTCCAGGATGCGGGTCGCCAGTTTCTGGTTGACCGGGTTGTCTTCGGCCAGAAGGACTGTTTTTCGGTTTTCATGGGTCTCGGCCACGGTATGACGGGTGACAAAGACCGCCCGGGCGTCTTTGGCACCGGGGCGGCGTCTGGCCTGACGGACCATGGCGATACAGTTGAACAGCTCTCCCTGCTTGACCGGTTTGGTCATGTAGGCGGAAAACCCCAGGCGCTTCATTTTCAACGCGTCGCCCCGTTCTCCGGCTCCGGTGCACATGATCATGGTCAGTCCCGACAGCCGGGGGTCTTCGGTGATCCGCCGGGCCAGGGATTCTCCGTCGAGCCGGGGCATTTTCTTGTCGATGATGATCAGATCGTAGGGCCGGCCCCGGTCCGCGGCCGCGATCAGTTCGCACAGGGCCGCCTCGCCGTCTTCGACCGCCCGGTGACGGCATCCCCATGATTTCAGGTATTCTCCGATCACATGGCGGCCCGTCGGACTGTCGTCGGCCACCAGGATGTTCATCCGGCCGACCAGGGAGGGATCGATGCCGTCGTCCTCCGCCCGGATCTGTTTTTCAAGGGGCAGGGTGAACCAGAAGGTGGACCCCTTGCCCTGGACGCTGTCGACACCGATTTCGCCGTTCATCAGCTGGACCAGTTCGCGGGAAATGCTGAGTCCCAGGCCCGTTCCTCCGTATTTGCGCGTGAAGGAGGCGTCGGCCTGCCGGAAGGATTCAAACAGGGTGGGGATGACGGTTTCGGGTATGCCGATGCCCGAATCGGTCACGGCAAACCGGACCAGGGCCCGATCCCCGTCGTCCCGGACCAGAGACACCGAAAGGATGACTTCCCCCCGGTCCGTAAACTTGACGGCGTTCCCGCCCAGATTCATCAGGATCTGACGGATTCGTCCGGGGTCGCCCGCAACGAAGACCGGGACCTTTTGATAGATGACCATGGAAAACTCAAGACCCTTTTCCTCGGCCCGGATCGAAAGCATCTCGCCCACGCTTTCGATCATGGTTCTCAGATCGAACCCGATGGTTTCGAGCGCCATCTTCTTGGCTTCGATTTTCGAGTAATCGAGAATGTCGTTGATGATCACCAGAAGCGAGGAGGCGCTCTGCTGGATCAGATCGGCATATCCTTTCTGCTCCTCATCCAGATTCGTATCGAGCAGAAGATCGGTCATGCCGATCACGCCGTTCATGGGCGTCCTGATCTCATGGCTCATGGTGGCCAGAAAATCACTTTTCGCCTGGTTGGCCAAATCCGCCGTCCGGGCCATGTCGCCGGCCCGGGCAATGGCGGTCATCAGTTTTTCGTTGGTTTCCTCCAGTTCGCGGGTGCGTTCCCGGACCCGGGCTTCCAGGGTGCCTGTGACGGCGACCAGTTCCTTTTCGGCCTTTTTCCGGGCGCTGATGTCACGGATGGAGCCGACCACCCGGTCCGGCTGTCCCTGGTCGTTGCAGACCAGGACGGCGTTGATCGAGCAGTGCATGTGGGCGTTGTCATGGTCCAGAAGGACCAGTTCGAAATCCGTGACCTTGCCGTTTTCGAACATGTCCCGGTAGAAGCGGTCCCGGTCTTCGGAAAAACCGTAACGGTCGATGATGCACCGGCCGATCAGGTCTTCCCGTCGGTATTTGGAAAAGCGGGCGATGGACGGGCTCATCTCCAGGATGTGACCGGTCAGCGAGGACTCGTAGTAGACATCCTGGATATGGTTGAACAAAAAGGCGTATTTCTCTTCGCAGGCCGACAGTTTTTCGGCGAGCCTTCGGTTGTGTGCTTTCAGGGCGATCCGGTCGAGAACGTCGGACAGGCGATGGGCCAGAGCCGCCGGATTGTCGGGCTTGTTGAGGGTGCAGGCGTTGCCGTCGGCGACGGCCGGCTGTTCCTTGTCCGGCGGGCAGTTCTTGTCCATGATCAGGCGGAACGCATCGGGGAAGGGGCCTTGGCCGGGTGCCTCCACGGGCGCAGCCGCATCCGCCAGCAGCAGGTCCGGCGGGTGTCCCCGCAGGGCCTCCGGCGACTGGGTCCAGGCGGCCATGCAACGGCAGTCGCAGCCTTTTTCGCCGATCATTGCCGACAGGGCGCCGGCGTAGGCCTCGTCCGCATCGATGATGACAACAAACAACCGTGGCGAATGATCGGTCAAAATCATGGGCGTCATGACGCTTTCAATGTGTTGTGCTGTTGTATTCACCCGTTCCCCTCCCCTGAACAACGGTTGACTGACGGCGGGCGAATGGTCGTGTTTGAAGATGATCGGAATCAACCTTTGAACGTTAAGCATTCCTAATTTCACATAAAACCCCGGATTATGCAATGAAAAAACCGGCGCGGAGCCCCTGTCGGACCTTCGTATAAGGGGATTGCCTTTTCAGGTGTTCTTGTATATGATAGTGAACATCATTTTTTGACGTTCTCACCTGTTGCATATGTCCGTCCGGGCCGCCATGGCCTGTTGCTGTTCTCGCACCTGTTTTCGTTTTCGCGGCGCCGATGCTTAGGCGTCGTCCGGGACCCGGCCGGTCGTGCCGGCTGCGCCAATCGATAACCATCCATGGACAGGGAAGTGTGATGGATCCGGAAAACACCATCAATGTGCTGGCGGCCCATAACCGGGATGCCTGTGCCCAATTGCTGTCAGACGTCATCGACGACGGCGCCGTCCGGATTCTGGCCGCCCGGTCCGGCCAGGAGGCCCTGGCCCTTGCCGCCGAACAGAACCCGGTTCTGGTTCTTGCGGCGCGGGATCTTCCCGGCTTCGGCTGCCTTGAACTGGTCGGCCGCCTGCATCGCCGTTTGGGCGGCGATGCCCCGCCGACGGTGATGCTCAGCCCGACGCCCCTGGACCCTGAGTCCCTCCGGGCGGCGTACGACCGGGGCATCGCCGATGTTCTGGTGGAGCCGGTCGATCCCCTGATTCTTTCACGCAAGCTGGGGTTTTTCCTGACGCTGTATCGCTTGAAACAGGCCGGCCATCGTTCCCCGGGATGTGACGTCATGCTGGCCGACCTGGCCGGAGGACTGGCCCATCAGTTCAACAATTCCCTGAATGTCATTTCCGGCAATGTGGAACTGCTCCGGATGGATCAGCCCGGCAGCGACGACGTGCGCCGGTACACGGACGGGGTTCTTGAGGCCGTCCGCCACATGGCGGGTCTGACCGAAAAACTTCTGGCCTATGCCCGGGTGGGCGGTTACCGGACCGAGCGGGTGGAATTCAACGGCCTGCTCGGCCGGGCGGTATCGGCCTTCTGTCCCGCGCCGGGGAGAATTCGTGTGGACACGCGTCTGGAGCCGGGAACCATCCAGGTGACGGCCGATCCCGACCAGTTGAAGCTTGTGTTTTCCGCCTTGCTGAAAAACGCCGCCGAATCCATTGAGGGACCGGGCCGGATCAGCGTGTCCACGCGCTTTATTGCAGGAGACGGCCCGCGACCTGGAATCGTTGGGGGGCGACCCCTCTGGTCTGCCTGGAGGTTGCCGATACCGGCAAAGGCATGGGGCCCGACATCAGGGCCAGGTTGTTCGAACCCTTTTTCAGCACCAAATTCCAGGGCCGCGGGCTGGACATGGCGGCGGTCTATGGGATTGTCAGCCATTTCAAGGGCGTCATCGATGTGGATTCCGAGCCGGGGAAGGGAACCCGGGTCCGGGTTTATTTCCCCGCCGGCGACTACCGTCCGCCTCGGCCCGACATCCTGTCCGGCGTTCGGGCTCCGGCCGGTCTTATGGTCATCGATGACGACGAATGCGTCCGGAATCTGGCGGTGACCATGCTGAGCCGTCTGGGCTATCCTGCGGTCGCTGCGTCCTCGGGCAGGGAGGCCATGGAACGCCTGGAACAAAGCGTCGCTCCGCCCCAGGTGGCCCTGATGGACATGGACATGCCCGACATGTCCGGCGCGGAGCTGTTACCCAGGCTGGTCGAGCTCTGCCCGGACATGAAGGTTGTCGTGTGCAGCGGTTATACCCTGGCCGGGCCGGTTCAGGATCTGCTGGACCGGGGCGCCCATGCTTTTCTGCAGAAACCCTTCACGTTCAATGATCTGGCCGCTCTGGTCCGGTCCCTGATCGAACGGAGGCGGTTTGCCCGGTATGAGGTGGAAGACGGCCTGGCCGTCTTCTTCTGGGAAAGCGAGCCCCATCGGGAGAAACTGATTGACCTCAGTCTGGGCGGCGCGTCGGTCCCGGCCCTTGGGACCTGTGATGATCCGGATCTCTGGCGGGAATTGTCCATCGAGGCCGGCAACGGCGGGTTTCGGATCACGGGTATCCCCTTTCAGTTCATCGCCCCGACTCCCGTCGCCCGGCCCCGATCGGGAAAAAGAGATCCCGTCCGCCGGCAAAGCATGCGTTTTGGTGAACTCAGCGCGGATCAGAGTCTGCGGGTGGGTGAATTCATCACCCGGTGCGCCCGTTGACTGCCCCGGGGTTCGTGGTCCGTAACACCAGGAAGCGACAGGTATGAAATCATGGTTTGACGTTTCGTTCGGCCGTAACAGGCTCTCATACGCCCTTTTGTTCTACATTCTTCTGGCAAGCGTCAGTTTCACGCTGGTGGCGTCGGCCGTCCAGCTGTATCTGGGCTACCGGAAGGACATGAAAAACATCGCCGAGGTCATGGACCTGATCGAGGAAAGTTACCTCGAACCCCTGGAAACCAGTCTCTGGTCCTTCGATACCGTTCAACTCGAAGTTCAGGCCCGGGGGATTCTGGCCCTGCCCTTGATCACCAAGGTTTCGGTGAACGAACTGACCGGGACCCAGGAACGCCAGGTGATCTCCCTGGGCACCATCGAGGACGACTCTTTTCTGGAACGGAAATTCCCCCTGGTCCATCGGAGCCGGACGGATGAACGGGATATCGGGATTCTGGTGGTCTATGCCGGGCTGGATGTGATCGGTGAACAGGTGAAGCAGAAAGCCCTGGCCACGGTTCTGATGAAGGTCATCGAGATCCTGATTCTGTCCTTTGCCATTCTGATGATTTTCCGGACGATGATTCTCAGGCATCTGATGGCCGTCGAGCGGTTTTTGGGGGATGTGGACATCGAACACGCGGATCGGAGGCTGGTGCTGGACCGGCCCCCCGGCCGGGCCCCGGACATCCTCGATTCCATCGTCGGCGTGATCAACCACATCATTCACCGGTTGACCATGGATATCGTCGCCCTCAGAAAGGCCGAGGAAAACCTGCTGGCCACCAATCAGGAACTGATCCGGAACCGGGAAGCCTTGGAAGCCCAGGACCGGATCCGGACGGCCCAGGTGGAGGTCGCCCACATCCTGCGGGGCGATCAGGATCCGGAGACCCTGGCCCGGCGGATGATCGAATATCTCTGCCGGCGTTTTCATGCCGGGGCCGGGGTGTTTTATCATGTGGATCATCCGGAGGGCCGGATTCGGGCCCTTGCGGCCTATGCCCTGCCCGTCGACGCCCTGTCGGATCTTGAATTCGCCCCGGGTGAAGGGCAGGTGGGGCAGACGGTGGACGATCAACGCATGCGGGTGATCAAAAGCGGCCCCGGCTGCACCCTGACCATCCGTTCGTCCCTGGGGCAGGCCGGAGCACGGCAGATTCTGATCTATCCCTTTGTAAAGGACGGGCGGGTCACCGGTGTGGCGGAGCTCGGAAGCTTTACCGCCTTTACCCCCGATCAGACCGCCCTTCTGGACCAGATCTCCGAAGGGGTTGCCATTGCCCTGGAATCGGCCGTGGTCCGGAGCCAGAAACTCCGGCTGATCGAGGAGATTCAGCACACGGCCGACGCCCTGACCGAGAAGGACCGTGACGCCCGGCGCATTGAGGAAAAATTTCACATCCTTTTTCACGGCCTGGCCCAGCCGGTGATCCTGATTGACGGCCGGGGGTGCATGCTGGGTGTGAACCGGGTCATGCTGGCGTTTTCGGGCGGGGAGGTGTCCGACATGCTGGGCCGCCCGCTGGATACGGCGCCCTGGTGGAAAAACAGGGACGATATTCGACAGGCTCTGGACCGGATTCTGAATCCGGAGACGGATACCCCGGGGTATCGGGAATACTTCGACGTCATCGGCAAAGACGGCCGGATGCGGGTTCTGTCCCTTGTGTTCCGTGTGGTGACCGAAGAGACGGGGGAGATCTGCGGGGTGATGCTCGACGGGGTGTTCGAAGGGCCCTCGTGACAAACGGAGCCGGACGGCGGAAAGAAGGCCTGAGGCGGAGGCTGTAAACGATTGGAGACGGACGACCGATTGATCGAAAAGACGGTAAACCGCGATGCCGACAGCGGCATCGTCCGGCACCCTTTGTCACGCGGCGGGCTCAGGGTCCGCCTGACGGTGTGGTTCGTTCTTCTGGCCTTTGTCCCGCTGATCGTCCTCGACCTGATCTGTCGTCCCATGCTGGAACGGGAACTCGAGCAAAACCTTTCCCGGGATCTCAATCTGGCCCTTTCCCTCAAACGGCGAAACGTGGAGCAGTATTTCGATGATTTGAAACGGCTCATCGTCATTCATTCCCAGCGCCCCACCAACAAAAGTCTTCTGGAAACCCTCAAGGAGGGGCTGGACCTGAGCGGCCTGCCTCCCCGGACATACATCGGCGGCCCGGACTGGCAGGAACGTCTGGACCGCTGGAAAGAGCAGACCGGCCGGGACGGTCTGATGAATTTTCGGGAACTGATGCTCGTCGATACGGACGGCAACGTTCTTTATGCCTCCCTGGACCGCCGGAACCTGGGTGTCAATGTGTTCGCCGACACGGGTTACGTTCACAGTCCTCTGGCCCGGGGCTGCCGGCGGGCCCTCTCCCTTGCCGAGCCGGTGTTCGCCGACTACGCGCTGTATCGGCTTCGGGGCGAAGAGACGATGCTGGGCCACATGATCGTCCGCCTCAGTGACCGGACCCGCCGCACCATGGGGTTTCTGGTGATTCAGCTCGACGGGGCGGTCCTGAACGGCGTCCTGGGCGGTCACCAGGATCTGGGCCAGACCTTCCAGATGTACCTGGCGGGCGCGGATCTGAGTTTGAGGACCGATGCGGGCAAACGGCGGGAACGCAAGGCTCTCAGGCACCGGATCGACAGCGCCCTGATCCGCTCGCCGGTCGGGTTCGGGGCGGAGAGGGTCTCCGAATCGGTGCCGATGATCCGCTATCGGGGGCCCGACCAGACGATGATGCGGGGCGCCGTGCGTTCGATCCGCGTCGATGATGTGACGTTTTATCTCGTCGGTGAAATCGAGGAACGGGAAGCCTTTCAGCTGCTGTCCGGCATACGCCGGGTCCTGGGCTTCGCGGCGGCGGCCCTGGCCCTCCTGGTTCTCGGGGCCTCGTTCTATTTTACCGGGGATTTGGTCAGACAGATCCGCATGCTTACCGATTGGGCCAGAAATGTGGCCACCGGGGATCTTTCCATCTGGGAAATCCGTCATCGTGACGATGAACTGGGCCGGTTCATCGACAGCTTCAACCAGGTGGTTCTGTTCCTCAACGAAACAGCCCGGCTGGCCCTGTCCGTGGCCTCCGGCGACCTTCGGGCCCATATCGAACCCCGATCGGCCCATGACGAACTGGGTTCGGCCCTCCGGCAGATGACCCTGTCCCTCAATGAGGTGCTCGATGCCGTGGCGTCCCTGGCCCAGGGTGATTACGACGTCCGGGTTCGGGTCAAGGGCCCCGGCGATGTGTTCGCGACGGCGATGAACCGCATGGTCGCGAGGATGAAAGAGGCCCATGAGGAAAACGAAATCCGGTCCGGGTTGAAAACCTTCCAGATGGAACTTGTTGAACTCATGAGGGGGGATCAGCCCGTCAACGATCTGGTCCTGAACGTGCTTTCGTTCTTCTGTGAACGCTTTGGGGCCTCGGTGGGGGCATTCTACCTCGTCGATGAGGATCGGCACACCCTCTGCCTTCACGGACAATACGCCTGCGGTCCCGATCATCCGCCTCCGCCGGTGCTGAAACGCGGAGAGGGGCTTCCCGGCCAGGCCCTGGCGGAAAAACGCCTGATCCGGCTCGATCACTGTCCTTCCGGCTATCTGACGGTACAGGGTCTGACTGAAACCTATACCCCGACGTCGGTGCTGGTTTTCCCCTTCGCTCGCGGAGAACGGGTCGAGGCCGTCATCGAGATGGGAAGCCTTTTGTCCTTCGCCGATCGGGAATTGAGCTTTCTCGATCAGGTGTCCGAAAGCGTGTCCATAGCCGTTTCCTCTGCCCTGGCCCGCGGCCGGATGGAAGCGCTGCTTGCCCAGACCCTCAAACAGGCCGATGATCTGAAAGCCCACCAGGAAAAGCTCGACGGGATCAACCGGGACCTGACGGCCCGGACCGATGACCTTCAGAAAACCGAAGCCCGCCTTCGGGCCGCCAATCTGGATCTGGTTCACCAGACGGAAAAACTCAAGGAGTCGGAAACGCGTCTCCGGCAGAAGGAAGAGGAGCTGATCGCCGCCAACCAGGCCCTGGAAGAGAGGTCCGTGAATCTGGAAGAACAGAAAAACGCCATCCGGGAGAAAAACATCGAGCTTGAAAAGACCCAGAAGGAACTTCTGGAAAAATCGCGGAGGTTGGAAGACAGCAGCCGCTACAAGTCCGAGTTCCTGTCGAACATGAGCCATGAGCTCCGGACGCCCCTGAACAGCATTCTGTTGATTTCACGTCTCCTTACGGAAAACAGGTGGAACAATCTCAATGAACGGCAGGTGGAATTCGCCCGCACCATCTTGACGGCCGGCAAGGATCTGCTGGCTCTGATCGATGATATTCTGGACCTGTCGAAAATCGAATCCGGCAAGCTCGAGATCTGTGTCGACTCCGTGTCGATCCGCGATTTTCAGGCAAAAATTCATCATGGATTCGAACCGCTCTGCCGGGAAAAGGGCATCGGTTGGACGGTCATCGTGGACGAGGCCGTGCCCGAGACGGTGTTTTTTGATTTCAATCGTGTTGACCAGGTGGTAAAGAACCTGGTGGCCAATGCGGTGAAATTCACCGCCCGGGGCGAGGTCGGGGTGCAGATCGGCATCGCCCCGGAAGGCGCCCCTTCCCTTGTCGGGACGGATTCGGATCCCGTTTTGAAGATTTCGGTGACAGACTCGGGCATCGGCATCGATGCGGCCAAGCAGGCCCTGATCTTCGAGGCCTTCAAACAGGCCGACGGAACCATCAGCCGCGAGTTTGGCGGTACGGGGCTGGGTCTGTCCATCTCCCGGCAATTGATCCGGCTGATGGGCGGCGATATTGTGGTCTCAAGCCAGGTGGGCCGGGGCAGCGTGTTTGATGTGTACATCCCCGGCGCCCTCACGGCCCCGCGTGATGAGACCCTGTTCACGACGAAGCCTCCGGCGGCGGCATCCGGCGGGGCCGGGGACTCGGTCGGCGGGGCGGATATGACAAACACCGATCTTTTTTCCGGACGGACCCTCTTGATCGTCGACGACGACATGCGAAACGTTTACGCCCTGATGCATTCCCTGGGGGATTACGGGCTGGAGATTCTGGTGGCCAAATCGGGCCGCCAGTGTCTTGAGGTCCTGGAATCCCATCCGGAAACGGATCTGGTGATCATGGACATCATGATGCCGGATATGGGCGGGTTCGAGGCCATGGAGCACATGGCCCGCGATCCTCGGTTTTCGGCCATTCCGGTGATTGCCGTCACGGCCAAGGCCATGAAGGGGGACCGTGAAACGTGCCTTCAGGCGGGTGCGTCGGAGTACCTGTCAAAACCGGTTGATATGGACCGTCTGACGGCTGTGATGAAACATCTGTTGACCTGACGCCCCCATCCGGTGTAACCCTGGTGCGGTAAGGCGGCGCAAACCATGACCTGAGAAAGCGGGAGCTTATGGAACGTGACAAACAGGACAAAACGGGCAAAGGCTTTGGTGTGATTCTGCTCATCGAGGACGACGAGGTCGTGATGGATGTGGCACGGGCCATGATCGAAAAACTGGGCTATACGGTGCTGACCGCAAAAACGGCCGCAGAGGCCGTCGATCTGGTCAACCGTCATGAGGGCCCCATCGATCTGGCCATGCTGGACATGGACCTTCCGGACATGAAGGGCAAGGATCTTTTCCCCCTCCTGGCGGATGCCCGCCCCCGGATGAAGATTGTGATCTGCAGCGGCGATCACATCGAGCCCGGAGACACCGAGACCGTTCCCTTTGCGCCCCATGAATTTCTTCAGAAACCCTATGCGTTCAAAACCCTTGAAAAAATGCTGGTCAAATATCTGGACCGGCGCGGGGATCCCCGGATTCCCGCCATGGACGACTTTCTGGCCGTGTCGCAACAGAAAGGCGTCTACAGCATACGCATCATCGATATCAGCCGGGGCGGCCTGGCGTTTGCCTGTGAAAACGGCCGCAGCAACGAGGACGCCCTGGTGGATGTGGCCGTGCTGATGGGTGAAAAGGGCGTCAACCTCGATGATCTGGAATGCCGCGTCGTGTCCGACAAGGCCTTTCGTCCGGACGATCCTGCCGACGACGATGTCCCCATGAAGCGCAAGAGCGTGTCCTTCGGCCGGATGACCCGTGAGCAGTTCGACCGCCTGTCGGAACTGATCAACGCCTGTTCGAAAAAAGAGTGAAAACAATCATCCCGGGGGCGTTCGCCGGCGGACGCCCCTGCCTGATCGACGAACAGCCCCGCCGCGGGGCTGTCTTCGTTGAAGGTAGCCCGCATGTCCCGTCAAACCGATCATGTGGCCGAGGCCTGCTCGTATCTGCAGGAACGGCTTGAACACACCCCCGATCTTCTGATTCTGGCCGGAACGGGGCTGGGCGACTGTGCGGGGATTCTCAACAGCCCCCGGATCGTTCCCTACGCTTCGATTCCCCATTTCCCCCGATCCACCGTTGAAAGCCATGCCGGTCAACTTTCCGTCGGTTCCGTCCATCACGTGTCGGCGGCGGTGATGATGGGCAGGTTTCATCTTTACGAAGGCTACAGCCCCGCCCAGGTGACCTTTCCCATCCGCGTGATGAGGGCGCTGGGCGTCCGGGTGCTGATCGTGACCAACGCGGCGGGGGGACTCGACCCGGCCTTTGCGCCGGGGGATATCATGGTGATCCGCGATCATATCAACCTCACCGGGGACAACCCCCTGGTCGGCCCCAATGTGGACGCCTGGGGCCTGCGGTTTCCGGACATGATCGGGGCCTATGATCCGACCCTGGCCGATCTCGCCCGCAGGGCCGTCTGCAGTCCGGGCCTGACGGTTCATGACGGGGTGTACGCGGGGCTGAAGGGCCCCAGTCTGGAAACGCCTGCCGAAATGCGCTTTCTTCGCCTGATCGGCGCCCAGGCCGTGGGCTTTTCCACGGTTCAGGAAGTGATCGCCGCCCGTCATGCAGGGATGAGGACTCTGGGCCTTTCGGTGATCACCAATCGCTGCGACCCGGACCGTCCCGAACCCGCCACGGTCGAAGGGGTCATTGCCGTGGCCCGGCAGGCCGCGCCGCAGCTTGAAAATCTCATCGAAACGGTGGCGGCGTCCATGGGCGATATGCGATGAGTGTACCGCACCTTCCCGATCTTCTGATCACCGGCGGGACCGTGCTGACCCTGGATGAAACCGGGCGGGTCATACCGGACGGGTCCGTGCTGGTGAAAAACGGCAGGATCGCGGCCGTCGGCGCCGGTGACGGCTTCGGCAAGGGGTTTGACGGAACCGTCGTCGATGCCGAGGGCGGGCTGATTCTGCCCGGCCTGGTCAACGCCCATACCCATCTGCCCATGAGCCTGTTCCGGGGGCTGGCCGACGATCTTCCCCTGATGACCTGGCTGAATGAGCATATCTTTCCCGCCGAGGCGCGCTACATCGATCCGGAAACGGTCCGCCTGGGCACCCTTTTGTCCTGCGCCGAACTGCTGCTGTCCGGAACCACCTGCTGTTGCGACGGCTACTTTTTCGAAGATCATGTGGCCGGGGCGGTGGCTGAATCGGGGCTCCGGGCCGTGCTGGGCCAGGGCGTGATCGATTTTCCCGCTCCGGGCGTGCCGAACCCCGCCGACAATGTGGCCCATGCCGTTGCCTTTGTGGATCGCTGGGCCGACCGTCATCCCCTTATCCGGCCGTCGATTTTCTGCCATTCCCCCTATACCTGCTCGGCCCGAACCCTGACGTCGGCCAAAGCCGCGGCCAGGGAACGGGATATCCTGTTCCAGATCCATGTGGCCGAAACCCGTAAGGAGCGGGAGCAGATGCTTCACACCACGGGGAAAAGCCCTGTCGGGTACCTGGATCATCTGGGCGTTCTCGACGAAAAGACCCTGGTGGTTCACGGTATTCATGTGGACGAGGACGATCTTGCGATTCTGGCCCGGAGAAACACGGCCCTGGCCCATGCTCCGGAAAGCAACATGAAGCTGGCCTCCGGCGTGGCACCCCTCCCGTCCTATCTCGCCCGGGGCATCGTCTGCGGCCTGGGCACCGACGGCAGCGCGAGCAACAACAATCAGGACCTGTTTGCGGAAATGGACAGCGCCGCCAAGCTCCACAAGGTCATGGCCGGCGATCCCACGGTGATCAGCGCCGCCGTCGTGCTCGACATGGCCACAAAACAGGGCGCCCGCGCCCTGGGTCTCGCCGGCCGCATCGGCTCTCTGGAACCGGGCAGGGACGCCGACCTGATTGTCGTTTGCACCCGCGCTCCCCACCTGACCCCCATGTACCGTCCCGATTCCCATCTGGTCTACTCCGCCACGGGTGCCGATGTCCGCCATGTGATCATCGGCGGTCGCATGGTGGTCGAAAACCGCCGCCTTCTCACCCTGGATCTTTCCACCCTCCTGGCCGAGGCCCGCACCTTTGGCCAACGGATCATGGCCGACCGAGGCAGCCGACCACAGCCTGCCCTCAGGACGGTCCGTTGACCAGTTCCCGTGACCGGGCCAGGGCGTCTTCGATGCAGGGAAAGATATGGTCCTCTCCGAGGCGGTCCGTCAGGCCGCTTTTGTCCAGGGCGTGACGAAGGGTCGGGCGAACGCCGGAAAGCAGAACCCGGGTGCCCTCTTTTTCAGACTTGTCGAGCATTTCCTCGAACGATCGCATGGCGGTGGCGTCGATGAACAGAATGTGGCGCATGCGGATGATCAGCACGGACGGTATGCCCCTGACGATGGACAGGGTGTCTTTGAATTTGTTGGCGGCGCCGAAAAAGAAGGGGCCATGGATTTCGAACACCTGGACGCCGTTCGGGATATCCTCGCTGTGAAGTCCCCTGAAATCGTTGGGGTCGTATGCTTCGGTGATGTCTGCCTCCAGATGCAGAATTTCAGTCGCGTCGGCCATGCGCTTCATGAAAAGAATGGCGGCCAGGACCACCCCGACTTCGATGGCCACGGTCAGGTCCACAAAGACCGTCAGGGCGAAGGTGCTGACAAGAACAAGCACGTCCGACTTCGGGAAGCGGAACATCCGGATGAAGTGACGCCACTCGCTCATGTGATAGGCCACCACCAGCAAGATGGCCGCCAGGGTGGCAAGGGGGATCTTCCCCGCCAGCGGGGCCAGAAACATTAAAAGCAGCAGCAGGGTGACGGCGTGAATCATTCCGGCCACCGGCGTTGTTCCCCCGTTTTTGATGTTGGTGGCGGTCCGGGCGATGGCCCCGGTGGCCGGGATGCCGCCGAACACGGGGGACACCATGTTGGCCAGGCCCTGGCCCACCAGTTCCATGTTGGAGTTGTGCCGGGTGCCCATCATGCCGTCGGCCACCACCGCCGACAACAGTGATTCAATGGCGGCCAGAATCGCGATGGTCAGGGCCGGGGAGAACAGCCGGCTGATGGTCTGAATATCCAAAAGGGGCAGGGAGGGCCTCGGCAGTGAGCGGGGAATGGCGCCGAACTGGCTGCCGATGGTGGGCACATCGATGCCGAATCCCTGGACGACGATTGTACCAATGATAATGGCGATGATGGAGCCGGGGATGGTTTTGTTGTATTTCTGCCAGATCAGAATGACGGCCAGAGAGGCCAGGCCGATCAGAAAGGCCGACAGGTTCATCCGGGGAATGTCCATGATGTAAAAGGCCGTTTTTTCGATAAAATCGTTGGCCGGTGCCGTGGTGGGAAGTCCAAACAGATCCTTGATCTGCCCTCCGGCGATCACCAGGGCGATGCCCGAGGTGAAGCCCACCGTCATGGGATAGGGAATGAATTTGATCACGGCGCCCATTCGCGTCAGACCCATGAGCACAAGAAGCAGACCGGCCATGAACGTGGCGGTGGCCAATCCCGCATACCCAAAGCGATGCACGATATCAAAGACAATCACGATGAATGCACCGGTGGGCCCGCCGATCTGGACCCTTGTGCCGCCGAAGGCCGATACGATCAATCCGGCGGTCACCGCCGTGAAAATGCCCTGGGAAGGAGAGACGCCGGACCCGATGGCAAAGGCGATGGCCAGGGGAAGGGCCACGATCCCCACAATGATACCGGCCATCAGATCATTGGGCAGTTGGCGGAACGAATAGCCGTGACGAAACAGCGAAAAGAATTCGGGAACAAACATCCGTGACATGAGGCCTCCAAGGTGAATGATAAAATAATCCATTTTATTTGGAGATAGATATCAGTGGTCGTACGTCTTGTGATTCAATCGCAAAGGCGGGCCAGATGATAGGTATCTGATGGAAACGGTTTGTACACCCCGGCGCTGATGGTGTCAACAGGCGATATCAGGGCAATCGCATGTATGATTTTTAAAACACACCGCCTCTTCCTGCGGGACGGATCATGCCGTTCACGTTTACGGTCACGAGCACGAGCACGTTCACGATGGTTGCCGGCAACAGGTGAACGCAACCGTCAGAGGGTTCAACCGGCGTGGGATGAAACGGTCGATTAGGTCTCGGCCTGCCGTGCTCGTGCTCGTGAACGTGAACCTGCACGTGAACGAACAGACCATGCGATTGCTCTTTTCATCGCATGTTTCATATCCTTGAAGAAAAGCAAAAAACGGCCTTCGTGAGAATCTCAGCGGATTGATCTCAGATCAATCCTGTCGACGTAAACACGTCATCCGTGCCGACAAAAAATACAC
>NZ_BAAHXV010000039.1:0-39228 GCF_054657895.1 Desulfatiferula olefinivorans | reverse complement strand
ATGAACGACATGAGCCGGTCACACAGGAGGAGATGCCATACGTGCGATCGCCCTGGACTCACATCAGCTCCATGCCCGGCTTGCGGGACAGGCGGGGCATGTGGCCGCCCAAAGGGATGTTCCGGCAGGACAGGCCCAGATCCTTCTCGATCCAGTCCACGGCCTCGGCCGGGGTGGCCAGCCCCGACGGAATCGCGTAGGACCGGCAGAACATTTCCCCCCAGCTTGTCATGTACACGGCGGTGAACGCCAGCAGCCGGTCCGACTTCCGCTCCAGGGTGAAGTTGGCCACAATGAACAGCCGGGCCATGGTGAAGGTTTCCAGATAACGGGTCGGAGGAATGGCGTCGCCCTCTCCGAACACGAAAAAGGCGTTCATGTCCTTGAGAAGATCCTGGAAATCCTGGGCCGATACCGAACTGGGATTGGGCAGAATGGTAAACCGGGTGCCGGACTGGTAAATCCCGTTGTGGACCACCCAGGCGGCCACCTCCTCGATGTGCGTCACGTCCCTAAGCACGGCCCAGTCGTTACCCAGGGCCATGGCCTTCTTGTCGTAGTAAGGAAAGACGTCCCAGACCGGTTCGGTCCGCGGCGTCTTCCGGTAATACAGGAACAGCTGTTTGAACAGATTCCGGCCCCGGGCCACATGGGGCAGGGTTTTCACCTTGAAGGGATGGTCGGAGAACTGGACGAACATCTTGCGTCCCAGGATGGTCAGATCCTGGGCGGTGATCATGGTGTCCATGGCCGGAGAATGGTTGAGCGTGACGCTCAGGCGCTGGTAGGTCTCGATCATGAAGGCGTTGATCCGTCCGCTCAGCTCCAGCACCTTGTCATAGGTCCACTCGTCAAAGTGTCCCAGGTCATACAGACGGCTGCGATCCCAGCCGTAACGGGCCATGCATTCCTCGACCATCCGCCTGCGCATGGTGAACACGGACTGCTCCAGCTGCTTTTCCGAACGGACCGCCAGTTTCAGAAAAAAACACAGCTTGACCAGGCGGGCGATGTCATCCTGGCCCTTCTGCCGATAAAAATCAGTGATTTCATCGAACAGCAGGAGATAGGGGTCCTGGCGAAGCACATGGCGTTTGCCTGTGGCCCAGCGTCGTTTGAGCAGGTTGCACAGGAGCAGGCCCTTTTTCCCCTCCTCGATGTATTTTTCGAGCAGGGCCATTTTCATGACCGATTTGTACGGACTGGTCAGGCTTTTGAACAACTGCCACATGGACGCGCCGAAATACTCTCCGGCGGGGATGGCCCCCACGTTGCCCAGATCCAGATAGTCGTCGTGAAACCGGCAGGCAATGTTGTAAAGCAGCGTGTAGTAGCGGTTGTCGGTCCAGGCCGGCAGGACGTTCCAGAACGGAATCTTTCCGGCCACCAGAATCATGGTCCGGTAGAATTCCTCCTTGAGAATCATGCCCTGGGCCGAACCGGAGCTTTCGAAATCACTGCCGCCGAAGCGCCCTTCCCGCACGCTTTCGGGGTCCACCACAAAAAAATGAAGCTCGGTGCCGAAGCGCTGCCGGGCCCACCGTTCGATGGATTCCAGTTTCAGCTTCAACAGTTCGACGGCGTCCGGCCCCATGCGGTTCCGGTCCACGCAGACCCAGTAGTCCAGATCCGATTCTGCCGACTGGGCGATGGTGCCCACGCTGCCGATGGTGAACAACGCCTCGATGTGGCATTCTTTGCCCGGCAGAAGCAACAGCTTGTCGACCCGCAGGTACTTCCGGGCCAGACGCACGGTTTTCGGCGAGGGGGTGTAATTGCTGATGCCCGATGAGGCGTTCTTGAGCATCATGTTTTCCGTGAGATAGGAGTCCTCGCTTTTTTTCTCGATGGGGAGAATCCGCTGGGTCAGATGGATCAGGAGGGGCACCAGTTCGAACAGATCGGCCTGTTCGGCCCGGAAGGCGTCCAGGGCCCTCTCCCGCGCCTGTTCGTTGTGGCGGATGAAGACCTCCCGCTGCCGGTCCATCTCGTGGGTGAGGATCTGGATGTTCATCCACCGTGTATCCAGCAGTTTTTTCTCGAAAAACAGCGGGGGCATATTCAGCTCGTCCCAGGCCTCGGATCGCTCGTCCAGATTGGTCTGGTCCGACAGCAGAGCCTGGGCGAAGCAGGTCCCGGTAAAGGTGCAGAGCGTGGCCCGGGCCTGGTCAAAATCGGTGCGGAACACCGGACAGTAACTGAAGTCCGACAAGCCCATGCGGGCGCCGGTGAACGAGCACAAAGACAGATCGCTGCGCGAGAAATCACATTTGACAAAGGCGGCGCCTGTGAAGTAGCTGTTCTGGATTTCAGAAAAGTCCAGGCGCGTCTCGCTAAACACGGTCCCGTGGAACAGACATCGGTCCAGCCGGGACGATCCGGCCTCCACCCGGTCCAGCACGGCATGTTCAAAGTCACAGCCGTCCATGAGGACATGATTCATGGCGAGGTTGACCAGGGCGGCCCCCCGGAACAGGCAGGCGCTGATCTGGGCCGAGGACAGGTCGCAATTGATAAACACCGCGTCCCGCAAATCCAGATGGGCCATACGGATACCGGTCAGATCCAGCCCGCTGAACACCTCTCCCCTGAGATCGAGTTTTTTTTCGCCCTGATGGTCGGCGATCTGTTTGAGCAGCTTGTCCATGCGGGCGGGCGTTCCCTGTCCGGCAAGCCGGGCCTGGGCCGGGGGGGCGGGACTCAGCTCACGGAGCAGGGCCTTGCGCTCCTTGCGCCGGATAGCGTCGACCTGCTCGAACAGGGCCTCGGCGGCCTGACGGATGTCCTCATCGGGATCGGTCCGGTAATAACCGAACAGCACCTCGATTTTTTCCGGATTCTTCCGAACCAGCACCCGGGCCAGGGTGCGCCGGGCATCCGGGGCCTGGGTTTCGGGAAGTCGGTCAAGCACGCGTATCAGGGCGTCCCCGTTCATGGCGGACAGGCATTTGTACAGCCGCAGGCGCAAGGCCGGTCGGGCATCGATCAGGCCGCAGGCCAAAGAAACCAGATCCGGAGCCTCCAGGGCGACCAGGGTGGAAAAGGCCTTGAGCGCCACGGCTTCCATGGGATCGTCCAGAAGCTGTATGAGGGCGTTTTGGATATTCCCGTCACCTTCGGCGGCGCTCCGGGCGATCACGTCAAGAATGCCGAGACGCAGGGACTCCGGCTGGTCGGCGGACAGAAAGGGATACAGACGGCTGACCCGCCCAAAAGCCCCAGCGAACAGGGCGCCGTCGTAAACGGCTTCCTCACGGACCGACGACAGGCCCAGCCGGATCGCCTCTCCGGCCAGATCCAGCCGATCGACGAAATCGTAAAGCAGGCTTCCGGTACGGCCCAGGACCTCTGAAAGGCAGGGAGACGGGAGAGTCAACAGCCGGCGGATAAAGGCCGTGGCCGCGTCCTTGTCCGTGACGTCCCTGATCAAAAGACGGATCGAGGGCGCGTGACGCCTTCGTCCCGACACCTCGGAGAACAGATAGGGATAAACGAATCGAAGTTTAAGGACATCGGGAAAACGACGCAGGATATCGATCAGGACGTTGTGGGGCACCGTGTTGTTCAAAAAAAAGGCCCAGGCGAAACAAGGACCCCGGCCGTTGATCTCGAGCAGTACGGTCAGGTATTCCCGAAGCTCGTCCAGGGAAATGGTTTTCTGCATCTCGTCGTAGAGGGTCCGGGCAAAGGCCTCGGACATCACGGTCTTTTCCCGGCACAGGTCCGTCGGGTCCCCTTCGGTCACCGTGACCCGACGGGCCAGAAGCCTCAGGATGTCCTTGGACCGCTGGCGAACCGGGCGGGAAAGATCCTGAAGCCCGGCAATGACCAGCCGGACGCCCTCGTCGGGTTCCAGGTCCTCCAGATGGGCCAGCAGTTGAAGCTTGCGTTCGGACACACTGTTTTCAAAGGCCTCGGCAAACCCGTCGCAAAACGCCTGCCGGGACACGGCGGTCACCTGATCATCACGGCCCGCACCGCTTCCGAACAGGGAAAAGACACGTTCGCCCCCTTTGTCTCTGGTGATTTTTATCATCTAAACCGTTCGTCAGGGTGTGAGGTATATCAAGTCCAGGGGCCGTCCGTCCACCGTCAGGGCCAGACCGCCGTCGGGTCGGCAGGACAGGATGATCACGGCGTCGCTGTGACCGGCCAGTTCGCTGCAGTGATTCCTGAGCCCGGGAAAGTCAAGCTGTTCCAGTGCCGTTTTAAGACATTCAATTTCAGCTTCAAGCCGTTTGGCGTCGCCCTTGTGTCTGAAATAATCTGAAAGGGCTCGATTATAGCGCTTTTTCGTCTCGGTTGCAATACAATGGTGGGTCAGATCCAGTCGGATATCCATGGCGCCGCGTCCCCGGGGTTAAGGTTTTTTTGGCCATTCTAACAGGTCGGAACGCCGATGAAAAGGCCGTTTGACTTTACCTGGGGCCGCTGTTAACATAAGCGCCCATGAAACCGGGAACCATCGTCGAGTATATCGATCAACAACAAATCATCTGCGCCGCCGTGCTGGAGTTCAAGAACAACCGCCTGAAGCTTGTCAACGAAGAGGGCCGGGAACTCAACCAGTCCGCCGGACGGCTCCTGTCCGTCTCGGACACCGTTCTGCCCATCGACGGCGGCCGGGACGCACTCATTCCCTCCCTCCGGGAGACGGCCGCCCGGCGCAGAGCCCTGACCGACTCGCTGGATCTCACGTCCCTGTGGGAACTCATCAACGAGGAACAGGAGTGGATCGGCCTGAAAACCATGGCCGAATACTGCTTCCCCACCCCGGTATCCGACGATCAGCAATCGGCCGTGGTCCGCGCCCTGTTCGCCAACCGCCTGTACTTCAAATTCGACCATGACCGTTTTTTCCCCCACACGGCGGAACAGGTCGAGGCCATTTTGGCCCAGCAGGAAGAGGAACGTCGAAAAATTCGGATGATCGAAGAAGGGGGCGACTGGCTGAAAGCGTCGATCAACGACCCGACGCCCCGGCTTCCGGAATCTCTGGCCGAGCTGGCCGACATCCTTTGTTCCCATTACGTGTTCGACAAAGAAAGCCGTCACGCCGCCATGGCCAGGGCCATCCTGACCCGCGCCGGCATCGGTTCCATGTCGGCCGTCTTCCGCCTTCTGGTCCGCCTGGGCATTTTCGAGGAGAACGAAAACATCGACCTTCTGCGCATGGACATTCCCCAAACCTTTCCCGAGGACGTTCTGGCCCGCGCCCAGGTTCTTTCGGCCGGCGCCGATACCTTTGACGCATCCGGCCGGGAGGACTTTTCCCATGTGCCGGTGATCACCATCGACGGTCAGTCCACCACGGACTACGACGACGCCCTGAGCCTGGAGCGGATCGGTGATTCCTTCGTTCTGGGCATCCACATCAGCGACGTGGCCCATTTCATCAAACGGGACGATGCCGTCGACAAGCGGGCCCTGGCCCGCGGGGCCTCGATCTACATGGCCGACAACAAAATCCCCATGCTGCCCCCGGCCATTTCGGAGCACGCCGCCAGCCTGGTCCGGGGAGAACTCCGGCCCTGCATCTCCGTCCTGGTCACCCTCAACCGGTTTTTCGAAATCAAGGATTTCGACATCGTCGCCGGTCGCATCCGGGTCGACCGCCAGCTGACCTATTCGGAGGCCTCGGCCATGGCCGACAGTGATCCGGACATGGCCGTGATGGTCAACATCGCCCGGGCGTTCAGGGAAAGACGACTGCGCGCCGGAGGCACCCATATCACCCTGCCCGAGGTCAACGTGTTTCTCGACGACGCGGGCGAGGTCGTCGTTCACCGCATCGACCGGGAAAGCCCCTCGCGCATGATGGTGGCGGAACTGATGATCATGGCCAACTGGATGATGGCAAGCTTTCTCTCCCGGCACGGCCTGCCGGCCGTGTTCAGGGCCCAGAACGAACCCAAGGAACGCCTGTACCGGGGGGAAACCGATTCCCTGTACCTGAACGCCATGCAGCGTAAATTCGTCAGCCGGGCCGTCATCAGCCACAAGGCCGGGTTCCACGCCGGACTGGGTCTCGACGCCTATGTGACCGCCACCTCGCCGATCCGGCGCTATCCCGACCTGGTGACCCAGCGCCAGATCCGGGCGGCCCTGGGCCTTGAAACGCCCTACACGACCGCCGAAATCAGCCGGCTGTCCCAGATGCTCGATATGCCCATTGCCAACGTGGGAAAGATCCAGTTCAATCGCAAGAAATACTGGCTGCTCAAATACCTTGAAAAACACATCGGCGAGAAGACCCCGGGCCTGGTCCTGGATCGGAAACGCAACAGCTTCACCGTGCTTCTCACCGACATCATGCTGGAATACAACCTGCCTGCCTCCGGCCTCAAACTCAAACCCCAGGACACGATCACCCTGGTCATCCAGAGCGCCAACGCCAGAAAAGACTCCTTTTCCGTGTTCATGACCTACTGACCCCCGAGGCGGCCACTCTTCTGTTTTCAGGTCGGATCACAGTTGATGAACACCGAAAAAGACGCCCGACGGCTATGGAAAAAGGTCCATAGGCAAGGCATAGTGTTTGGCCAGGCGTGAAGGCATACATGTAGTATGTCGAACGTCTGGCCAAACACTATAACGCCGCATATGGGACTTTTTACGACGCCGTCAATAGTTGTTTTGTTTCCCATGAAAAGGTGATAAAACGCGCTGTTTTCCGAGGGACTGCCCGGGAGGGGCGAGCATGGGGTCAAACCGAGAAAAAATCATTCCAATCGTCAGTCTGGTATCGGCCATGCTCCTCTGGGGCGGGTCGTTCATCGCCCTTAAAATCGCCTTCCGGGCCTATGACCCCATGGTGGTCATCTGGGGACGCATGGTGGTGGCCTGCCTGTGTTTCGCTTTTTTCATCAAACGGTTCAAGGCCGTGCGTTACCGGCGCGGCGACTGGAAACTCATCGCCCTGATGGGCCTGTTCGAGCCCTGTCTGTATTTCCTCTTCGAGGCCCAGGCCATCGTCTACACCACGGCGTCCCAGGCCGGCATGATCACGGCCCTGCTCCCCCTTCTGGTGGCCGTCGCCGCCTTTCTCTTTCTTGGAGAAACCCTTCGCCTGCGCACCCTGGCGGGCTTCGCACTGGCCGTGACCGGGGCCGTTTTACTGAGTACATCCGGAGCCCCGGCCGAGAACGCCCCCAACCCGCCTTTGGGCAATTTTTTTGAATTCATGGCCATGGTGTCGGCCACGGGATACACCATTGTGATGAAAAAACTCAGCTACCGGTATTCGGCCCTGGTCATTACCGCCGTCCAGGCCCTGACCGGATCACTGTTCTTTTCCCTCTTCCTGTTCATGCCCTGGACCGTGCCGCCGTCGACCCTGGACGTCCAGGGTCTTCTGGCCATCGTTTACCTGGGAGCCGTGGTGACCATGGGGGCCTACTTCCTTTATAATTACGGCGTCAGCCAGATGCCGGCGAACCGGGCCGCGGCCTTCGTCAATCTCATTCCCGTGTTCACCGTGATGCTCGGCCGGCTGATCCTGGGCGAGGCCTTCACCCCGATTCAGTATCTTTCCTGTGCCGTCATCCTTTCCGGCGTCTTTCTCAGCCAGACCTGATCGGAGCAAACCCACTGACAATCCCCCCCCTCGACGGGATTATCAGCCTGAGTCTGGACGACTTCGCAATCCTTGATCTCGACCATTTTACGAAGCCGTCAACCTGCTCAGTAAGGCCAGCCCAGAATCCCCTTGCCGATGATGTTCATCACAACGGCCAGACCGTAAATGCATCCGATGGTGATCAGTTTGTTTTTGATGGTTTTCAGGTGAAGCACGAAAATCGCCGCACAGAAGAAATGGAAGTAGCCGATCAGAAAAATCAGGATCACCCCTTTGATCGACCGTTCCCAGAACACGTATTCCCAGACCAGGTGCCCGCCTTTGTTGAGAAGGCATTCCACAAACACGCAGAAGGCCGAATAGCCGACGGCCATGGCCCAATTTTCTGGAATCCCCAAAATCTTCACCTTTTTCCCGGGGGTCAGGGAATGGTAATAGATGATGCCCATGATGCTGAACATGAACATGATCTCGATGTTCCAGCCCACCATGGTCCGAAGGGCCGTGTCCCCCGGCGCCGTCCAGAAGGCCGATCGGCCGGACAGCACCATCACCCAGCTGTTCCAGGTTTCATTGACAAAATCCATCCCGAAAATGGTCAGCCCGGCAAACACGGCATCCCAGTTCCCGGAAAGTTTCGCCTCCTTGATTTCCCGGACATACACGTAAAAAACCAGGGCCAGCAAGGGAATCACGTACCATTTCAGCATGCTTAAGTCCCTTAACCCGTCCATGGCTCTGACTGTCGCTTCCGTCATCATTCTCCCCCTTTTTTTGTTGTTTGTTATTCACTCACTTCTTATCAGCCACAAGACCGCGAATGGTCAACTCCAGCGCCTCGCGAAACATGACGGCCGAGGAGCTTTGGTCAGATTTCACATAGCGCTTGATCAGAAACATGATGTACACGGAAAACAGATACTCGGTGATATGATCCACATCCATGGGGTAAAAGACCCCCTCGTTGACGCCCTGGGTCAAAATGGCCTTGAGCATGGTCATGGCACGCTCGTTGGCTTCCCGGAACCGGTCCTCGGCCGACGACAGGGTGAAGATCGACGGATCCTTAATCAGCACCTGCCGAAGCGTGGGGTTGTTTTCGATGTACGCCAGTGAGGCCAGAGCCATGGTCCGGAACCCGGCCACCCGGTCCGTCTCCCCGGCCACCGCCTCAGCCACACTTTCCTGCCAGCGTTTCAGGGCGTGAAGAATTGTCTTTTCATACAGATCACGTTTGTTCTTCACATAAAAATACAGGTTGCCCTTGGTCATGGACAAGCGTGCGGCCACATCGTCCACGGTGGTTTTTTTATACCCGTAGGCGGCAAACAGCGTAAGGGAGACCTCAAACAGGTCCCGGTATTTCTGTGATTTCTCGTTCATTATCCCTTCTGAACTTTTTAACGTTTTGTTCAATAATTTTGATTACCCGCCGGATGACGGTTTGTCAACGGTTTTTTCACCCTGCCCCCCCCTTGACACACCCCCACCAAAGGCATAAGGTGGTCCTTCTCAACAGACCCTCGACCTGTGCCGCCCTGGGCCGTGTTTTCCTTGAATCAGGCACGGTGTGGAAAGGGTCCCCACCATGAACACCCCACTGATCGACACCTGCGATTCTCAGTTCATCAAACGCCATCTGGGAGATTTTCTCCAGCGGTTCTGTCTCTGCTGCTCGATCGAGGGGCAGTGCGGCGAATACGGTATTCTTGACCGGTCCTGCGACCGGAAGATTTCATCGGACCTGGTTCTCTCCCTCAACACCTTCGCCCGGCAGATCCACGTCACCCGGTTCTATCCCGAACTCAACCGGGAAACCGGGCCAAAATACATGTCCGCCACCTGCTTTTACCTGTTGATCCATCATTTCGGGCAATTGTTCGATCTGGATCAGAGCTATCGGATCTATCTGGAAACACGCTGCGAGGTGTATCACGACTTTTACGAGAAACTCGGGGATTTTGACCTGACCGTCAAAAAAAAGGGGCTGGGCAGCGGCCACCTGGACATCTGGGGACACTACATTCCCGCCGCGCTGCCCACGCTGTCGGTCTGCCGCTGTACATGCCCCTGGCCCTGCGCCCGGGATGGATGGCATTCTTAAAAAGGAGAGATGATAATCCCCGGCCGCTTCGGGCTTACCATCTCTCGTGCGGGAGGTGATGTTTTTCCATTGCGGGCGGTGGGGTATTTTATAAAGATGCGATAAAATTCGTTTTGACCAACAGGCCCCCCTCAGTTATCATAGGGCCATCAGCAATACAAAAAAGGAGGCCGCTTTATGATCGTCAATGTTTCAAAAGCAAAAACCAATCTATCCGAACTCGTTGACAGGGTTTGCCTGGGTGAAACGGTCATTATTTCAAAAAACGACCTTCCCCTTGTTGAACTGGTCGCTTACAAGCCAAAAAAACTCAGAAAACTTGGTCTTCTGAAAGGACAAATCACCATTCCGGATGATTTCAATGAGGAATCCTCCGAGATAAACGCCCTGTTTTACGGTGATGAATCATGAAAATCCTCGTGGACACACACATCTTTTTATGGATGCTTTCAACCCCGGAAAAATTGACCGAAAAAAGGCAATATGCGATTAACTCGCCTGACAATGACATTTTTCTGAGCGCCCTAAGTATCGCCGAATTGATGATCAAGCAATCCATTGGGAAAATTACCATTTCATTCAATCCGTTAAAAATGGCACTGGAAACAGGGCTGGATATCCTCGATTTTTCAGGACAAAATGCGATCACGTTAGGCAGCTTGCCCCTGCACCATAAAGATCCTTTTGACAGAATGCTAATCGCACAGGCCATTGACCATGGCCTGGCCCTGATGAGTGATGATGAAAAGATAAAGCATTACCCATGCAATATCATCTGAAAACCTCTCACATGATCAGAGATGATAATCACCGGCCGCTTCAGGTAGATCATCTCTCGTATGGGAGGTGATGTTTTTCCATTGCGAGCGGTGTCGCGTTTTATAAGGATAATGGGCATTTGGTGGGCACAGCCCACCCTACGACAGGCGGTCGCATGGGCGAAGGCCGTCGTTATTCGGGCAAAACTCTGGCCGAGAAAACACCCGCCCATGCGCAAACCCATCGTCGTCGTGGGCTGCTTGTCGCAACGGAGCCTTGGCGAAGATGGACGCCCACCGATCTGGCCCTCATCCTAACAAAAGGCTTCGGCCCCCGCCCATGGTCTCGTTTCCTCCCATTCCCGCTTTTTTGATGTTTGGGTGAATTCCTATAAAAAACGATGTGCCGTCCACTGTCCATGATATATTTCACTCCAATGAAAAAAATGTCTCCTGTCGGGTCGGGGAGGTATTTTGCCGTCGGGTACAGGTGGGGGACGGGGGGACGTTTTTTGTTTCGGACGGTGAGGCGTTCTATAAAGGCATTGACTTATTAATTTAACAACGTTAAATTAACGATGTTAAATTAAAATTCAGAGGACCGAACCTTGCCGAAAACAACCCGAAATCATGAAGAAATTCTGGCCGTCAAAGAAAAAATACTGGATGCCGCATTGGACATTCTTTTTGAATCGGGCTTCCAGGTCCTGAGCATGCGGAAAATCGCCACCCGGGTGAAGATGACGGCCGCCAATCTGTATAATTATTTTTCCAGCAAAGATGAAATCTATCTGGCCATTCAGACCCGGGGGTTTGACCTGCTGTACCAGCGATTTGAAGAAATCGATCGGGTCAGCGCCGATCCCCTGGAAAAGATACGCCGGATGATCCGTGCCTATATCGATTTTGGTATCCATTGCCCGGATCATTATGAAATCATGTTTACTCGGAACACACCCAAATACAGCGATTATGTGGGAACACACCTTGAGCCGCCCGCAACGATAGAAAAAAAGGCGGCGCTGAAGGTTGCTGAAACAGCGACCAAAGCCCTTCTGGAACTTCAAGCGAAAAACAGCCGGTCGGATGTCCGGGATACGGATTTTCTGATCATTCAACTATGGACCACCCTCCACGGCCTGGTTTCGCTGCTGAACAGTCGGGTCCTTCAGGAAGTTGAGTCGAATACGGCTGCCGTCATTGATAAACTGTCCGAAAAACTGCTGATGATGATTTCCGGCCAACGGGCCGGCTGAACCACAGGGAGGTACCCATGGGAATACGTGCGCCGCGCCATCGAGCCCTTGACCCGCTGGCCCCGAAGTCGACCGGACAGCGGTCATCACCCCTGAACCGAATCACCCATGTCGCGCTGCGGTTGGTGGCCTTTCAGTTCAATGTCAAGCCCTCCCTCCGAAAATACCTGAAAGGGAAGGACGGCTGGATCAACTTCTCCGTGGGTTTCCGGTCCGAGGCCCCGCACGTCGCGCAGACCATCATCTTTCATGACGGCCGGGTCCGGGTTCAGGGTTCCATCCGGAAGAACGTTGATGTCACCATGGTCTTCATGGACGGACGTGCATTGAAAGACATGGCTTTGAGCACGCCCAACGAAATGCTCAACCTGATCTTGAAAAACCGACTGGTGCTGGACGGGAACCTTTCGTGCCTTCAGGTGTTCAACTTCTATCTGTCCCTGCTTCTGGGGAAAGTCCATCGGCGGATGCTCAGGCGATCCCACCGGCATGACATCAAACAGCGGAACATCACCTATGGCGGCGGCAGCGCCCGGCCTCAGGACATCCCGTCACACGAAAGGATGTGCGCCCGTTCAGATGCCGATCCGGCGGTCATGTGTCTTTCCGATCCGTATCTTAGCGAATATACGATAAACGACTTTCCCCGGCTGAAATCCTTCTTTGACGTTCACTTTGATTCCCGACCGGAAATATGCGCCGAACGCCCCCGCATCCTGACCGACTGGTACCGCGAGCACGGCTATGAATTCAACGGTCAGGGGGAGCCATGGTTCCCGGAAACCCGTCAGGCGTTGGCGTTTCGGCATCTGATGAAACACAAGAAACCCGTCATCCGAAAAGACGACCTTCTTGCCGGGACCACCACATCAAAACCGGCCGGTGTGACGGTTTTCCCCGACGGTCAGGGCAATATGATATGGGGAGAACTCCACTCTCTCGAGCAGAGAATACTCATGCCCTTTTCCTGTTCACGGGAAACATCGGAAACCCTCCACCGGGAGGTCTTCCCATTCTGGATGCATCGAAATTTCAAGGAGTATGTCCGCAGCCATTTTCATTATCCCCTCTGCCAGAAACTCGATGAGCGCTTCGTCGCTTACTTTGTCTGGAAGTCGGTGGGCATCAGTCACACCATACCCAACCTGAAACGGGTTCTGGACAAAGGGATTAACGGCATCATAAGCGACATCCGGAGCCGGTTGTCGGACACGGTTCTTCAACCAGTTCAAAGGCAGACGCTTCTGGCCATGATTCAGACCCTGGAAGGGGTGACGGCCTATGCGAACAATCTGTCAGGTGAAGCCCTTCGTCAGGAACAGCAGGAACGAGACCCGAAACGGAAGGAAGAATTGCGGCATCTGGCGGAAATCTGCCGAAACGTGCCGGGGAATCCTGCGGAAAGCCTGGATGAGGCGGTCAACGCCATCTGGATTGTCTGGGTTGCCCTGCATATGGAAAATGCGAACACCGGCCTGTCCCTTGGCCGACTGGATCAATGGTTGCAGCCGTATTTCCTGAAAGACATGGAAAAACAGGCCACGGAGACGGACAGAAAAAGCTATATCCGGCATGCCATCGAGCTGATCGGATGCCTGATCATGCGGCTGACCGACCATGTTCCGCTTCTGCCGGATATCGCCAACTATCTGTTCGGCGGTGCCGCCTCAACCCAGGCCATCACCCTGGGAGGGATTACACCGGAAGGCGGGGACGGGGTCAATGACATGACCTATATTTTTCTCAAGGCCGTTGAACTTCTGCCTGTTCGGGACACCAACATCAATGCCCGGTACCACGTTGAAAAAAACAGCGACACCTATTTGAAACGGCTCTGCGAAGTCAATATCATCACCTCCGCCACACCGATCATGCAGAGCGATAGCGCCATGATCAAGGCGCTGGCAAACCAGGGATACGCCCCGGAGGAAATCAACGACTGGGCGGCCACGGGCTGTGTCGAGCCTACGATTCAGGGCAGGCATTTCGGACACACCGGCGCGATTCTGATGAACCTGGTAGCGGCCCTGGAAATGGCCTTGAACAACGGCAGCCATCCTTTGTTGCAGTGGAAGGTCGGCCCGGAAACAGGCCGCATCGAAAACGGTGATTTTTCAAAGTTTGAAGACTTTTTCCAGGCGTGGCAGACCCAGCAGCAGTTTCTCATCGATCAGGCGGTTGAGCTCAACGCCATGCTGGCCAGGGCCCACCAGGCACTCAGACCGACCCCTCTTCTGAGCGCCCTTATCGACGGATGCCTTGAATCGGGACGGGATCTGGTGCACGGCGGGGCACAGCACAACAGCTCCGGGACATCCAATATCGGCCTTGTCGATGTCACGGACTCCATGATGGTCATCAAAAAGCTGGTGTTCGATGAAAAAAAAGTCACCTTCGCCGAGCTCAAAAAAGCCCTGGATTCGGATTTCATCACCAATCCCGGCCTCCATGCCATGGTCCGGAACCGGGTACCGCTGTTCGGCTCAGGACATCCTGAAGCCCTTGCCATGTGCCGTCGGATCACGGCGAGCATCCATGGCTGCTGGAGCAGGCACCGGAACATCCGGGGGGGAAACTATACGGTGGGTTTCTGGTCCATGTCCCAGCATGTGGCCTATGGTTCCCTGTCCGGCACCCTGCCTTCCGGAAGGCCGGCCGGCAAAGCCTTCACTCCCGGACTCACCCCAAGCCCCCGGGCATCCAGAAATTTTCTGGACAATCTCACCGCCGTTTCCGGGCTGGATCCAAAACACATGACCAACAACATCGCCTTTAACGTCAAACTGACGCCCAAACCGGATGACGGCCGGGAAAAAACCGTGGACAACATGCACGCCTATGTCAAAACCTATTTTCAACAGGGCGGCATGCAGATGCAATTCAATGTCGTCACCTCGGAAATGCTGAAGGATGCCATGGTTCATCCCGACAGCTACCGAAACCTGATGGTCAGAATCTCCGGCTACAATGCCTATTTTATCGAACTGAACAAAGACATACAGATTGAACTGATCGAGCGTGCCGAGTACGGATTATAACTCCCTGCGCCCGGCCTGAGGACGCGTTGACGTTTTCAGAGCGTATGGTGGGGGAATACGGGGGATATCGTTCCGAAGGTTGGGGGAGGGGTGTCGTATTTTATATGGCCGTTGACCCGTTAAATGGTTTTGCAATGGGGTTCATGGGAAAAACGGGACGGTTTTTTTTCGTTTCGGGTGGTGTCGTATTTTATAAGGAGTCGGCCAATTGGGTGGGCGTCCATCTTTATAAAAGGCATCTGCCATCGCCCATGATCCAGGGCTTCACCCGAATCAAATATTTCGGCCGTGGGCCTGTTGCGGGCCCACGGCCGTAAAGCGCAGGGATTTATTTCTTGAAGTTGGCGAACCAGTTGGACAGTTTGCCCTGATCGAGCTTGGACACCGCTTCGAGTTCACCGGCATCCAGCCAGATGCCTTCGCAGCCGGTGCATTTGTCGATCTCAATACCCCGGTAGTCGACGGCCACCAGTTTCAAGCCGCATTTGGGGCAGCACATGTGGTGCATTTCCTGGAGCTTCTTTTTCTCGGCGGCGGCCATATTGGCACGGGCCTCTTCGGCCATCTTGCACTTGCGTTCGAACTCGATACGGGCGAAATATTCTTCTTCCTTGGCGCTGGGTTTCACAGGCATGACGTTCTCCTTTGAGGTTTCGGTTCAGATTTGACGGCTTCGTAAAACTTGGGTCACATTAATACAAAGAGCAAGACCTGTTCAAGCATTATTATCACGGCCCTGCGGCGCCCCAAGCTGCATCTTGACAGACGCCCGAATATTTCATAAAGATCTGACCATAATTTACCATCCGAACGATCGTTTCCATACCAGACGTTCGTTCCCGGTCCCTGACCGATCCGTCCATCCAAACCGATTGCATCAACGGGAGACTCCTGATGACCGAACGCTCGATCTACGACGAAAAACCCTGGCTTTCCGCCTATGAGGCCGGCGTGCCTCACACCCCCGACATCCTTTCCACGACCATTCCGGGCTTCCTCGAACAGGCCGCCGCCGCCTTTCCGGACAGAACGGCCCTGAATTTTCAGGGATTCAAACTCACCTATCGTGAATTCAACGACATGACCCGACGCATGGCCGCCGTACTCAAGACCTTCGGCGTGTCCAAGGGCGACAGCGTGGCGATTCTTCTGCCCAATGTGATCCCCTGTGTGGTCAGTTATTACGCCATCCTCCGGATCGGAGGCATCGTGGTGATGAACAACCCCCTTTATGCGGACCGGGAACTCCTTCACCAGTTCAACGACTCCGGGGCCAAGGTGCTGATCACCTTAGATCTTCTGGCCGACCGCATGGTGGCCTTGCGCAAGCGCACCCGCATCGAAAAAATCATCTACACCTCCATCGGGGACTACCTGCCCTTTCCCAAGAGCCTCCTCTTCCCCCTGGTCGGGAAAAAGAAAGGCCTTGCCAAGGACGTCGCCCCGGCCCGGGACGTTTACGCCTGGAAAACCCTGATCGCCGAAGCCGGCCCCTCCCCCACCGATGAACGTCTGACCTTCGCCGACATCGCCATGTACCAGTACACCGGCGGGACCACCGGCCTGTCCAAGGGCGTAAAACTCAGCCACGGCAACCTTTCGAGCCAGGTCCAGCAGGTCGCCGCCTGGTTTCCCGCCTTTGAGAAAGGCAGAGAAATTGCCGTCGGGGCCCTGCCCATCTTCCACGTGTTCGGCATGACCATCGCCATGAACTGGCCGATCATGAACGGATGGGAAATCGTTCTGGTGCCCAAGCCCGAACCGGACGCCCTTTTGACCGCCATCAAAAAATTCAGGCCGACCATCGCCGCCCTGGTGCCCACCATGTTCATCGGCATCCTCAACCATCCGGCCATCGGCAAAGCGGATCTGACCTCCATCAAAGGCTGCTTCTCCGGCAGTGCCCCCCTTCCCGTGGAGGTAATCCGGGCCTTCGAGGAAAAAACCGGGGCGGTGATCGTCGAAGGTTTCGGGCTGACCGAGGCCTCGCCGGTGACCCACATCAACCCCTTCTCCCCCACCAACCGCAAGGTGGGCAGCATCGGTATTCCCATTCCCGGCACCGCCTGCCGCATCGTGGAACTTGCCGACAAAAACCGTGACGCGGCGGTGGGCAGCCCCGGCGAGCTTCTGGTCAAAGGCCCCCAGGTCATGGGCGGTTACCTGGCCATGCCCGACGAGACGGCCCACGCCCTCAAAGACGGCTGGCTGTACACCGGCGACGTGGCCACCATGGACGAGGACGGGTTCTTTTTCATCGTGGACCGGATCAAGGACATGATCATCTCCGGCGGCTACAACGTCTATCCCCGGGAGATCGACGAGGTGATCTACGAACACCCCAAGGTGGCCGAAGCCTGCGCCGTGGGCGTTCCCCACCCCAGCCGGGGCGAGCAGGTGAAATTGTTCGTCGTGCTCAAGGCCGGAGAAACCGCCACCAGCGACGAAATCATCGCCTTCTGCGCCGAGCGCATGGCCAAATACAAGCTGCCGACCATGGTGGAATTCCGGGACGAACTCCCCAAAACCAACATCGGCAAAATCCTCCGCAAAGTTCTGCGGGACGAGGAACGGGCCAAGGGATGAGGCCGATCTCATGGGGAGTTCGAAGATTATTTCTGGGGTGCGGCTCTTTTTAAAATGGTGTTTTCAGGCTTTTTCACCGGTAATTGCAGGTGACACAGACGTCTTTGCCGTATGATTCTTTATGCCTCTGTGAGAGGCCTTAAACCGGCTCCCCTTCGGGGAAGCCGGTTTTTTTGTTTTCTCACGGAGACACAAAGACACAGAGAAAAAACCTCCGCAAAACGACAGCCATTCGTGACCGTAGCCGTGCACGATCGACGTTAACACGCTCTCCATGCAGCTTGGACGATTTTACGAATCGATCATCAGGAGAGGTAGGATACTCCAATCTTACAAAAGAACCGCACCCTTTCGAGGGGCGGCACTGACTCTTTGGCCGTGTGACATACCCCGGCATGTCCGGCTTTCCTCTGTGGCTTTGTGCCTCTGTGAGAGATCAGAGCCGTTTTCCCCGACGGGGGAAACGGGTTGTGATTTGCCTTTTCTTGTGGGATGGACGAAAAATTCGATTTAAATCCCGATTTCGATAGAAGCGGCTGTCAACCCATTACGCTTTTCAGGTTGACAACTGCCGGTCCCGGCGGGTAAGATGTTTTCCTTTTAACGAGGACTGTCTCGTTGAAAGTCAATGTTTGGACGGCTTCGGAAAATGTTCGAGATCAAGGCTTGCGAAGCCCGAGGAATGAGGCGTACTTAGGGTACGCCGCAGTGACGAGGGCTGACGCGTAACGCAGATATCGGACGGTTTACGAAGCCGTCAACAATGGAGGACAACACCGGACATGGCATCACAAACACCCGCGACCGTCGAGTCATTGCTTTCCCTTCTTGACCAAGGCAAACCCTTTTCACCGGATCCGGATCAGGTGACGGCCCTGATCGAGAGTTCGGACAAAAACCTGACCGACCTCTTCCGGCTGTCGGACCGCCTGCGGGAAAAACACGCGGGGCGCAGGGTGTTTCTCTGTTCGATCATCAACGCCAAATCGGGGAAATGCTCCCAGAACTGCGCCTTCTGCGCCCAGTCCTCCTTCCACCACACCAGCATCGACACCTACCCGCTATTGTCCGAAGAGGCCCTGACCGATCAGGCCCTGGCCATGGCCAAGGCCGGCGCCACCCATTATTCCATCGTCACCAGCGGCCACAGCCTGAACGAGGCCGAGATCGACCGGATCTGCCGGGCCGTGGAAACGATCCGCAAAAAAACGGACCTCACCGTCTGCGGATCGCTGGGCATGCTGTCCGCGGCATCGGCCCGGAAACTGATCGCAAGCGGCATGACGCGGTATCACCACAATCTGGAAACGGCCCGGTCCCACTTCGACCGAATCTGCACCACCCATAGCTACGACGAAGACATCGAGACCATCCACACGGCGGCCGACAACGGATTTGCGGTGTGCAGCGGCGGCATTTTCGGCCTGGGGGAATCCTGGGCCCAGCGGGTGGAGATGGCCTTTACCCTCCGGGATCTGCCGGTCAACACCCTGCCGGTGAATTTCCTGAATCCCGTGCCTGGCACCCGCCTGGAAGACCGTTCCCTGGTTCCGGCCCTGGACGCCCTGTTGTGCATCGCCATCTTCCGACTGGTCAACCCGGACAAGAACATCACCGTCTGCGGGGGCCGTGAAATCACCCTCAGAGACTTCCAGAGCTGGGTGTTCGCCGCCGGAGCCAACGGCCTGATGATCGGCAACTACCTGACCACCTCGGGCCGGGATCAGGCCATGGACATTGCCATGATCCGCGACGCCGATCTTTCCATTTCCGGAGAGCTGCCGTGATCCGCGAAGGCTGTTTCCACTTCGACCCCGACGACGGGATCTACCGGGACCATTTTCCGGGGCATGCCGTCGTGCCGGGCAGCCTGATCGTCCAGGCCTTTGTCGAGGCCATCGAGAGCGACGCGCCGGTGCCTCTTGACCTGTCGGGCTTCCGGTTCAAACGGTTTCTCACACCGGGAACCTACCGCTTTGAGATCGACGAGACGCCCGAGCACCTCTTCTGCCGTCTGTATGACGGCGGTAAAACCGTGGTCACGGGGAAGGTGCGGCGATGCAATTGACCTTTTCCGGAAAAACGGTCCTTCTGGCCGGGGGTTCCTGCACCATGGCCCTGGATCTGGCCCGGCTCCTTGTGGACGAAGGCCTGTCGCCGGTTCTCACCTACCGGAATGCACGGGGCCTTGACACGATCAGGGAGGCCCTGGGCGACCTAAACGGACGTTATCGGACAACGCGCCTTGATTTCTCCGATCCCGACACCCTGCCGCAAGCCCTTGAGGCCTGCGGCCCCTCGCTTGATTATCTGGTTGATTTTATCCAGGACGATTACGAGACCCTGACGGCCTCGCTGGACGCCGCACGCACGGCCCGGCTGATCGGCGAGTCCGTCGCCGTCCGCGCCGATTTTTTGAAGCAGGTCACCCGCCGGATGATCCGCCAAACATTCGGCCGCCTGGTGTTCGTGTCCTCGGCGGCGGCCCTTCGGCCCAGTGCGGGCCAGGGTTTGTACGCGGCCACAAAACTGGCTGCCGAAGCGCTTTACCGGAGCATCGCCCTTGAAATGGGCAGGTTCGGCATCACCGCCGTCTGCCTGAGGCCCGGGTTTGTTGCGGCCGGGCGGGGCCTTGCCTTTATTGAAAAAAACCGGGACCGACTGCAGAGCGTCATTCCCGGACGACGATGGCTGTCATCCGCCGAGGTGGCCCGCAGCCTTTTGTTTCTGCTGTCCGACGAGGCCCGGGGATTCAATGCCGTGGAGCTTGTGATGGACGGCGGACTGTCCGCCGGTAAACTTATGGGAGGGACAGCCTGAACCGGCCCTTTCGTTAACGCAATTTTTTCAAGGAATACATGATGGACGTATTGAACAAAGTCATCGACGCCCTGGCCGACATTCTGGACGTCAACCCCGACGCCATCGGCCCTGACACCTATCTGATCCGGGATCTCGAAGCCGAATCCATCGATCTTCTGGAACTGGCTGTGGTGCTCAATGCCGAATTCCAGATCGAAATCGACGACGACGAAATTTTCCTGAGAACCTTGAGAATCTATCTGGACGAGCCCAAATCCAGCCCCGGGGACATGGGCGAATACCTGATGGAAAAATACCCTTACCTGACCCGGGAGCGCATCCGTGAAATCCTCACGGAGCTGCCCGACGGCCCGGTACTCAAGGTCAAGGATCTGGTCAGTTACATCGACTGGAAGAACTGAACGTCCCATGATGACCTTCGACGACATCATCCGCGGGCGGCGAAGCGTACGGCGCTACACCGGGGAAAAGCCGGACCGGGCCCTTATCGAAACGATGCTCGAAAGCGCTCGGTTTTCGCCCTCCCCCTCCCATTCGCAGCCGGTCCGCTTTCTTCTGATTGAATCGGAAAAGGTCAGGGCGCGCCTGGCGGAGCGGATGCAGGCGGGCCGGGATCGGCTGCTGGCCGAAAACGAGGCGCTCTCTTGTTCCAAAAAAATCCGGAACCTGATCCGGGCCTACCACCGGTATTCGGAATTCATGATCGCGGCCCCCTGCCTTCTCGCCGTGGGGACCACCCGCGTGGTGTCTCTCGAAGACCAGCTGCGGACGGCGGGCATCACACCGCCCGGACTCAAGCACCACCAGGATCTGGACCTGACCACGGGTTTGTCGCTGTCGGCCTTTATCCTCAAGGGCACGGAACTGGGGCTGTCCACCTGCATCCTCACGGCCCCCCTGGTCTATCTGGGGCCCATCGGGGATCTTCTGGGGGAGGATCTCCGAATCACCTGTTTTGTCACGGCCGGTTTCGCCGATGAACAGCCCCGGCCCCTTGAACGTATCCCCGTAACGGACCTCTGCCGGGTTCTCTGACCATCCGTTGCAGACACAGAGTAAGCCATGAAAAAACGTGTCGTCATCACATCCATGGGCCTGATCTCCTCCCTCGGGTCCACACCGGCCCAGGTGGCCGACGCCGTCCGGAACGACCGGGTCACCCTCCGGCGATCGTCCGATGATCCGGAATCGGCCGTGGCTCCCGTGCCTGATTTTTACATCAAGGACCACACCGGACGTTACAAGGACGCCCGTTACCTGAACCGGGGCGCCGAATTCGCCGTGGCCGCCGCCCTTGAGGCGGTAAAAGGGTCCGGCCTTTCCCTCCCGGATCTGGAAAAAGCCGGGCTCTTCGTGGGCGCCGGCCCAAACATGGATCTGGGCGGAGAATGCCCTGACATCCTGGGGGGCCGCATCGGGCACGAGCCCCTTCCGGCACTGTTTCTTCTGCGCTTTCTTCCCAACACTGCGGCATCGGCCATTTCCCGACTGACCGGCATCCACGGCGAAAACCTCACTGTGGGGTCGGCCTGCGCCGCTTCGCTGATGGCCATCGGCGAAGCCTTCCGAAAAATAAGGGACGGTTATCTGGACCTGGCCCTGGCAGGCGGCGGCGATTCCCGCCTGTCTGAAGGCGGTCTTCTGGCCTACAAAAAGGCCCGGGCGCTCTGGCGGGGAGACGGTGATCCGGCGGCAACGTACGCCCCCTTCGACGAAACCCGAAGCGGCTTTGTGGTCGGTGAAGGCGGGGCCTTCGTGATGCTGGAAAGCCTGGACCGCGCGACCGCTCGGGGCGCAACCATTCTGGGAGAAATCCGCGGCTACGGCGCCACCCTGGACAGCCACACCATGACGGCGCCTTCCCCCGACGGCGCCTGGGCCGAAGCCGCCGTGCGACGGGCCCTTGACGACGCACAATGTCCGGCAGGCGAGGTGGATCTGATTTCCGCCCACGGCACGGGAACGGTGCTCAACGACCGCATGGAGGCCGACATGATCCGCCGCGTGTTCGGCCCGGCCCCCCGCATCACCGCCCTCAAGTCCTGGATCGGTCATCTGGCCTCGGCCTGCGGGGCCGTTGAGCTTGCGCTCTGCCTCAGCTTCCTTCAAACCGGCCTTTTCCCCGGCCTGCGCAACCTGAAACAACCGATTGCACCGGCCTTGAACGCCATCACCGCACCGGAAACCCTGCGGCCCCGGACCCTGCTGGTGGAAAATTTCGGATTCGGCGGCCAGAACAGTGCCCTTTTGGTGACATCATGGACACCCTGATCATCCGAACCGGCCGAACGGGTTTTATCATGCCCGAAAAAATCATCCGTCTGGACGCAGAATACATCGAAATCCAAAAAACCGTGGGGAAAGACGAGGCCCAGGTTCACACGGGCATCGAGACCCTGGCCCAGGCCGGGGCCTTTCACCTGCGCCACCTGATTGGCTTTGAGCGCCATGCCTTTCTGCTTACCATCGACCATTACCGCGCGGCGGTCTCCCGGCCCGATCCGGGCCTCTACCATGTCCATGGCCGCCTGACCGACAAAAGCGCCCGGGCCTTTGCCTATGATTTATGGGCCGGAACCCGCCACACCCCCTGCTTTGAGGGGCGTTTTCTGTTCGCTCTGGGCGACTACGACCGGAATTTCAAAAAAGAAGCCCTTGAAACCCATTACCGGAATCTCTTGTCATGTTTGAAGAACGATACGCCCGCAAGCTAAACGAGCAGCGCCGCCTGGGCCTGTACCGGAATCCGCCGGAAATCATCGAAAAAAAAGGCCCCTTTCTGCGCATGGCCGACCGGACCCGACTGTCGTTTGCCTCCAACGACTACCTGGGTCTGGGCGCCGATCCCGAAGTTCAGGCCATGGTGGCCGGGCATTTCGCTCACCTGGGTCCCTCGTCCTCGTCCTCCCGCCTGGTGTCGGCCAACTATCAGATGATCCGGGATGCCGAAGCCCGGTTCGCCGCGTTTTTCGGCTACGAAGACGCCCTGTTTTTCTCGTCCGGATTCCAGGCCAACCTGGCCCTGATCGCCACCCTGTTTGACCGGGGTGACCGGATTTTCTTCGACAAACACGTCCACGCCAGCACCGTCAAAGGCCTGGCCTTGAGCAAGGCGGCCTTTTCCGGCTACCGCCACAACGCCCTCGATCATCTTGAAAAACGGCTCGCCGCCTCCCCCCCCGGTCCCCGGGCCGTGATCACCGAAGGCCTGTTCAGCATGGACGGGGATATCCCCGATATGACGGCGCTTCTGGCCTTGAAAAAACGGTACGGATTGCTGTGCCTGGTCGACGAGGCCCATTCCTACGGGGTGCTGGGGCCCGGCGGTCGCGGGGTGTCAGGCGGCGTGGCGGATGTGGCGGTGGGGGCCATGGGCAAGGCCTTCGGCCTGTTCGGCGCCGTGGTGCTGCTGCCCCGGCTGTTCAAGGACTACCTGTTGAATTTCGCCGCGCCGCTGATCTACAGCACGGCCCTGCCTGAAGCCCACGCCCGGAGCGCCGCGGATCTTCTCGATATCATCGCCGCCGCCGACGACAAGCGGGAACACCTGACACGGCTCGTTCGCCTGCTCCGACAACGGCTTGAAGAGGGGGGCTTCACGGTAAAAGGCGAGGCCCAGATCCTTTCCGTGGAGATCGGCGACGAGACAAAAACAATGGCCCTGTCAAAGGCCCTGTATGATCGGGGAATTTTCGTGTTTCCGGCCCGGTTCCCCACGGTTCCTGCGGGGCGGGCCATTCTTCGCATCAGCCTGACGGCCATGCACGAAAAGGAGCATATCCTCCGCCTGGCTGACACGCTGATCGCACTTCACGGAAAAAAAGGGATCATTCCTTGAGTTTCAGGTTGAACGTCACATGATTCAGGTCTTCGGCGAATTCTTCCCCGAATTCCAGGCTGTCCTCGTCTTCTTCCTCGTACACCCAGTTGACGGTGATATCTCCGCCCTTTGAGGCTGCCTGGTCCAACACTTCGAAGAAATTCATCAACACCTTGGAGGAACTGCTGTTGAAGTAATACAGCTCGATGTTCACCAGGGTCGGCTCGGTCTTTTGCTCGGCCAGATAGTCATCGAGCCACTTGAACACCGGATTGAAAAACTCGGAGGTGTTTTCCGGATAGGATTCCCCCTTGATCTCAAGCAAACGCCCGCTGTAATCAAAGGTGATTTCAGGGGTGAATTTCGTCGACTCTATTCTCAGATCATCCATCTCATCCTCCGTTTCAGATATGCAGTCTAATCGAAAAAAAACAGAAACCGCTGTCCAGATCGATAAAATCGTAATCCACGGGGCGATCGGATTTCCGGGCCATTTCGATAAAACCCAGACCGGCGCCCCGGCTGCCCTCGTCCGGACCCTGCTTGCGCCTTTCCTTGTAATAGCGTTTCTTTTCCTCCGGGTCCATGGCGTTGATCCGGTCGATCATCTGTGCGATTTTTTCCTTGTCGCGGGCATAAATCATGTTGCCGCTGGACACGAAATAGCCGCCGTCTTCGAAACCCACCGCCACAATGCCGCTGCTGAGCTTGCGATCGTACTCGTCAGCCAGGGCCGTCTGTTCTTTGGAATAGTGGATAATGTTCTGAACCTGCTCGACAAGGATCGCGAAGGTTTTCGCCACCATACTTCTGTTAAACGCGTCCTGCTGCATCTTGTTTTTCAGGGTATTCCCGATTTCCACCATCAGGTCCTGACTCATGGGCCCGCTGTAGCAGAAAATAATCTTGTTCTTGGAAAAGCTTTCCCTCAGACTGTAAAGCATCAGCGTCATCCCGCACTCCTTGTTGTGAGATCCGATGTCCGGTCACCATCGTCATCGATCGTCATCCGCAAGACATGGCCCACGATCGTCTTCACGCACCCGTTTTCGCTGTCGTATTTTTCGTCTATCATAAAGAGAAACCCTTAATCTGGCAAGACAAAACAGGGAAAGACGCCGATCCGAAACCCATTATTCATTTGTTTTCCATGGCCCCCTGACGTATAACCGTTAGTCTGAGATCGTTGAGCGGACAGTGCCCAACGGTGAAATCGACACCAAGAGGTCAGATTGTGGACAAGCCGTTTTATTGTGTAATCGGAACCGGGACCGGAGTGGGCAAAACCCTTTTGTCCCTTCTGCTGATGCATTATTTTTTCAAGGCGGGACGCCGTCCCTTCTACCTGAAACCCTTTCAGACCGGTTGCGCCCACGCCCGTGATACGGACAGCGACGCCCGTCTGATCTACGAGTCCCTGCCCCAGCTTGCAGGCAGCGATCCCGGCGATTCGATCATCCACTGCCTGAAAAGCGCCAAGGCCCCGCTTTTCGCGGCCAGGGACCAGAATATCGTCATCGATACCCAAGAGGTTCTTGACCGGATCAGGACCCGTTCGGCCCGACACGATCCCCTGATCGTCGAGGCGGCGGGGGGGATCTTTGTCCCGGTGACCGAAACTGAGCTGATCCTCGATCTGATCGAGGCCGCAGGGGCCCGGCCCCTTTTGGTGGCCCAGGCCGGACTGGGCACCATCAACCACACCCTTTTAACCCTCGATGCCCTTTTGCGGCGGAAGACGCCCCGCCCCGGGCTGGTCTTTGTATCGCCCCCCGGCGATACCACCGACCCTGGGATGATCAGGGAGAACATGGCGGCCGTCACCATGTTTTCCGACGTTCCCGTCGCCGGTCTCATCCCCCCCATCGCCGATTTTACAAGGCCGGAGCCTGGGGTCTTTCCAATCATCGAGCGGCTCGTCGGTTAGACCGACAACACCTCCGAGGCCGCCAGACGGGCGTCAAAGGGCATCAGCAGACTGTAGAGCCGGGCCAGTTCCCGCCGGGTCTCCCGGGCCTTTGCCGGGTCCGTCAGAAAGGCCAGGGCATGATCGGCCAGGTTCTGCGGCGTGGCCGCGTCCTGAATCAGTTCGGGATAGACATGGCGGCCCAGGATGATGTTGGGCATGGCGATGGCCGGGACCCGGATCATGGCCCGGGCAATGGTATAGGTCACCGGGGCCATTTTATACATCACGACGGCCGGAACGCCGGACAGGGCGAGCTCCACCGTCACCGTCCCCGAACAGGCCAAAGCAAGATCGGTGCGGGCGAATTCCTCGAAGGGATCGGATTCGATGACTGAAATGCCCGCGTCCACCGCAGGCTGAAACAGCGACGGGGAAAGATCCCGATGTTTGAGCACGGCGAAATCCGCGTCGATGCTCGCCTCGATCAGCGGCTTGGCCGCACACATGGCGAAAAGGTTCATGTGGATTTCCTTGGTCCGTGACCCGGGCAGCAGCAGAATCCGGGGCCGGGGACGGTTCTCCGGAGGTTCGGGACTGATTTTCCGCCGACGGATCGAGTTGACCAGGGGGTTTCCCACAAAGGTGGCCCGGACCTTCTGTTTTCGGTAGAATTCCGCCTCGAAGGGAAAAATCACCAGCATTTTGTCGAACAGTTTTTTCACAAGATGAATCCGGCCCTTGCGCCAGGCCCAGAGTTGGGGGCTGATAAAATACACCAGCTTGCGTCCCGGCTTTGCGATTTTTTTGGCCAGATTGAAGTTGAAATCGGGAAAATCCGTAAAAATCACGATATCCGGATCGATGCGCTCGATCTCCCGGACCAGATGGCGTGACACGGCCAGAATGGCAGGCAGGAAACTGATCACCTCAAAGAGTCCGTTGACCGCAACGCGGCTCATATCCTGGACCTGACGGGTGCAGGCCTTGAGTTCCCGTCCCCCGGCCGAATAATACGCCGCATCCTTCCGGACCTCTTTGAGGGCCCGGATCAGTTCGGCGGCATGGAAATCGCCGGAGGGTTCTCCGGCCACAATAAAAATTTTCACGATATCATTCCCTGAAAAATGGTCATTCGGCCGGAACCCTCTTCCCGCCGTCCCCGTGCCGGGAAGAATATAGAAAAAACCAACGCCTGTCAAACACCCTGAGGGCCGACCGGGGCAATCCCATACACCCCCAGGAAACGGGCACGGCAGACCGATTCCGAATCGGCCGTTTCGCTCAGAAGCGGACCCGGCCCGTTTGAATGGCCTCGAACAGGGTCGGGGTCAGCGGCACATAGCGATTCGTGTCCGGATCGAGAAAATACAGGGGGTCCCGGATAAGAGCCGGATCGAAGCCCTCCTCTTTGAGGCGGGTCTTGACCTGTTTGAAGGTGGCGGTGACCTCGGCCTGATCCGGCAGGCGGATCATGCGCGGCAGGGCATAGGGCGGCAGATTCCGGATCACATGGTCGGCCAGGGCGTCCAGATCGAGGGTCTCGCCCGGAGCCTGAGTCAGGGCCGCCATGCCCACCCGGCCTTCGGCGCCTGCCACGACCGCGCCGTAGACATTGGCATCCGCGACCCCCGGAAACCGGAACACCACATCGGCCACCTCGTTTGTGGAGACCACCTCGCCCTTCCATTTAAAGGTGTCGCCCAGCCGGTCGGCAAAGGACACGCAGCCCTTGTCGTGAAGCGTGAACAGATCGCCGCTGACAAAGTAGGCATCTCCTTTTTTGAACACATCGGTCAGCAGTTTGGACCGGGTGGCGGCGGGATTGTTCTTGTACCCCGAAAAGCGGTTCAGCCGGTTGATCTTCGCCAGAAACATCCCCGTCTCCCCCGGCCTGCAGCGTATGGCGAAGCCGTCATCGTCACGGACCAGGGCCTCGGCCTCGGCGTCGTACCGGGCCACCTCCCCCATCCGGACCAGCCCCAGAAGCGAAAGGCGGCCGATCATGCCCGGTTCGCCCGACAGGTTGATCAGCCCTCCGACCCCTTCGGTGGCGCCGTAGACCTCGATGATCCGGTCAATGGCAAACCGTTTTTGAAAATCGGACCAGTACTCGGCCCGCATGCCGTTGCCCAGAATCATCCGAAGGGGATTGTCCGCATCGTCGGGCCGGACGGGGGCCTGGTTCAGATACCGGCACAGTTCACCCACATAAATCATCCGGACGGCCCCGGCGGCTCGGACCTCGTCCCAGAACCTCCCGGCCGAAAATTTCCGGCTCAGCGAAAGGGTACCGCCCCACATCAGGCTCAGGGGCCAGGCGATGTTGATGCCGCTGTTGTGATAAAGGGGAAGACACAGGTACTGGACCTCGCCGGGCAGCGGGCTCATGCTCATGCCGCCCAGGGCGTAGCCGAGCTGAAACCATTTTTTGTGGGTGATGATGCCTGCCTTGGGCCGGCCGGTGGTGCCCGAGGTGTAGATGTATTCCAGGGTATCGCCCAGCCGGATGGGAGGCTCGACAGACGGATCGGTCACGGGCTGCCGGGCGAGTTCCGAATCAAGATCGACCAGGCCCGGCGGAATCGGCATTCCGGCCTCGCCCCGTTCGATATAAAGCTCGGCGGGCCCCGCCGCCCGGATCGCCGCCTCGCTCTCGCAGACCGCATCGATCAGTTCACCGCCGCAGATCAGGGCCCGGGCCGTGACCACCGAAACGGCATGAACCAGAACCTGCCCCCTAAGGTTCGTGTTGATCAGAGCCGGAATCACGCCCGCCTTGGACAGACCCGCATGGACAATCAGGTATTCGGGCCTGTTTTGCATGAACAGGGCCACGGTATCGCCCCGCCTGTATCCCCGGCCGATAAAAAAGTGTGCGACCCGGTTGGCCGCCTCGTTGACCTGTCGATAGGTCAGCGCCCGGCCTTCGAATAAAATGAGCGTCTGATCGGGCCGCTTGCGTGCCTGACGCTCAAGGACCCGCCCCAGACTCCTTTTTGCCCCGTCCCTGAGAAAAAGCGGTCCAAGGGCCCCCTGAATACGTGGAATCACCCGTCTGATACGTCACCTGCCTTGTCGTGTGGTTTGCCGCTTCCCGCTTCGTCTTGTCCGTGCGGATCCGATGTCACCCACCTTATCCGATTTCCCGCCCCGGGGAAAGGGCGATGGCGACAGACCGTGCCCCTTGCGGTTCGATGATCCGTGACTATATTGTCGGATACGTCCGGCCGGTGATGACGGCCTGTGCGGAAACCTTCTTGAAACAAAAAAAGGGAAAAGGCCCATGAACCTGTTCAGAACCGTGATATGGCCCGTGCTGAAACTTCAGTTTGCCCTGTCGAAGACGGCGGGCATCGGGGCCTTCGGGCGGGACCGGGCCCGGTATATCGACGGTGGGCCCGAGCCGTCTGCCGGTCCGTTGAAACAGGCCCTGTTCAGGCATCATATCCGCCAGTACCATGAATCGTCCTGTTCGGTGGCGTCGGTCGCGGTGTTGCTCAACGCCCTTCGGGATATCCAGGGCCGATCGGCGGAAGGGGTCCTCTCCCAGCACGAGATTCTCGATACCGTCGGCACGGCCAACTGGAAACAACGGATGAGCCCCGAGGGGGACGGCGGACGGCGGGGCCTGCCCCTTGAGCTTCTGGGCCGGGTGGTCAAAGACAGCCTGGATGCTTACGGGATCACCTACCGGTCCGTCGAAACCATCCGCACCCCCAACGCCGGCAGAGGCGCCGCAGCGGCCCGGAAGGACCTGCGCGCACGGCTTCACACCGTCGATCCCTTAGAAAACGGGGTGATCCTGGCCCACTTCAACCAGGGTCTTCTGGTCAAGGCCCTTCAGATCCCCCACATTTCGCCGGTGGGCGGGTTCGATCCCCAAACGGGCCAGGTAACCCTGCTCGATGTGGACTACCTCCAGAACGGCCCGTACCGGGTAAACTTCGACCGCTTTTACGCAGCCCTGTCCAGCGATTACCACGGCATGTTCCGATCGGCCGGATACGGCAGCGGGGGGTATGTTTATGTGCGTCTGTGATCAGCGGGGCCGTTTTGCCGCGGACACGGTTCACAGCGTGGACCACTTGGCCGGATAACACTTAAACATCTGATCATTCGGGCCCGGTGAAAAAAAACATTGATGCCGGATTCAATCTTCTTGACTAATCCGCCGATGGTATTATCCTTGGCCAGAGTCAGGGATCTGCCGCACCTGCGGCATGATCCAAAAGACACGACACCCACGCAAGGAAAGGACGTATGGACCCTGAAGACCCCGAATGCAGTATCAAGCGGGCAAACATCAAAATTCGTGAAATGGAAATCGATGACATCGCGCAGGTCTTTCACCTGGGCGAGCAACTGTTCAAAGCGGATGAAATTCCCACCATGTACCGGACCTGGGACCCCTTTGAAGTCACCACCCTCTACAACAGCGACACCGAATTCTGTCTGGTGGCCGAAGACGACGACACCATCGTGGGCTTCGCCCTGGGCACCACCATCATCAAGGAACATTCCGCCTGGAAATACGGCTACCTGATTTGGCTGGGGGTGCTCCCCGGCTACCAGAAAAAAGGTGTGGGCGACAGGCTGTTCAACCGGTTCAAGGACCTGATGCTCAAGAACGGCGTCCGTATGATGATGGTGGACACCCCGGCCGAAAACAAACGGGCGTTGAAATTTTTCAACAAAATGGGTTTCGGCCCGCCCCAGCCCCATGTGTACCTGACCCTGAACCTGGCCGCCGATCAGCAGCGCCTGAAGAACAAGCCCCAGACGGGCGGCAACGGACGAGCCAACGGCAACGGACGCGGCCACGGTAACGGCAACGGCCACACTCAGGCCGTCCGGGAACTGGCCTTTCTGGACAAAAACGGGAGATAGGATCCATGATCGATTCCCAGCGTCTGAAACGGCTGCTCCAGCGGCTGATCGACATCTACAGCCCCTCGGGCAAGGAAGAGGATATCCTTTCCTACCTCAAGGGCTATCTCAAACGCAAGGGCATCGAGGTCCGGACCCAGGACGTGGACGAGAACCGGTACAACCTGATCGTGGCTCCCGCAGACACCGATATCCGGCTGGCCCTGGTGGGTCATCTGGATACGGTCACGGCCTATGATCTGGATCATTACATGTATACGGAAAAGGACGACGAGATTTTCGGACTGGGAGCCGCAGACATGAAAGGCGGCTGTGCCGCCATGATCGAAGCCTATCTCAGCCTCATTCTTGATCAGGGCATGGGCACCCTTCCCGTGGCCCTCTGCCTGGTGGTCGGCGAAGAGGAAACCGGAGACGGGGCGGCGCAGCTGATGAAAGACTACCGCTTCCCCTGGGCCCTGATCGGCGAGCCCACCGACCTTGTTCCCTGCTTCCAGAGTTACGGTTATGTGGAAAGCCAGATCAACACCGTGGGCAAACGAAAACACGCCTCACTGGCCGGTCGAAAGAAAAATCCCGTGGAGGTCCTTCTGGCGGGACTTCTCCGCCTGACCAGCCACATGGAAACCGCACGGCCCGAGCTGATCTACAACATAAGGGACCTGTTCAGCCCCCCCGCCGGATTTGCCGTACCCGAATACTGCGAGGCCTGGATCGACTTCCACCTGCCCCCGGAGACCTCCGTCGGCGAGGTGATCACCGAAATCGAGGAGGTGGTGGGCGCAGGCCGGAACGACCCCGACGACATCGCCATCCGTTTCCGCACGGAGACCATCGACGCCGGGTACGACCTGCCCGAAAAAGGCCCCATGAAGGAATTTCTCAAAAGCGTTTACGCAAGGCACGGCCTTCCCTGGGCCACCAACGCCTTCCGCAGCCATTCGGACGCCAACCAGATGTTCGCCTCGGGGGCCAGGCCCATCATCCTGGGGCCGGGTCAACTGGAAAAAGCCCATGCCCAGGACGAGTCCATTCCCTTCGACCAGGTGGTGAAAGCCGCTGAAATCTATCATGATTTCATTAAACTCATCATCAGCGCCTGACCCTTCTTCCAGATTCTTCTTTAATTCCCTGCCTCCCGATGATAAAGTGGCCGGGTATTATCGTCTATCATATTGACATCATTTACCTTTGGAGCATCCATGCGAATAACGGGACTGATGGGCAGCCCGCGAAAAAAAGGGAACACGGCCTTTCTCCTCGACACCTTTCTCGCCGAAGCTGAGCGGCATGGCGCGGAAACGCACCGGATCCATGTGCCGGATCTTGCCGTCACGCCCTGCACCGGCTGCGGACGCTGCGAACGAAAGGGGTTCTGCCGCTTCGACGACGACATGCCGAACCGCATCTATCCCCTCTTGCGCATGTCCGATGTGGTGGTCATCGCCTCGCCCGTCTATTTCTATTCGGTTCCTGCCGAACTCAAGGCCCTGATCGACCGGACCCAGACCCTCTGGGCCCGCAGGTACAAGCTCCGGCTCAGCGACCCCGACGTATCGTCCCGGCAGGGGTTTCTCCTGTCCGTGGGCGCCACCGGGGGCGGCGATCTGTTTGACGGCATCCGCCTGACCATGAAGTATTTCTTCAGGGGTATCGCCGCAAACAATGCCGGGGATCTGACCTACAGCCGCATCGAAGATCCCGGAGAAATGAAACGCCATCCCACCGTCGACGACGATGTCGGCCGGGCGGTCACCGAGCTTCTCGCCCCGCTCAAGCGCCGAAACCCGACCGTCCTGTTCGTCTGCCGGGACAACCGCCTGCTCAGCCCGATGGCGGCGGCCTTTGCCGGGCATCTGGCCGGTGACCGGATCCGGGTGATGTCCGCAGGCATCCGTCCGGAGAAAACCTTCCACCCTGCCCTGGTGCCCGCCATGGCGGAAAAAGGCCTGGATCTGGCGTTCAGAATTCCCCAGAGCCTGGAGGCCGTCACCGCCGCCGCCCGGCCGGATGTTGTGATTATCATGGGGCGCGACGCCGACGCCGTCCACGTCACCGGGGCGAAGACCCTCGTCTGGGATCTTCCCGACCCCGCCGCCCTGGAGGGCCTGGCACTCGGCGATCTTGGCAGACTCATCGAAGACAAGGTCCGGACCCTCATAAACGACCCGGCACAAACCGCCGGATATCACGATTGAACGCGCAACGCTTTGTGCCCGATGACGGCAAAGAAAAACGTTCGAGCTTGCGGCATCGCGAATCCCGAGGAATGAGGCGTACTTAGGGTACGCCGCAGTGACGAGGGATGACGCGCAACGCAGAAATCGGACGTTTTACGAAGCCGTCCATTGTTGATGAACTCATAAAACGTCATCACATGACGGCAAAGAAAAACGTTCGAGTTCAAGGCGTCGCGAATCCCGAGGAATGAGGCGTACTTAGGGTACGCCGCAGTGACGAGGGATGACGCGCAACGCAGAAATCGGACGTTTTACGAAGCCGTCCATTGTTGATTTTTCCGTGGAGACTGATAAAAGAACATCATGAAACAACAACAGGGGACACAGCCATGACACGGGGTAATGCGAAGGCCGAAGGCCGAAGGACCGAAGGAGCCCAGTCACCACGCACCATGATGACGGCTTTTTTTGTGGTCCTGGCCCTGGGAAGCATCCTCATGGGACTTTTCAGGCACCAAACGGTTCCAGGCGAAGCCGACTGGGCGACCGTGGACGGGTTCGTGCTGTCTGCCGATGTGGAATCCCACCTTGTCGACGGATCATCCGCGGGCCGGGCCGACAGCATTTTCTATGATGCCGTCGTCCGTTACCAGTTCATGGCGGAAGGAAAGCCCGTCCAGGGACGCAGTGTCATCGGCGAGGTTTCGAAAAACGACCCGACCCGTATCCGCATGACCGTGGCCGCCTACCCCGAAGGCAAAATCGTCCGCATCCGTTACAACCCCGAAGCCCCCGAACAATCGGCCATCGTCGTTCCCCCGTCGGAACGGTCCCTGGCCTTCTATGTGGCCGCCCTGGTTTTTCTGGCCGGCGCCCTCCTGTGCCGGATACTTGTTCCGAAAAAAACTCCGGCTCCCGCAGCGGTGAGAAAAAAAAGGCCCGTCGTCTCCGAACCGGCCGACGCGGTGCCGGCACCGACTCCGGCCCTGCCGCCTGCCGACCCCGGAACCGTGTCGGAACTCGCCGGCCAGTGGATTCTCGAATACCAGACACCCTCCATGGCGGAAATCATCTCCTCGGCCCACAACGTCAAAGACGCTTTGTCGAGCGATGTCAAGGCGGTCCTGGCTTCGAGTTCCCAGACCCTGACCGTGACCTTCACCGACCGGGAGGTCACCTTTTCCTTCCGGGATGCCAGAAACACGGGGCGCTGCGACATTGTCAGCGACTACCGCATCAGCGGCAACCTTCTGTCTCTGGCCCATAAAAGCATGGACTTTTTGATGACCGATATCGAGGATTTCCCCCCCCGGTCCTACACCTGGACCCGCCGCGAGTCCCGGCTCTCCCTGGTCTCCCATGAGATCCAGGGCCTGGGCGGTCGGCGTATCACCTATCATCTGGCCCGTCCCAGGCAACCGGTCTGAGGAGATTGATGTTTCCCCTGTCCCGAACCGTTTCGTCACTGTTTCAAGCCCGGCTGATCGGATTGATGACGGCCTGCGCCCTTCTGGGCATCCTTGTGGTCACCGTCCTGGTCAGCGGTCTGACCGTTCTTTCGGCACACCTGATCGACATCGGCATTCCCTGGCTGGGAGCCCTGACCCACTGGCTGATGGGGATTGCGTTCACCGTTATCGGCTGGTTCATGCTGCCCTCGCTGATCGTCCTCATCGCCGGGATGTTCCAGGACGTAACCCTTCACCGCATCGAGCGGGCCTGTTATCCGGACACCCTCCGGCCCGGCTCACCGCGGTTCTGGCCCGATCTGATGCATGATATCCGCTTTACCCTGTGGGCCCTTTTTCTGAATGTGCTGATCCTGCCCTTTTACCTGATCGGCATCGGTGCGCTGCTGTCGGTGCTTTTGAACAGCTATCTGCTGGGCCGGGAATTTTTTGAAAGCGCCGCCGGATACCATCTGGGCAAAGCCGAAGCCCGAAAACTGGGCCGCCGCCATATGCCCGAGGTCTATCTGGGCGGATTCGTGATCACCGTCCTCACCCTCACCCCCCTTGTCAACCTGTTCGCGCCCATCATCGCCCTGGCCTGGATGGCCCACCTTTACCACAGCCTCGCGCCGGGCGGCATCATGTCCTCCACCGACGGAGCATCGCCGTGAGCGTCCCTCCGGTGTACATCGTGTCCGGCTACATGCGTTCGGGCACCTCCATGATGATGAAGGCCCTTTCGCAAAGCGGCATGACGGTCCGGTACAATCCGGACAAAGACCGAATCCTTACCGACAAATACCAACGCCCCGACTACCATCCCAACCCCGACGGATTCTATGAACTGGGGCCCAGGGAGTTCGAGGCCCCCGATTTTCCGGCCGTCTACCGGGGACAGGTGATCAAGGCCCTGCACTGGCGGCTTCCCCTTCTTCCCCCCTTTGATTACCGGGTGGTGTTCATGCTCCGGCATCCCGAGGAAATCGAGGTCAGCTACCTGAAAATGTTTCGACGGCGTCCCCCCTTTGTTCTGAAGACCTACGACGCCTTCATCGAAAAAACCTTCGCCCGCTTAGAGGCCCGGGGCGACATGACCGTGACCCCGGTCTGGCACCACGCCATGATTGAAGATCCCCTTGCGGTACTTGAGCGCCTGAAGGACGAAGGGTTCCCCCTGAACGATCCCCGGGCGGGGGCAAGGGCCGTCAAGCCCCTTCTCTACCGATCCAGACCCGGCGATCTGGAAGGCGTCCGCCAAAGCATTCCCGGCCTGAACACCGATGTTCCGGATTTTTTGAAAAAGACCCCCGGGGCCTGAGTCATTCCATTCGGTCCGCAACGAACATCCGCGCCCTCAGAAAAAGATCCGGCAGCATGCGTTCGTCGATTCCCAGGCCCTCCGCGCAAAACATGACCCGGGGATCTGAAAAACATTCGCGAACGGTTTTGCTAAGGTGATGCGACAAACGATTGGCCAGTCCCACCAAAAGCAAATCCCGGGACCCTCCGTGGGCGGCTTCAGGGGCGTCGTGAAAACGGGCCACCTGGGCATAAACCTCGGAAAAGCCCCACCTCATCGGTCATCCCTGACGTTTTTTGCATTCGCGAGAACCTCGGCCAAACGGTCGAATTCCCCGGCGATCATATCGATGAGGGGTGCGGCGCCGGCCAGGTCTCCGGCCCGGGCCGATTTCTCCAAATGGGAGGCTGTTTCGGCCAGCCGGTCCATGGCCAGGTTGGCGGCCCCCCCTTTGATTTTATGGGCCTCATCGGCCACCCGATCGCTGCCTCCCTCACAGGCGGCCTGTTTCATGACCGTAACCTGTTTGAGGCCCTGGCCGTGGAACCCCTCGAGCACCGCCATTAGAACCGCCCGGTCCCCCATGAACTCCTCGAGGGCCCGGTCAAAATCCATGACCGCGCCCGAGTCCTTGACCGGCTTCCGGGTCTTGCCCGTGGCCGCCCCGGCACGGGTATCATCACCCTTGCCGGACATCCAGGCGGCGATCAGGGGCAACAGGGCCTGGCGGGTCACGGGTTTGGAAATAAAATCATCCATGCCCGCGGCCAGGCATTTGTCCCGGTCGTCGGCCATGGCATTGGCCGTCATGGCGATGATCGGCGTCCGGGGCCGGCCCGATGCCGCCTCATGTTCCCTGATGATCCCCGTCGCCGTAAAACCGTCGAGCACCGGCATCTGGACATCCATCAGGATCAGCCCGTAATTCTGCGTCATATAGGCATCCACGGCCTCACGGCCGTTTTCGGCCGTATCCGTTTCATAGCCCGACAGCGTCAGCAGATTCACGGCCACCTCCCGGTTGGTGGGATAGTCGTCGACCAAAAGTATCCGGGACCGTTCACCGGCCATTTCCTCGATGGTATGCCGGGTGACCAGACCCTGGGACGGATCGGCGCCCATCACCAGATCGATGGCGTGTTTCAGCGTCAGTGTCGACAGGGGTGCCTGAAGGTATCCCCGGATGCCGATATCCTGGCACCGCCGCCCGTCGCCGATGGCCCCGCTCCGGGTCACCAGAATGATGGGCATGGTGTCAAACGATTCCATGGTTTTGATGGTTTCAGCCAGCACAAAGCCCTCGGTGTCTTCCAGGCGGGACTCGATGATCGTCAGCTGAATGGTCTTTCCGGCGCCCTTGTTTCGCAGGCGGTTCAGAGCATCCTGGCCGGTGGCACGGACGTCCACTTCAAAGGCCAGATCGCGGAGCTGTTCGATATACTCCGGCGGCGTGTCGGCGCATCCGCCCACCACCAGAATGACCGGAGGGTCGCTTGGCCTGACGTCCGGCCGGACCCGGGGGCTGTCTTTCAGGGTCAACGGCGCCGTAAACCAGAACGTGCTGCCCCGCCCTTCCTCGCTGTCAAGCCCCATGCTCCCGCCCATCAGTTCCGCCAGCTGCTTGGAAATGCTGATGCCCAGCCCCGTGCCGCCGTACTTCCGCGTGGTGGAACCGTCGGCCTGGGTGAAGCTTTCAAAGATCTTGTCCCGCTTGTCTGCGGCGATGCCGATGCCGGTATCGGTCACGGAAAAACGGAGCAGGGCGACAGCATCCCGCCGCTCGACCAGGTCGCATCGGATGGTCAGGCCGCCCTTTTCGGTAAATTTCAGGGCATTGCCCGAAAGGTTCATCAGCACCTGCCGAAGCCGCCCCGGGTCACCGCTGACCCACCGCGGCGTGTCCGGATTGACCACCACATCACAGGTCAATTTTTTCCGTTCGGCCAGGAAGGCAATGCTTTTTCCGATGTCGCCCAGAAGCAGCCGGAGATCGAAGGTAATCGTTTCCAGCTCCACCTTGCCCGCCTCGATTTTGGAAAAATCCAGGATGGAATTGATGATTCCCAGAAGGGACTGTGCTTCCCGGTTGATGGTTTCGAGCACATCCCGCTGCCTTTCGTCCCGGGCCCGGCTGAGGGCGATCTCCGCCATGCCGATGACCCCGTTCAGCGGCGTCCTTATTTCATGACTCATGTTGGCCAGAAACTCACTCTTGGCCCGACTGGCGTCTTCGGCGGCAATGCGGGCCTGCTCCGCCTCCTCGTTGGCCCGCTTCAGTTCCAGGGTCCGCTCCTCGACCAGGGATTCGACCCGGGCGAGCTGCACGCGTTCGGTCTGGATGTAAAACCGGGCCATCAGCAGAAGAAACACAACACAGAAGCCCACGGCCACCGTCATGGCCAGCGACACATACCGGGCCGCACGCCGTCCCGTGTCCATGACGGTCCTGGAAAGGAGGGCGTGAACCAGAAGGGCCGGACGGCCGTCGAGGCCTTCGATCAGCCCGAACACATCCAACCGCTTATCGTCGTTCCCCTCAAGGAGGACCTGACCCGGTCCGATCGTTGCCGCAAGGCGTCTGGTCCGCTCATCCGGTGCTCCGTCCAGGGCCGTCACCTGAAACGTCACCTTGGTCTGTTCGATCAGGGTGGCGATGATATCCTGTGAAACAAAACGGCCCATAATCAGGATGCCCGGCGAGGGCCCCTCTCCCCGACTGTCGTAAATCGCCTGGGCCACCGTGAACATGGGACCGTGATCGGAAAGGACGATCCCCTGAAGGGACTCCTTTCCGGCAACCCGATCGGCCAGGACCCGGTCCAGGGGCCGCCCCGACAAATCGCCGACCCTGATCAGGCCGCCCATCTCTTTGCTGAAGGCGCTTTGCCAGACCGTCTTTCCCGCGGGGGTGAGAATGTAAATCAGATTGATGTTCCCGTTCTCCTCCAGGGTCTCCATCTGAAGATTGGAATCGATAAACGCCTGATTGCCGTCCGCGGCAAACCGGAAGGTGTCGTCCCAGACGGCCCAGTCCCCGGCCAGGTTGCTCAGATGGTGAAGTTCCCTCATGATGGCGTCAAGGCAGCGGGCCATGTCCTTGCGGGCCTCGGCCTGTTCCAGAGCCGCGAAACTTTTAAGGATCACACGGTGTTTGACCTGATAATCGATGACCGCGTAACAGAGAACGAGAACGATCGATACAACGACCCAGATGATGTGACGGCGCGTCATGGGCGGCTATCCTTTTTGAATACGGCAGGTGGTCGGTTGAAAAAAAACGGATGGATGAACTGGAAAAAATAATGCACAAAGTATAACACAAGCGCCTGAAATCAGGCAAGGGTCGGGTGAGCGTCTTCCAGGGCAATCGCATGTCTATCCCGCACGACCCATGGGTCATGCCCTGTGGGGAGCGGTTCATGAAATGCCGTGTGACATGCCCCGGCATGTCCGGCTTTCTCTGTGTCTCTGTGACTCTGTGAGAGCGATTAAATCTTCGTCTCCGAAGGGGACGGTCTATGTGATTTCTCACGGAGG
>NZ_BAAHXV010000038.1:0-40093 GCF_054657895.1 Desulfatiferula olefinivorans | reverse complement strand
CGGAAAGCCCCTCACCTTATAGACACATCGACAAAGCCATAACCAACCCAATGTCATTATGTTAAGACCATGATGGGCACGCTTTGCTTTGCCCATCAACTGGACAACGATAATATGTTTAAGTTAATGGCATTGATTACGCGGTTGAAGAGTCACTGGAACCAAGTGCATAACCAGATTTTTTATTATTGAAAATAATATTATTGCACAATCACATATTATGTAGTACGCAAAATTTTATCGTTTTTTCTGGTCAATATTTGCCCGATACCCAACTGGACCTCACCAGTCAAGCGGGATAGTTGTTGCCTAATAATCCGTAATTATTGTGAATTGATTTTATCAAAATCATTCATTTGTATTTATGCATTCATTTTATCAACCGCATCCAAAGGAGGGGGAGAGGTCATGGATAGTATTCTTAAGTGTTTATATTTGAAATTGTTGTTTTTACTTGCAGCATCAATAATGACCTTTAGCGGTTGCGGGAGCAGCGGTAGTGATACACCTCAACCCGAAGTCCAATCTATCGAGTCTATCGTGGCGGGTATCGCAGCCAAGGGACCCGTATTCGGGGGGACCGTTTATGCCTACCCGATTGTGGCTGAAGCCGTTTCCACTGAAGCCATTGCATCCGGGACCACGGAGAATGACGGCTCCTATTCACTCGATCTGGGTGATTTTAGCGGTACAATTTTACTTCAGATCGAGGACGGCCACTACCTTGATGAAGCCTCCGGGTTGCAGATTGATCTCACAACCCCTTTAAGGGTCATTATTACCGGCCTGAATGCCGGAGAAAACGTATCGAATATTGCCATCACCCCTTTGACCGAAATCGCCACACGGCTCGCCGAACTGGGTGGTTTGTCAGCCCGGAACATCAACCAGGCCAATCAGTCCGTGTCACAGTTACTTGGATCGAGTGGCCATATTGTGACCACCCTCCCCGCAGACGTCACGGATGAGTCAAGTCAAGCCGCCTCGCCGGAAGCCATGAATTACGGCCTGCTTCTGGCTGCAATCTCCCAGATGGATGCCGATGGCATCGGTGATTTAAGCCATATCATTCAAACGATTGTCGCTGACTTGAGCGATGGGCAGTTGCAGACCACTGCAGCAGGGCTTTCCCGTGCCTTGGAAACCTTTATCGCTGACACCGACCATAACAACTCCGGAGTCACGGAATCCCCTGAAGCCATAGAAACAGCACTGACTGCCACCTTTGATGTTGGCAGCATCGATCCCGATGATATTGATTCGGATAATGACGGTTACTCGAAAAACCAGGGTGACTGTGACGATAATGATTCATCGGTTTTTCCCGGATATTCAACATGGTATCGCGATGCCGATGATGACGGATACTCCAACGGAGAAACCGACACGGCCTCATGCACATGCCCAGTGGGTTATAAACCGGAAGAGGACCTGACCAGTACCTCAGGAGACTGCAATGACAACGAGGGCTCAGTGTTCCCGGGTTATGCAACGTGGTATCAGGATGCAGACAATGACGGGTACTCAAGCGGAATAACCGACACAGCATCATGCAGCCGACCGGAGGGATACAAATTAGCGGGAGAGTTGGCCGGCACCTCAGGTGACTGCAATGACAACGACGGTTCAGTCTTCCCCGGTTATGCAATCTGGTATCAGGATGCCGACAATGACGGCTACCCAAGCGGAACGACCGACGCAACCTCATGCACCCGACCGGAAGGATACAAATTGGCGGGTGAGTTGTCCGGTGCCACGGAAGACTGCAACGACAACGACGGTTTGGTTTTCCCGGGTTATCTCACGTGGTATCAGGATGCAGACAATGACGGGTACTCAAGCGGAACAACCAACACAACCTCATGCACCCGGCCGGAGGGTTACAAATTGGCGGGTGAGTTGGCCGGCACCTCAGGAGACTGCAATGACAACGACGGTTTGGTTTTCCCCGGTTATGCAACGTGGTATCAGGATGCCGACAATGATGGGTACTCAAGCGGAATAATCGACACAGCATCATGCAGCCGACCGGAGGGATACAAATTAGCGGGAGAGTTGGCCGGCACCTCAGGAGACTGCAATGACAACGACGGTTCTGTCTTCCCCGGTTATGCCACATGGTATCAGGATGCGGACAATGACGGTTACCCAGGTGGAACAACCGACACAACCTCATGCACCCGGCCGGAAGGATACAAATTGAGCGGTGAATTGGTCGGAATGACGGAAGATTGCGATGACTCTGACCTGTCTATCCATCCGGGCGCGGTTGATACACCCAATGATGGCATCGACCAGGATTGCGATGGATCGGATGCCGTAGCTCCCCAGGATACGTATCAGATCGATTACGGCTATCTCCAGAACAGAACCTATGAAACCAGTGAGTACAATGCGATCCGCGGGTCTCTGGGCATTTTAAAAAATGGTGTTCAGATCAACGAATCCGACATTACCGATATTGTTCTAAAATCACCGGAAGGGAGTCCAATTCCTTTGACGCGTGTATTTTACTCTGAAAGCTACATTACGGGTTCATGGAATGAAATCGGTTCAAGTGTTGATTATTCCGTCTATAACGACTCTAGTTTCATGTTTCGTTTTCCGGAGACCTCAACTCTTGAAGGGGGAATCTACACCTATGAAGTCACAACACATGAGGATGAGACCTTAATCCTTCAGCTGAATTATCCGGAACACATCACCATGCCTTATGTGGAAGCCGATAGCATCACCTATGAATGGCGGGAAGATGGTGGCCTGCACGTCTCCTGGACAAACCCCGCAGGCGATTACGACCAGATTCGCGTTTCCCTTATTGATCAGGATTGGAATTCTCTTGCCTATATCAACCTTCCCGCTACAGCACAAGAATTTGACCTGCCGTGGGAGTGGGTCCAATATATCACCACGAGGATGAACCCTTCTTCGGTTAACTTACAGATTGTAACACGAAATTTTGCTGATACGGAAGATCATAACAATTACGCAAGGGGGTATTCAGACTCCGTAATAATAAACTGGGGGAGTTGGTCCTGCATCGATGTAGGAGCAAACGCCAATGGGTTCATGTTTGTATCTTCAAGCGATACAACGCTTTCTACAGGCATGGATATATACATAGATGATGAATGCGGATACGCCTATAGCCAAGGGGTGAACTCCGCAATTATCACCGGTCCCGGTCTCCCTTCATCAGGGTTGATTTATCAAAACATGTATCCGGATTCCAGCTTCAGACGTTACGACCCCTCAGGGAATCCTGGCAGCTATTACCCCATCGCCGACGATGAAGACGTATCCAAGATTCCCGACAATGCGGAATACACCATAACATTGTGCGGAGAATCGGCCGCGGACCTGTACAGCGGGGCCGAAACATGCACCGAAATTTATAGAACAACAACAATTAGCGGAAAAGCACCCGTTCTCAATGCAGACTTGACAATGAATCACTTCGTTTCTCTATCTGCTCCAGCCACTCACGATCAATCCAGTTTAAACTTAAGTGGGCCAATCACATTTACCTGGACCATTCCTTCCGGATTTACAATGGACGAGATCTTTTTTCTCTGGGCAGGTAGTATCGATGTCGATTTAGAACCAGATGCGACCTCGATAACAATAGACAGCACCGGCCTGTCTTCACCCTACGTTCAGGCCATGGTTTTTATAAGTGCGGTTGATGAATATGATCGCTGGTTCAATATGGGGTGGTCATTCTGGTATTAACCCGAGTATAGTCAAAAACACCCGGTATTCATTGCTTTTGTTGGTTGGAGCTATTTCATTTACAGCAACGGTCTTATAATGCCGGGTGTGAAATTACTTTCTCGAAATTTCAGCTAAGTTTTTCGGATACTCTTAACTCTTGGGAAGGTATAAATCATGCAGAATTCACATAGATCAGCCGGACGATGGTGAGGAACACCAGGGTGAGGAAGATGGGCCGGATAAAGTGGCGCCCCGCTTGATGGCCATTCCCGATCCGGGCTCCGATAATCTGGTCCGCGGCCATGGTGAGGCCCACGGACCAGAGCACATGGCCGCCGACCACAATGAAAGTTTAGACGCAATTGAAACGAGGAGGCAGGGATGTCGCCGCTGGATCCGTTTTCATTTAAATCGATTGTGTTCTTCACCGGTGCGGGGATGTCCCAGGAAAGCGGGATTCCGACGTATCGGGGGCAGGGCGGGGTCTGGGACGCTTACCGGTATCAGGATTATGCCTGCCGGGACGCCTTTGAACGGGATCCGGAGCGGGTAATCGCCTTTCATGAAATCCGGCGGAAGGCCATCTTTTCCTGCTCGCCCCATCGGGGCCATACCCTTATCGCCGATCTGGAACGGCGCCATCCCGGCGTCGTTGTGGTTACCCAGAATATCGACGGCATGCATCAACGGGCCGGCAGCACCCGGGTCGTGGAGCTCCACGGCAGCATTTTTCGGGTAAGGTGCCCGGTACACGGCGTCTGGGACGATGTGGGCGAGGCTTACAAACAAAAAACCTGCGAAACCTGCGGTGCACGTCTTCGGCCTGATATCGTGTGGTTTGGCGACATGCTCGATCCGTCCGTGATCGACCGCGCCATCGGCCTGATTTCCACCTGCGATCTTTTCGTCGGTATCGGAACCTCAGCCGTGGTCTGGCCTGCGGCGGGGTTCCCCGAGCATGCCGCGGCGAACAAGGCTCTGACCGTCGAGATCAATCCGGAACCCACGGGCCGCTCCGGCATGTACGACATAACCCTTCGCGATCAAGCGGGTTCGGCGCTTGCCGGTCTCTTTCGGGTCTAAGGGCATCGGGAAAAATGTTTTATCCCACAATGCATCCTTGATGGTCTCGTAAAAAGTCGAATTTCAGACGGCTTCGTAAAATGTTCGAGATAAAGGCTTGCGAATCCCGAGGAATGAGGCGTACTCAGGATACGCGCAGTGACGAGGGATGACGCGTAACGCAGAAATCGGACGTTTTACGAAGCCGTCATTGTTCATTTTTTGGAATCAGGAGTGACAGCCATGAAAAAAATCGGTTGGGCGTTGGTGTGTTGTGCGTTGGTATTGATTGGGGCCGCAACGGTTTCGGCTGTGAAACGGTCGAGCGATCCGTTGATTGCTGACGGTTTCCAGGTGGTGACCCTTGAGGTCGATGGCGTCGTTATGGGCACGTTCGATACGTTCAGCGGCATGGAGTGTGAGACGGACGTGATCGAATTTCAGGATGGGGACGACCCTTTGATGTTGAAACGGCCCGGCCGGGTTCGATACCGCAATATCGTCCTGACCCGATCACAGCTTGTGCCCGATGCGATGTGGGACTGGTATCAAAGCGTGGTGACCGGAACGGTCCAGCGAAAAAACGGCACGGTGATCATCGGTGATAGGGACGGGCGTGAGCTTGTCCGGTATCATTTTTACAATGCCTGGCCCTGCGCCTTTAAATGTGTGGCTCTAAACGGCGGGAAAACGACGGGGGAAGAGATCACCCTTGCCGTCGATCGGATCGAGCGGCGGCGTCCCGCCGGTTCCGTGGGCGCGACACCCGTTCAGAGGCCCTCCAAATAGGAAAGATCCTTGTCCTTTGGCCCCGTTAATCCGACAAGGCGGCGGCCCGGATCGGATGGGCGGCGGCCATGGCCCGGACCTGTTTTGCATGACGGCTGGATCGCTCCCCGTAGGTCGTTCGCCGGGGATCGAACGCCATGGCGTCGTCACGGAGCCGGGCATAGACGAGGGACAGGTAGGCATGGGTGTAGACGTCGCCGTCGGCGAGGGAAAGCGCTTTTTCGAAATGCTCGGCTGCAGTTGAAAGGTCCTTGTTTTTGTAGCGAATATATCCGGAAAAATTCCATCCGAAAGGATCGTCCGGGCAGAGGGCCGTGTAGCGGTCGATGGCCTGTTGGGCTGAATTGTACTGATAGTGTGCGTCCACATGGGCCACGGCCAGGTATTTGAACGGCCTGGGATCGGAGGGGTTCATGGCCGATGCCGCCGTGAGAAGGGGCATGGCCTTGGGCCCCATGGCGGTGAGAGCATAGATCCGACCCAGATCCAGAGCCGCTGACGGATCGTTTTGATACCGGGCTTCGGCCTCGACAATCCGGTCTGCAAATGCCTGATCCCGGTCGGCGGTGTAACGGTCCGGGTCAGCAAGGGGAATGTCCTGGCCGTCATAGCGGGGGCACTCCGACAGAAGCGTCATGTAGGGGTGATCCCCGAATTCCACGCCCCAGTGGGGGGCGGGGCCCATGCGGATGAAGCGTCGTTGGCTGACCAGGTCGAACTGCCAGCCTTCCTGTGTTTTGCAGAAAAGAAAGGGGGCATTGTCCCAGCCTTCGCTGCTTGCAAAAAGGATGACGGCATGGGTGCCGTTTTCTCGAATGCGACAGGGCTTTGGAGCATAGACGGCATGGTTTTTTTTCAGCGTTGCCTCAGGCATCGCGGCGTAATCCCGATACGCCAGACGGGCCGTCGCCGTGTACACACCTAAAAATGGGTCGCGTACCCCGTCTTTCCAGGCCCGGAGCAGGGTGCCCCAGGCGTCCTCGGGACTTTCACCGGCCGGATAATCCCGGTTGACGGCCGTGGTGACGCGGCCCGCGGTTATCGGCGTTCCCAGTTCATGGCGCGCCCCGCCGCCCTGGGACAGAAACGTGCTGTCCAGCCTGGCGATGTCTTCGGACGCGTAGCGGTCCAGACGGCTGGTCCGGGCCCGGGCCTCGCACGCTTCCAGAACGGCGATCAGCCCCACCTCCAAGGTTCCGGCGTTGTAGTGGGGCCGGAGATGATGCATCTGGGCATGGGAGGTGAACAGGTCGGTAAACACGTCTTCCAGGCCGAATCCCACCTCGATTTTCACTTCCTTGACATCGTTTACCAGAAGAATCAGGAGGCCCCGGCCTCCAAGGTTTTTTCCAATGCCCCAGTTGGAGTGCAGGGCAGCTGCGGCCTCGCTTGTCGTCATGGATCCTTCCAGGCCGGGGAGGGCGACAATGAGGATTTCGATGCCGTAACGGGTTTCAATGGCGTTCAGATAGCGGTTTGACGTTTCGGTCACATGGCCCATGAGGCCCGTGAAATCGTAAACCTTACCCGTTTCGGAGGGGCGCCTGGTCAACACGGCGTCAAGATCGAACGCCGGATTTTGCGAGCAGGCCGCAACGAAGGCCAAAGCCAGAAGGATAACGGCGCAGGCGTTTTTCATGGCGTGCCTCTGTGTTTATGGTTTCGGAATCAAAGCTGATACTTATCGTGTTTTTTTGAAACTGTATCACAGGCCCATGGTCGGTCCAAGGGTTTTGACGGCCTTCATGAAAACGGGCCTGCCTGGGCGGACAAGACGTTGATCCATGCCTTGATGATACGGACGCCCTGCGGGGAGAGTGTCCAGAGGAACGTGCCGGCATTGATGAGGATTGTCAGTCGGAAAACAAATGAAAACGAGCGTTTGGACGATTTGTGGCGAAGAAAGGCCCGGGCCGGCATGGCTCCGGGCCACCCTCCGAACAGCGAAACAAGATGCAGATGCGTTTCGGAAATCCGGAAGCGCCCGTTTTGTGCGGCGGCTTTATCTTTGGCGTAGAGCAAAAACGCATAGACGCTCATGACCGTATAAAGTCCGAAGACGGCGGGGTGCACCCGGTTGACGTACACAAGGCCCCCAACCACCGTGATGAACGACAGCGACATCCCCACGGCCCAGCGCTGTTGCCGCGCTTTTGTACCGGTTCGTCCCCCTGCATTTTTGAACGTTGTCTTCATCAATCACGCTTTCAGGTCGCCGTTGTTCATAGTTTGCCTGTCCCCCATGGGCCTGAAATGATCCGGCCGTTTCCTGTGAGGGGAAACGGCCGGGTGCGGGTCAGGTGCAGGGATCAGAGCCAGCCGATTTGTTTGGCGGCGGAGGTCAGTTCGTCGCGAAACTGCGGGTGGGCGATGGCGATCAGGGCCTTGGCCCGCTCGGGGATGCTCTTGAAGATCAGGTTGGCCACGCCGTACTCGGTGACCACGTATTGCACGTCGTTGCGGGAGGTGGTCACCACGGTGCCCTCGGGCAGGACGGGCAGGATCTTGGAACGCAGGTTTCCCTGTTTGTCGGTGTAGGTGGAATTCAGGGACAGGATGCTTTTGCCGCCCCTGGACAGTTTGGCACCCTGAACGAAATTCACTTGGCCGCCGGTGCCGCTGTATTGTTTGGTACCGATCGATTCCGAGGCGGCCTGACCGGTCAGGTCGAACATCAGGGCGTTGTTGATGGAGATCAGGTTGTCGTTTTTGGCGATTTCCAGGGGGTTGTTGATGGTGCCGATGTCGTGGAACTCCAGGTCCGTGTTTCCGTCGATGAAATCGTAGAAGGCCTGGGTGCCCACGGCGAAGGCGCCGATGACCTTGCCCGGCTTGTAGTTTTTCCGGCTGCCGTTCAGAACCCCGGCCTTCATCAGTTCCATGGCGGACGGCGTGACGACTTCGGCGTACATGCCCAGATCTTTTTTATCCTTGAGCAGATGGCCGATGGCGTTGCCCAGGCCGCCGAACCCGAGCTGGATGGTGGAGCCGTCGGGAATCATGTCGGCGATGAACGCGGCGATTTTTTCTTCGGTTTCGGTGATGGCGATTTCCGGGACTTCGAAAACCGGTGCGTCATGCTCGATGATGCAGTCCACTTCCGACACATGGATCTTGAAATCCTCGCTGTTCATCAGGGGGAAGTTGCGATTGACTTCGATGATTACCGTTTCGGCCTCTGCGATGGTCTTCTTGTTCACGAAGGAGCCGAACAGGGACCGTGTCATGTAACCGTTTTCGTCCGGAGGGGTGGCCACGGAGGTCACCACGTTGAACTTCCGGTTGGCGCAAAAGTTGCCGACATCGCCCAGGTGCTGGGGCACGTAGGCCGAGACGCCGAATTCCATGCACATCCTCTCCACCGGCCCCACGAACATGGTTTCGATGCTGAAGCTTTCCTTGTTTTCCGGAGCCATGAACCCGTAGAGCCCCAGGGCGTAACCCAGGGCAAGGGTGACGTTTTTCAACTCACCGGCCCGTTCCGACAGGGCCGTGCAGAAGGCCGGGGGAATACAGGTTCCTCCGGACAGGGCAACCCTGTCGTTGGATCTGATTCGGGCGGCGGCCTCGTGGGCGGTCATGCGTTTCGCGTTGTACTCTTCCTGCCAGGTGCTCTTTCTTACAGCTGATTCCATATGGTTGACTCCGTTTTGTTTCAGGGACGCCCATGGTCGGGCCATGGTTAAACTTTACGTTAACGTGAGCTTTTACGTGAAAACGCATTCGAATGCAACTGTTTTTTTGACCCGGAAAAAAAATGACCGGATCTGTCCCGGCTTTGTGTTATATCACTCAGAATCTGGCGATGATCGCACCATTTGGATTGCATGCGGAGGGGCCCATGCCCATTGAACTTTATTTCGGGAACCGGCTGGAGGATCTTTCGGAAAAACTGGCCGAGGGGATGAACGGGACGGCGACGGACCCGGACCAGGTGTTTTGTCCGCCGGTGGTGATCGTTCCCAACCAAAACCTGGCCAAATGGCTGCAGCTGATCCTGGCCAGGCGTGAGTCCATCGTCATGAATACGGCGTTTCAGTATCTGGAAGACGGTCTTTGGGACATGCTTGGCGCCCTGGATCACCGGGGTGAAACGCCGCTAAGGCTCGACAGCGCGACGATGAAGCTGGTTGTCCTTTCGGTGCTTCAGGATGCGGACCCGGCATCCTCAGAACTTGCCCCCATGATCCGCTATCTGTCCGGCCCGGGGGATCAGCCGCCGGAAAACCGGGCCGCCCGGCTTTTTCAGGTGTCGGAAAAGCTGACCCATCTGTTTCAGGAATACATGTTCCACCGGCCCGAAATGATCGACGCCTGGATGGAGGGCAGGACCTTCGATGACCCCATGGAAATCTGCCAGAGCCATCTTTACCGCAGGGTGTTCTCACGGCTGGACGCTTACAATCGGGGCTCTGACCGGCCCCTGGTGTCCCTGGGGGATTACGCGCGGACGGTGCTCTCCCGCTGCGACGCTCCGGGGGTCCTGTCAAACAGACGGGTCCATGTTTTCGGTCTGTCCCAGATTTCAGGGTTCCACCTGGATCTGATCGGGCGCCTGTCCCCCCATGTCACCATTGCCGTTTACGCCCTCAATCCGTCCCGGGAATTCTGGGAGGATCTCCGGACGCCGGGTGAAAAACGCTGGATCAGGCGACAGGCGGCCTCTCTCAGGCCCCGTCCCGACGAAGTGGAGCAGGGCGAACTCGACGGCGAGGTCCGGCAGGCCCTGCTGTCGGCCTGGGGCAAGCCCGGCCGGGAAAGTGTCCGTATGCTTTGCGCCTTGACCGATTACGATTTTTCGGCCTGTTACGCCCCGGACAAGGCGCCGTCGGGCCTCCTTCAGACCGTTCAAAACAACATTCTGACCCTGGAACAGGGTCGGGTCGAGGCCCAGGACCGAAGCCTTCAGATCATGGCCTGCCCCGGAATATATCGGGAGGTCGAAACGGTTTACAACAGCATTTTGTACAATCTGGAACAGGACCCGTCGCTTCTGCTGACGGACATCGCCGTGCTGGTGTCGGACATGGCCGCCTACAAACCGGTGCTCGATGCGGTGTTCAACCGCAGTCCCCGGGTCATCACCTACAATCTGGTGGATTCCAACGCCCGGATGGAGAGCGCCTATGCCCAGGGTGTCCTGGCTGTTCTTGGTCTTGCGTCCGGTCGGTTTTCCCGGCGGGAGGTGTTCGAACTGGCGGCCAATCCCTGCTTTATGTCACACTGGGGGATCGATGCCGACGACCTTCGGGTCTGGGCTTCCTGGGCCGACGCGTTGGGTATTTTTCATGCCTTCGATGAATCGGACAAACTCCGGCGCGGCTATATGTTCAGCGAACGGTACACCTTTAAACAGGGACTCAGGCGACTGCGCCTGGGACGTCTGATGGCCCTGCCCGGAGCCCGGGGGGGCGCCGACCTTTTCGCCCATGTCAACGGCCTTGTCCCCTACGGCGACATTCATACCGCAGAAAGGGGCCGGGTCGAGGCCTTCTGTGTGGTGGTGGAAACCCTTCACCGGGCCGTATCCCGCCTGAAGGCCGCATCCGGCGGCACGGTGCCCTGGGCCGAGGTCGTCGTGCCCGTACTGGACAGCCTTCTGGGCGTGCCCGAGGATCTCCGGGGCGAGGCGGCGGTCCGCCGATCCTTGATCGAGGCCTATGCGGGGCTTTCTTTCTATGAAGGCCTTTCATCGTCGGCGGTCATGGATCTCGATCTGTTCAGGGAGTTTACGGCATCCCACCTTGGGGGCATTCCCGGCGGGGTCGGCGATTACCTGACCAGCGGCGTGACCATGTCGGCTCTCCAGCCCATGCGGCCCATTCCGTTTCGGATCATCTATGTTCTGGGCATGGGCGAAGGACAGTTCCCGGGTCGGGCCGACACGTCTTCCCTGGACCTTCGGCTTGGCCGACGAAGAATCGGAGACATCACCACGCCCGAACGCAACAGCTACCTGTTCCTTGAAATTCTGCTGGCGGCCCGGGAAAAGTTCTACCTCAGCTACGTGGCCCGGGACCTCCAGAAGGACCGGGTCATAGAGCCCTGCTCAGTGGTCAATCAACTGAGGCGCTATGTGGAGCAGGAGGTTCTTCCCGAAGGCCTGTCCTTTTCCGTCTGTGCGGTGCCGCTCAAAGGCGGCAGCGATCGCTACCGGGCCCCCGGGGCGATCAGTGAGTTTTGCGATGTGCTGGTCAATTACCATGCGTCGGACCGGGTGGCCGACCTCCGGTCCGCCGGTCTCTGGGACCGGTTCATCAGCCGAGCCGCCCCCCGCGACCGCGAGGCTATGGCCCGCCTGAACCCGGACTTCTCCATGGTTCCGGTTCAATCGGGCCGGGCCGACGCAGCCCCCGTGAGCATCACCCTCCGTCAGTTGAGGAAATTTCTGGAAGACCCGGTCCGTCAGGGTCTTCGTTACCATCTGGGCATTCATGACGAGACCGTCGCAACCGATTCGACCCTTGAGGAAGATGAACCGTTTTATTCGGTGTTTCCGGTCGATTATCATCTGAAAACCGGCACCCTGGAACGATGGGTGGACGATTGCTGCGCCCGGACGGAGCCGTTTCCGGAGGATATTTTCGAGCGGCTTTATGAGCATTCCGGTCTGAAGAGCCAGGTGCCCGAAGGCGATTTCGCCCTGCCCGACAAAGCCGCCCTGGGCGATGCCGTCCGTCGGTCCATGGCGGCGCTGACCCCGGTGATCGAGATGTTCAACCGGGCTCCGGAACGCTACCTTGCCCTGGCCATGGGCGAGGCGGCTGCGCCGCCTCCCTCAGCCGGAGACGGGCCGCAGGTCAGGCATCTCGATGCGGTGACGCTGGATGTCGACACGCCCCGGACGGGACGGGTGACGGTGACGATCAGCGGTCGGCTTCCCCGGGTTTTCAAAGACGAGGAGGGACGGTGGCATGTGCTGGTGATCACCGGATCGGAGGCAACGACCCGGCAGAAGAAAAAACACGCCGCGATCCCCGTACTGTTTTTCATGCTGTGCCGCCTGGGCGCCCCGGGCCCGGTCTGTGAGGACGCGTCGCCGCTGACCCTGCACGTGCTTTTCGGAGATACCGTCGAGACCTGGGTGTTCGAGCTTGACCCGGAGCGGTCCCGGCGGTATCTGAACGATCTGATCGCTGATTATCTGGGGCAGACGGTTCCGTCCCGGCTGCCCCTTGCGGTGGTGGAAGCGCATCTTCCCAGGGATGCGAAAAAATTCGATGACCCCGACCTGATCGAGACCTTCAACATGAAATGCCGGGGCTCCCTGGCAGAGTCCCGGGATTTCTTGTCGATTCTGGCCCGGGCGGTTCCGCCCGATGACCCCTTTGCACTGGCCGAACGGCGGTTTCATCCCTTCTTTCCGGCCTTCGACGCGATCCGGGCGGCCAGGGGCGAAAAAGCGGACACCGACACGAAAGAGGCACCCCAATGACCTTAACCTATGTCCGGGACTGCAACGACATCGACCTTGACCGCCATGCCTTCATCGAGGCGTCGGCGGGAACCGGAAAAACCTATACCATCGAAAACCTGGTGGTCCGTCTTTTGATGGAAAAACCGGATCTCGAGCTTTCCGGCATCCTTCTGGTGACGTTTACGGAAAAGGCCACCAGCGAGCTCCGGCAGCGCATCCAGGAAAAGCTGGAAAGCCACCGGGCCGCCGTGGCCGGCGACCCCCTTCTCGTGAAAAAAATCAGCGCCACCCTGGACGCCTTCGACACGGCGTCGATCTATACCATTCACGGATTCTGCCAGACCGTTCTTCGGGACTTCGCCTTCGAGAACGGGGCGCTGTTCAGCCACGAGGTCATCGACGACGGCCCCCTGTTTACGACGCTTCTCAAAGAGCAGATGCGAAAAGACTGGCCACGGATTTACGGGGCTTCGTTGCGGACCCTTCTGTCGGTCTCGAATTTTTCCGGAAGGAAAGACACGTTCCTGGACCGGGTGTCGACCCTGGCCCGCAACGTGCGGCCCGAGTACGGCGACGACATTCGTCCCGACATCACCGGCCGTACCGCCGAATCGTGCATGGACGCCGTCTTGCTGGAAACGGCCCGCCTGAAGACGCTGGTGACTCCGTCTTTTCTGGACCGGTTTGAAAAACTGAATCTGAAGAAAAAACCCAAAGCGCTTCTTGGCGCCTTTCTCAGGGATATCGGCGGTGACGCCTGCCCCACGGATCGGGTGATCGGTTCGCTTCTGGAGCTTGAGATGTTCAGCGACACGCCGTCCGACGATCCCTGGCCGAAAAACAGAAAAAAGAATATCGAGGCCTGCCCCGGCATCGACACGGTGTTGGATGTCCTGCCCGTTTTGTATGAGGAAAGCCTTTGCCTGGCCCACCTGCTCACCCTGGAGAGCATGGAACGCCTGAAAGCCGATGCGGCGATAATCAAGCAGCAGAACGGCTGGATCAGCTACGACGACATGATCGGCCGCCTGAACGATGCCCTCGCGGGACCCGGCGCCGAGGCCCTTCTTGAACGCCTGCGGCGGCAGTACCGCGTGGCCTTTGTCGATGAATTCCAGGATACGGACGCGGCCCAGTGGGCGGTGTTCAGCCGGATTTTCCTGGACGCCCCGGAGGGTGGACACCCCAACCGCCTCTACCTGATCGGTGACCCCAAGCAGGCCATCTATGCCTTCCGGGGGGCCGATGTCTTTGTCTACCTGGAAGCCAAAGAGCGCCTGGCCCGGCTGGCCGGACAGGGGCGGGCCAGGCTGTATTCGCTGGCCACCAACTGGCGATCCCGGCCCGAACTGATCGCAGCCTTCAACCGCCTGTTCGGACAGGACGCCTGGTTTGTTCCCCAGGCCCGGGCCGGGGCCTTCGACATCGGCTATCAGGATGTGGGCTTCCCCGACGAGGCCGATCGGCCCGAGCGTCTGGTCAACGACCGCTCGGGCAGGCCCCCTCTGACCATCTTCGATATCAGCCGCCATACCCAGGCCGGGCAGGTCAAGGCTGACCTGGCCGATGCCGTCACCCGGGAGATCGTGCACCTGATTTCCTGTGGAGGTATGGATATCCTTAAAAAAAATGGTATGTTGCGGCCTCTGGACTACGGGGATATCTGCATTCTGGTCCGGGGAAAAAGCGACATGGAGGTCCTGGAACCCTTTCTTTCGGAACGCCGGATCCCCTATACGTATTATCGCAAGCCGGGACTTTTTTTGTCCGACGAGGCCCTGTTCCTGAGCTGTGTCTTTCAGGCCGTGCTGGACCCGTCGGACACGGCGCTGGTGCGTAAAGCCCTGCTCACCCCCTTTTTCGACGTTTATCCCGAGGTGCTTGACGCCTATGACCATCAGCCCGTCACCCACCCCGTCAAAAAGCTGCTGTATGCCTGGAACGGGTATGCGACAAAACGACGGTGGAGCCTTTTGTTTCAGTCGCTGATGGAGGATTCGGGGCTGGTGTTTCGACACTCCGCGGACCACGACTGGGATCGGCGCGAGACCAACTACCGCCAGATCTTCGAGCATCTGACCGCGCTGGCCTATCGGAAAAATCTCGATTTCCAGGGCCTTTCCGCCCAGCTTGACCGATACATCGCAAGGACATCCGCTGCGGACGACGACGCGGACATCCATCAGATCGAGACCGAGGACCGCAAGGTCCAGGTGATGACCATGCATGTGAGCAAGGGACTGCAGTTTCCCATTGTCTTTGTGGCCGGGGGCCTGGGTCGGTCCAACACGGCGGAGTATTATCAGTATCACCTCCGTGAGGAGGGCTCGGGCCGGGTGCGGAAGGTCGTCGATCTGACCAAACGCACCGGAAAGGACCTGCATGATCAGGAACGGTGGGAGGAAGACAAACGCCTGTTCTATGTAGCCCTGACCCGGGCCCGGTTCAAGCTTTATGTGCCCCGGTTCGATCCGCTCGGTTCCCACCGCCTGGACGGTCCGGTGTCCCGCATTATTACCCCTTCCCTCGACGCGGCCTTTGCCGGACGTGAGGGGCAGGGCGATATCCTGTGGCTGGACGCCGCCGATGCCGGGAGCGACTCCGGCCTGACCGCCCCGCCCGCACCTGCCGGGGCCGTTGCGGACCAGCTTCCGGAATTGCTGCCCCGGGCCTTGGATTACAGGAACCGGCGTCGCCTGATGGAATCCTTCTCGTCTTTGCACGGTCGCAAACGGGCGGGCGACGAGACGGTCTTCCATGCAAGGCTCACAGAACCCCGGGATGACGAGGAGCATCATGCCGCCCCGCCGTCGTTCCAGGTCCCGGCCGTCACCGCCGGGCGGGAACTGCCCGGCGGGGCCGAAACGGGGTCCATGCTGCACGATATTCTGGAAACCATCGACTTTAAGGCCGTGGCCCGACATCCCGATCGCCTGCTTGCCGCGGACGAGACCCGGTTGATCATCGACCGGGCCATGCAGCGCTACGGCATGGATCGGGCCTTCCGGGACGAGGTGGCCCGCATCATCGCAGACACCATCACCGCGCCCATCCCGCCTCTGGGCGATTCCTTTTGCCTGGGGGATCTGACGGCGGCCCAGCGTCTCCACGAGGTCGAATTCGTCTTTCCCATGCCCGGTGCATTGCCGGACGTTTCCGGCCTCGAACCCTCTGCCGGCGGGTACATTCGGGGTTTTATCGACCTGATTTTCCGGGCAGAGGGCCGGTTCTACATCGCCGACTGGAAGTCCAACCGCCTGGAGCGGGGCTACGACGCGGCGGCCATGGAGCAGAGCATGGGCGATGCGGATTACCATCTTCAATACACCATTTACACCCTGGCCACCCTGAGGTGGCTGGAAAAATGCCTGGGCCCTTCCTTTGACCGGACGCGGCATTTCGGCGGGATCTTTTATTTCTATCTGAGGGGCATGGGCAAGGGCAACGGTCAGGGCATCTATCATGTCCCCCCGGAAAAGGTAACCCTTCTGTCGGATCTGGAACGGGCGGTGGCCGCGGCCGCCCAGGTCCTCCGATGACAGGGACAGGTGACGAAACATGATGATGGCCACAAATCGCCCCTCCTTTGCACGGGGGATGGACTCACTGGGCGTGTTCCGGGCAATCGGCACCGCAGACCGTTTTCTTCTCGCAGCGGTGGGCGAGTATCTGGATCTGTCCGTCAACGACGGTCTGACGGTGCGGGATCTGGCCGATATGGCGGGTCGCCCGGATGATCCGGCGCTGCAGGCGGTGCTGCTGGTCCTTCTGGGTATTCTGGAGCAGGGAAGCCTTTGTCTGGATCTTGATCCGGCATCTTTGGCCGAGTATGTTCCGGAGCCGTTCAGGGACCGTGTCCGGGGTCTTGCCGCCGATTTTTCGGTGAACCTCGATCACGGGGCCTACGCCGATATTCTCACGCAGGACGGCGAGGCCTATCTGCCGCTGGTTGCGAACAGAGGGCTGCTTTACTTCCAGAAATTTTATGCCCATGAACACCGGCTCAAGGCACGGATCGCCGCCTTTGTCGCATCAACGCAGCGAACGGGTCTCGATCCGGACAGGATCGATGCGTTGATCGACTCGCTTTACGACCCGGATTCGGCCATCCGGACGGGCCGGACCCTCGAGCCGGTCCAAAAGGACCCGGTGCAGCTCCGGGCGATCCGGCTGGCGCTGCAGACACCCTTTTCGATCATTTCCGGGGGGCCGGGCACGGGAAAAACCTCCCTGATGGTCACCATCCTCCGGGCCCTGGTCCGCTCCGGCGCGGACCCCTCCCGGATCATTCTGGGCGCCCCCACTGGCCGGGCGGCCCAGCGTATGACGGAAGCGGTTCAAACCAGTCTGGCCACAATCCGCGTCCCGTCCCCCGAGGATCGGGCCCTTTTGGATCTTGGCGGAGCAACCCTCCACAAGATTCTCAAATACAACGGCAGGACCCACGATTTCCATCATCATGCCGAAAACCCTCTTCCGGCCTCAGTGATCGTTCTGGACGAGGTGTCCATGGTGGATCTGGTGATGCTGGACACCTTTCTTTCGGCCGTGGACCCCGAACGGACCCGTCTGGTCTTTCTGGGCGACAAGGACCAGCTGCCGTCGGTGGAGGCGGGGTCCGTGTTCGCCGACATGATCCCCGACGGGACCCGGGCCGAAGCCTTCCGGGACCGGCTGGTGATCCTCGAAAACGTCTACCGATCCGGGGCCCGCCTTTTGTCCCTGGCCAAAACGGTCAACCGGGGCGAGATGCCCGAAATGTCTCCGGTGTCCATGGACCAGGCCCTGGCCATGGATAGCGACCACTGGGCCGTGGTTCCCGCCGATCATCCCGACCGGCTTCAGGAGGTGCTCAGGGCCTGGGCGGAATCGCATTACCTGGCCGACGCTCCGGACGGGACATCGTTTCGTGAGGCGGTGAGGACCGCCGCCCGGATTGATCTGACGTCATCGGACGAGGGGACGGCGCTGCTCGACCGACTGTTTGACACCCTCAACCGTGCGCGGATCCTGACCCTGGTCCGCAACGGGGAGCAGGGATGTCTTTCCGTCAACGACCGGATCGGCATGTCGCTCCGGCGGGAACTGGATCCCCAGGCTCCGCCGGCCCAGGACCTGTTTTCCGGCCGAATGATCATCATCACGAAAAACGATTACGCCAAAGACCTGTTTAACGGCGATGTGGGCATGATCCTGAAGGATGTCTCGGGCCTGTACCAGGCCTTTTTCAAACGATCAAACCGGGTCATTCGATTCCCGGTGGACCAGCTCCCCGCCTTCGAATCGGCCTTTGCCGTGACCGTCCACAAAAGCCAGGGTTCGGAATTCGACGACGTGCTTCTGATCCTCCCCCCCGATCCGGGCCACCGGCTGCTCACCCGGGAAATCGTCTACACCGGCATGACCCGGGCGAAGCGCCGCTTCATCCTTTACGCCATCCGGGAAGCACTCGAAACGGCCGTCTCCCGCCGCATCACCCGCCGCTCCGGCCTGGGATGGTAGAAGATTCACCACGGAGACACGGAGTGCACAGAGAAAACCGCGGGTACACGGAGAATAAAACGCATGTGGAAATGCCGAGCCCATCAGGGCTGCTTGCCGATCCGGCTCACCTCGGGCAGGGAGATGTGCGACACCAGAATGCAGACGATTAAACCATCGTGACCAACGCAAAGGCCATGAGTGGTAATCTGGTCCATCCGGTCAGCTGATGGATGATTCCCGCGCGGGTGGGAAAAAAGCCCCGGCTACCTAAAGATAAGTAAGGTCTCCGGAATTCCGGAATCTGGTTATGCACTTGGTTCCAGTGACTCTTCAACCGCGTAATCAATGCCATTAACTTAAACATATTATCGTTGTCCAGTTGATGGGCAAAGCAAAGCGTGCCCATCATGGTCTTAAAATAATGACATTGGGTTGGTTATGGCTTTGTCGATGTGTCTATTAGGTGAGGGGCTTTCCCCTTGAGAAAAGCTACAGATTTATTAACCACCCGTTCGCTGCGCTCACTGAAGAACACGAAGGATCACGAAGAAAAGACCACTATTTACGTACTTCTTCGTGCTCTTCGTGCCCTTCAGTGAGCAACGCGAACGGGTGGTTTAACAATTGAAAAATCACCTCCAACTTGAGGGAAGTGCATAACCAGATTCCGGAATTAGGTGCGGAATTCAGAGGGGTTTCGCTGCCGGAAACAATACGAAATTTCCGGCAACGGATACCGTTTAAAGCTATCGGATCTCGTTCAAAAGATCCGGGTGTCTCTCAATGATTTTCAGGAACTTGATAAAAAATGCGGGTGGCCGCGTCTTCCCCGTTTCATATCGTGAAAATGCCAATTTCCCCATGCCTAAACGGTCAGCGAAATCTTTTTGTGTTAGATTCAGCTTGGTTCTGATCCGTCGAATATCGGTTCCCACGTTTTCCTTGGCAGATCGCACAAGGGCCTCCTGGCCTTCAATATATCTTCGATAACTTGCTTCGTCCCAGATACCTTCATCGCATGCATCGCAAAAGTGGCCGCTCATGCCATGCAGGGTCAAGGATTGCCCGTCAAGTTCCAAGGTTTCATCCATTGTTTTCGGGATCATGTCGGATCCGCATTCAGGACATTTCATATCGCACCTCACTTCATTTTAAACTGGATGACAGGCGGGCGGCCATCGTCATAGCATGTGACCTTGATATAAACGAGTACACCGCTTTCGGTTTGGCCGTGATAAACATCCTGCCATGTTTGGGCATCCGCATGGGTGGTCATGGACTTGTAAAAATCTTTCCGGGAAAGGCCGATGACCACCTTTCGCATTTCGCTTTCAGTCAAGCCGAGTTGAAGACCCCCGCGCAAGGCCGAAACGGAGAAGGGCCTGGATGTCGGGTCTTGAACAACGGCTTTGATTTTTCGAAGATCGTAATGCGGTTTGCGCTTTTCCATGGTTTAAAAATAGTCAATATGATAAAAATAGTCAATATGATAATCGGGCTTATGGCAAATGCCCCTGTATTTTGTTGGCCGTCAACAAATGAGGCTCGCTGGTCTCGAATTCCGAATTCCGGAGACATCCATGATAAGTATTGTCAACTGCACAACGGTAAAACACGGATGCGCATAATATGGTGGACCTCTAAAAGTAATCATCGGTGTTAGAGAGCCTCTCCATAAACCCGGATTCCGGCGTTATAAAATCAAGCGGCTTTCCAAACAGGACCTGGTTATGAAGACGTTTGGCTTCGATTGCCAAAAATCCCATATAAACAAATCATGCTTGACGAACCGTTGACGGGATGAATAAATTATTTCATAAAGCCAGTGTGTTACATGTTTACAAAATAATCACCCGATGGTATGACGGGTTAAATTTGTTCCGGTTTTATAAAGCGTTATGTCTTTCTAATAACTTGTCGCATAAGAAACTTATGAAATATAATGATCGAATAATATGTTTTATTGATATTCTTGGTTTTCGGGATCTTGTCGGAAACACAATAGATTCATCTTCCAATGATAATGAAAAAGAAATTGATAATCTGATTGACGCTCTCAACTGTATTAAAAGAATACTAATGTATGATTATGGTGAATTTTCTAAGAATAAAATCATTACACAATTTTCTGATTCAGTTGTTATATCGTTTGATTATACAGAAGAAAGCGAAATATTTTACACATTAAAAGATATTCAAACTGTTGTGATCAATCTTGCCTTAAGGGGTATTTTATGTCGAGGTGGAATTACAAAAGGTAAAATTTACCATGATGAGAATTTAGTTTTTGGTCCAGGAATGAATGATGCTTATATTTTAGAAAGTAAAGCCGCTAATTATCCAAGAATTATTCTTTCTGAAGAAATTATAAAGTTAGCAATAAAATACAAAGCGGCTCATCATAGAAAAGACCAAGAACAAAGAATGATGAAAGAATTTTTAGGTAAAGATTCAGATGGAATGTATTATATTGATTATGTTGAGAAGGCTCAGGGAGAGATGGATGATTCCGAAACAGATTATCCAATGTATTTGCAAAAAATATCTGAAATAATAAAAAAAGGCATAAATAATAAAAAACCTGATATTCAAGTTAAGTATAATTGGCTTAAAGAAAGATATATGATTCGATTAAATGAAATAAGAACACACCTGTCAGGAAAGACTGAACTTAATGACATTGAAGATAACTATATGCGTCTGGATATATTTTAAATAATGGGAACAATTTGCTGCACGGGAGCGCAAAAAGCGCGCCCCGTGAGCAATACGTTCGCAATAGAGATATGGCAAATTATTTAAGTAAGAATGATTAAAAATTTCATAAGAGCATGGGTTCTCAGTATATTTGGTTCGATCCTTTTTTTCTTAGCGGCATTTCATCGTCTTCAATTTGATTCAAAGACATACACATCAAGTCCGTTGGTTGGATTTGAAATGATCTTTATAATCATTATTTTTTTTCTTGTTCTGGTTCAAGTTGTTATATTCATAGTAAATTGTATCAAAAAGAAATGGAAACTTCTTTTGAACAACGTAATAAATATAGTCATTGGAGTTGGGTCGTTCATTGCTGCGATTATGATTGATTCACCGACTTTGATTTACATGACATAATTGCGAACAAGGCCCTTTCTCTCCGACCGGGCTTACGGTACGGCTTTTTGAAAGGCTTTAACATTAACAAACTTTGTCGTTTTTCAACCGTTTTCGGTGGTTCCGCCCGGCGGGTGAAGGGCAGCGTTAAGCGAATAGAAATAATGAAGCCTGTTGAAAAAAGTAAAACTCAAAAATTAATTGAAAAATTCAGAATGGCCTATTTGATGAAAATGATATTGACAGTCTTTTCATGAAGTTAAGAGCCTATTCAATAGGATTCTCAATTTTTAAAGAAATTGCAGATTTTGTAGCGCACAATGATTTGCGAGATCGTGGCCTCGCTAATCAATCTTTGGAAACAATGTATCTGAGGATGAAGTACTTTATTGAGTATAACTCTCCCAAAAAGACACTTGATATTTCCAGGCCATTCCCTCTATGGATTAAAAAATTAATGAAATATCAGGTTGATAAGTGTGATGAACAACAACTTAAAGAAAAGTTCAATGTTTCACGACAAAGGCTAATTAGACGTATTGATGACGCATTTAAAGAGGATAAAAAATCCAAAAAAGCTGAATATAAGAATGGAAAATTGTCGACAGAATCGTTTAAAGCAATTCAACATGTTATGAGTTTTATTAGTGGAAACCCCGCATTCACGCAAGATGAGTTGATAAATGAACTAATTGGAGTATTAAAAAAAAATAAAATAACATTTGATGAGACAGCCTTGAGGGATTTATCCGACAAAATCACATTATGCACATTACTTCTCTTTCACCATTCTGAATTCGATTTTAAAGGATATATGCCTGGGTCATGTGAGATTTCATCGGAAAATCTTTCTATATCTCATAATGTTAAGTTTGTAGATTCTGATGGAAATGAAGTTGAACACAAGGAATCTTTTGGAAATCTTTCTGTATCAGGCACGATTACACTTCAGAAAGATGGAAAAGATTTATCAATCGGTCATTGCATAATGTCAACGAATCTTCCTGCCGAAAAATGGTGTTCAAATGAACTTTTTCATATTGAACCATTAAGTGAACAGGCTCCAAATTATATGTGTAAGAGACTGAAACTAAATGTTGATTTGTGTATAAGTAGTGATTTTAAACTTAGCGATGTAAGCGCTTAACAATCGCTTCCAGCCGACGCCCGTACCTCGCGCGGCTGAAGCGCACGTTACAAATCTACAATCGCAGACTACATGTATGAATGATCCTTATAAGACATATAGAGTCCTGATTAAATTTATGGATGATCAGTTTATAGATACATTTTTAAAAGACGGGTTGCTCTATATGAATAATATCGATTATTTTAAGAAATATGAAGATTCAGACATTGCATTACGAGGAGATATCTATGAAGGTTTAGCTGCTTCATATAATGCTAATCAATTAATAATTAAGATTGGTGATATTGTCATAGAAGATGCAATAGGGAAAGTAGACGTTGGCTATAATGTTGATAATGAGACAAACATATATTGCATGACCAAGATTAGCGACGGTAAAATATTGGATGCAGGTGATGAAGGTCTCTATCTTTCAGAGAAATTTTTAAAATTTGGGAATAAGGCAGTTGTAATTGGCGGATCAAATATTTCCGAATTTGAAAACAGATTAAGAAAGGCTTTTTCTTCTGATAACAGTATTTATATACCAAGAAATGATGGTATTTTAGCCAAACAAGTAACTTATTTGGATCGTGATAAGCATCATGGGCCAATGAATGTGTTTAATAAGTTCGAAGATTACTCTTGGCAATATGAATGGAGGATAGCCGTAAATCAAGCTTCTGGTAGAGGACCTTATAAATTCAAAATTGGTTCTCTTTATGATATCGCGCATGTTTTTGAATCTGACGATTTAATAAAGGAACCATTAAGATTATTATCAAATAATTTGTAACAAGCCCCTTGCACCGGACGCCTAAACGGCGCCGGTGAAGGGCACGTTGGGCATAGAGGACAACCCATGCAGTATAGCACATTGACGTTAAAAATAGACTGATGACGATAAATCCAAGGCAACACCTTGTCATTATCAAAGGTAAGGACCATACGGATGATATCTTGCGAGCCGTTCAAGAAGGCGAACGTACCGTCGTAACATACAAAAATGGAAAGTCATATCGCTATGCCCAGTATAATGTTGAATGGCTTTCAAATCCCGATAGCATACCCGTTGAGAATTGTCGCATGTTCGTCGCTGGTGATTTGTTATCGGATGTAAAGGAGGTTTTACGTTTCAAAAAGTGGGTGAAAATTTTCCATGGAAGTAAACGTTGCAGGTGCTGCCTTTTTTCAGAGCTTTCCATTCAGCGAATGAAGTCATCCAGCGGCCGCAGCAAGGATGTTCTCGCCTATTTTCGGGAACTTGCTGAAAATACGGCACTCAAGACAAATGAAGGCGAATCATTGTTGGCAATGAAATACCGACAACTGGATGGTGTGCCACATCGCAGCATCCTCTCTAATTTTCTTCAAGCCAAAGCCCCTGGTTTAGAACTGGTTTTATCGAAATCCACATCGGACATTATCTTTCCATTTGGTTGTAATATGAGCCAGAAAACGGCTGTCCAAAGGGCGGTACAACACCCTGTCTCCCTTATTAAGGGACCGCCTGGGACCGGTAAGACACAAACTATCCTAAACTTGATAGCCAACATGCTGCTTCAGAAAAAACGTGTGGCGGTAGTCTCCAATAACAATTCCGCAACAGCAAACGTGCTTGAAAAGCTGAAGAAATACGACCTTGATTTTGTAACTGCATTTCTTGGTAGCGCCCAAAACAAAGCAGCGTTTATTGAAGGACAGACGGATGCAGAGATTCGGATGCCGACACTCCAGGCAAGCCAGAAAGATTCTGTTCGAAAGGAGATTGTTCACCTGAATCAAGAGCTTGACAAGGCGTTTGAAACGAAGAACGAGTTGGCTGACGTGATACAGCAGATAGGTGCGCTCCGGCTCGAATTCACTCATTTCGAAAAGTTCCATAAAGAAATGAATGGCAACAACTCGTATTTGGAGGGTCAGACATTTCAGCCGAAAGTATCGGCTAAGAAGCTGATAAATGCCTGGCTGGCTTATGAACGGAAAGCTATGCGCCGTACAAAAGCGAATAGACCTACTCCTGTGAAGCATCATGTAGGCCTTATAGAGAAGATAGGCCTTTTGCTCCGGTTTGGTATGGCAGGGAAAGCTTTTTTCCAACTAAGCGCCGAGGAACGTATTCCCCTTTTGCAAAAGGCTTACTACCTGCGCACACTGTCGGATCTGGAGGACAGGCGGAAAAGGCTTGAATTATCGCTTTCCGAATTCCGTTTCGACAAGCGTCTATCAAGGCTGACTGAGATTTCGATGCAACTGCTGAAGCATCGCCTTGCTGGTGACTACAACAACCGGAAGCGGAGGGTATTTGCTCTCGAAGATCTATGGAAGCGTCCGGAAGAGTTTTTCAACGAATATCCTATCGTACTGAGCACAACATTTTCTGTGATCACATCGGTTAAGAATGGCTATCTATTCGATTGTGTCATTGTTGATGAAGCAAGCCAGGTCGATCTGCTCAATGGTGTTCTTGCTATGGGCTGCGCGGAGAAACTCGTAATCGTTGGTGACCCTATGCAACTTCCCAACGTATTGACCAGGCATGACGAAATACGCGCGATACAGGTCGCTCTAAAGTACGATGTGCCAGAATATGCCCAGTTCGAGCGGCATAACTTGCTATCTGCCGTGCGGGGTGCGTTCCCTAAAGTACCAGAGACGCTGCTCCGAGAGCATTACCGGTGCCACCCAAAAATCATTCAGTTCTGCAATCAAAAGTTTTATGGGGGCGAACTACTCGTTATGACGCGCGATCAGGGTGAGCCGGACGTTCTTAAGGCCTATATTACAGTCAAGGGTAGGCATGCACGTGGCACCTTTAATCAGCGCCAAATTGACGAAGTCGTACAGAACGTTTTGCCTGAACTTGGCTCGATTAAGCCAAACGACATCGGCGTTGTTTCGCCTTATAGGGAACAGGCCATCCGGATGCGATCGTCTGCCGGCTCGAAGGAAATTGAGATCGACACAGTGCACAAGTATCAGGGTAGAGAAAAACGCGTTATGGTCATAACGACGGTATCGAACGAAGCCAACGAATTTGTCGACAACCCAAATCTGTTAAACGTCGCAGTGTCTCGCGCACAAGAGAAGCTACGACTGGTCGTTTCGGAGGAGATGGCCGAGAGTCAAGGCAATGTCGCGGATTTCGTTCGTTACATCCGGTACAATAATTGTGAGGTCATTCCTGGTAAGGTACGTTCCATCTTCGATTTCCTTTATGGTAACTACACAAAAGCTCGATTAAAGGTATTGGAAAAGCGAAAACGAGTTTCGAAATACGATTCCGAGAACCTCGCCTACGGCGAAATCGAGGCCGTCCTTCAGGAAAAAGTATATCGGGGCTACGGTGTCGTTTGCCAATTCCCGCTTTCAACACTCATTCGGGATACAGAGCAACTGACCACCGAAGAATCTACCTATGCTACCCATCCTTGGACTCGAACCGATTTTTTGGTTTACCGTAAAGTCGACAAAAGTCCGGTTCTGGTCATTGAAGTAGATGGATATGCATTTCATTGTGAAGGAACGCGTCAAGCTGAACGTGATGCGCTGAAAGACTCTGTTTTGACTAAATGCGGGCTACCGATTTTACGCCTATCGACGGTTGGGAGTAACGAGCGGAGTCGGATAAGGAAAAAGTTGGAGGATTTGGTTGGGGTTAAGGGTCGACCTACGAATAGCTCTATAAATAAAACGTTTACGGCGCAAATATGACAAATGCCTCTGAAATAGCCCCATATCTAAGTTTTACGGGCAAAAAGGACGTTTATTGAAAAGGATTGCCCAACAAAAAAATCCAGCGGACGAAAAAAAGCCGCGCCGCTGATTAAATCGTTAAGTATAAAGGGTCAAACCTTGATTTTTGATTTTAATGCAATTCCAGGGACACCTTACTTAATTATTGATTTGACGTTTATTAACTGATGTCGGAATGCTGTTTGACGTGTTGAGGGTTGGGGATACTGCCTTATGCCCAATCATGTCCATCTGATCCTCGTTCCTGAAACAAAAGACGGATTGAACCTGGCCGTGGGAGAAGCCCATCGGCGTTATACCCGGATGATAAATTTTCGTGAAGGATGGCGGGGACATTTGTGCCAAGGCCGGTTTTTCGTCTTTCATTATGGCTGAAAAGTATCTTTTGGCTTGCGTTGAATAAATTCAACTGAATCCGCTTGCAGAAACACCGCCTGACCGACAGGGGCCGAACGTGGCCGGCCCGACACGGGGTTGGATAATCTGTGTGTAAAAGATGAAAGCAGGGCGGCTATAGATATTTTTTCTGCGGGGGTTGTTGAATTTTATAAGGATGACCGGCATTTGTCGGGTTTCGTCCCTCAACCCGACGATGGGCGGTCGATTTTGCGGGGCGGTGGTGAGGGGAAGGGATAATTTGTGTCTATCCGTGCTTTCTGTGTCTCCGGGGTGAATTCATTTTGATGGGATAGAAATTCCGCGAACCTTTATTCCTGCTGTTCCGGGCCGTGAAACGGTGGTATGGTTCAGGCTGAAAACCGGGGTTGGGGCGGGGCATGGGGCGCCGCCCGACGGCTTCGGGGAACATGGCGGGGCCAAGGCCCCGGAAAACATCGAGGTGGCGTATGACTGTTCCGGATATCTGTGATCTGTTTGGCGATGAGGGGCTGATCACGGTTGAGGTTTCGTTTGACAATTTCAGCGGCAAGGTCCGCTCGTTTCGCATGGACGCCGGGGAGATCACCCGGCTGATCAACCCGGAGACGGGCCTGTTTTATCCTGAGCTTCGGCTGTTCGGTCGGTTGTTTCCCATTGTCGGTTACGACATCGACCCCCGGCGGAACCGGCTTACGGTCCGTGCCGGGGGATAGACGATCGGTCGTGCGACGGGGTCAGGTACCCGGTGCGGTGCATCGGACCGCGCTATGGAGCCGGACCGTCAGGACACGGCTTCGAATTTCACCATGGGACAGCCCGAACAGACATCGAGGCCGGGCCAGGGCTGTCCGCCTTTGCCCAGAAGTGACGGGCCGCCGGTTTTTTCGATGCGTTTGGCCAGCTGCTCGACCGTGGGGATGATCTGGTCGCCGGGAATGAACAGGTTCATGTAGTTCATTTCGGTCTTGCCCGATGTTTTGGACCCGGCGCACATGGTGGTCATGTTGGCGGTGTTTTTGTTGAAGGCGTAGACGCTGCCCGAGCAGACCGCCGAATTGGGCGTGGCGAAAAAGGTTAGGTTGGCCTTGTGCATGGCCCCCATGTAGTCATTGAGAATGTGATAGGCCTGGTAGGGGGTGACCATCAGAAAGACCACGCTCGGATCCCTGCCTGCCTGATCGAATGATTCAAGGGGGGCCATGTAGATGCCCTTGCAGGCGCCTTCCGTCAGGCGCTGTTTTTCCTGGGGAGCCTTCCAGGATAAATTGGGGTCAAGCAGGTATTTTTCATGGTTTTTAGCGTCGCATGAGGCGTCAAGCCCCCGGAACCCGAACACCGGCTGGGCGTTTTTGCACAAAAGACGGTCGGGTTCCATGTAAAGGGCGTGCCTGGCCGATCGGGCCGCCGCCAGATACTGGCAGTACGACAGTTTCGATTTTGCCCGGTGGCTGACGGGCAGAGTATCCTTTTCCGTTTCGTCAAACACGAACCGGATTCCCACCGGGTCGTAGTCCAGCCTGAAGTTCCAGATCAGTGTTTCCATGGCCTTGCTGTAATTCATAAAACGTCTCCCTCACTCCTGTCGATGGGTTGATATGTCGGTTTAACGCTCCGGTACATAGCAAAACCCATACCATTGTTTTTTTCGTCGTTCAACGCCCCCAATCTTTTCGACGCGGCACAGGAACCCTGTCAAACGGGAACGATCGATGCGGCCGTCACGGTGTGTTTCGCAGAAATCGATCCGCGTATGCAAGACTTTTCTTGCGGCGCAAGGCCTTTGTTGCGTTTTTGTGATCTCCCGTCATTGGTGCAGGTTTCGATCGTCGTATCCGTAAACCGCCATAAAAAACATGCATGTCCCGAGCCCTGGGGCTTTTGTGTCTTCCAACACCCCTGTCGTATGAAAAAATCATAATAACCTGGAATATCGAGTCATAAGCCGTGTTGTCATCACCGGACGGTACCCTTGGTATCGGGTGGCATGTGCATTGCAAAATGGCGGGCCCATATGGTGACTTTGTTTATTAATCCAAGGAGATCAGTATGTTGCAAGAATGGGTGAGGGGTTGTCTGGGGGGAGTTCTTCTGCTGATGATGACGGTGACCACGGCCGCGTCCGAGGTGCGGATTTCAGATCCGGAGCCCAAGGCCGGAGCCGTCGTTGAGATCAGCGGGACCATCGAACCGGGTCAGGATCTTTATCTGGTGTTGAGCTCGGAACGGCTGTTCAAGGCCTCCGATTCCAGCGGTTCCCAGGAACGGGACAAGCTGGGAAGCCGGTTCGGGGACACGGAAATCCCCCCGGTCTATTATATTCTGACCACGGCGCCCGAAACCCTGGCCGCGCCCCGGGTGGTCAGCAAGGGTCAGTGGTTCAAGCCCTTCCAGTGGGACATCGAGGTGAACAAGCTGAGGGCCTGGGAGACGATTCCCCAGGAGATCAGGGCCAAGCTGGGGCCGGTCGGGACGCAGGCGCAATGGGAATTCGTGACCTTTACCCATGAGGACACCTTCGGGATCAACACCGTTTCCAAGGAACGCCCCATCGGCGGGGGCAACGCCCGCATGGTCATGGGAACGGATCCTCGTAAGAGCTGGAACAAGGGCGTGGCCCTCGATCTTGACAAAGAAACCGGTGCGTTTACCGCATCCTTTGCCCTGGGGCGGTCGATCGCTCCGGATACGCCGCTTGCCGTGTATGTGAACGGTACGAAGGCAGGTCGCATGGAGGTCAAAAAACGGGGCTATTACTTTGCGATCGGCGGAACCTACATGAATCCTTTGGTGGTGTTTCTGGGTGCCTTTCTGATCGGGGTGATGTTCGTGGTGGTCGGTGCGGCGGGCGGGCTGTTCACGGCGGCCTTCCAGATCACTCTGGTGGGGACCAACGGCATGGTGGGCATCAACGCTGCCAACGCCGTCAAACCCACCAACATGTTTTTGACCCTCTGCTCTCCGATCACCAGTGTCTGGTCCTATTTCAAAGAAGGGCGCCTGGCCTGGCCCGTGGCGCTGTTTTTCGTCTCGGGCATCCTTCTTGGCTCGTTCTGGATCGGGCCGACCTATTCGGCCAAATACCTGCCCATGAAGGCGTATAAATTCTATCTGGGCTTTTTCTGCCTGGCCCTGTTCATCAAGCTGTGGATGGAATCCACCCAAAAATCCATGGAAAAGAAGAAGGCCATCGGCGCCATCGTCAAAAAATTCGACGCCGAGCTGAAAAAAGCCAAAGAAGAGGGCAGGGCCGCCGAAATGGGACGTGTCCTGCTTGATAAGGGCTGGAGTGTCTCCCGCATCACTTTCACGTTCTGGGGGGAAGCGTTCAAGGCCAATCCCTTTGTCCTGTTTTTCGGCGGCATCATCATCGGCTGCATCGCCTCGGCCTTTGGCGTGGGCGGCGGGTTCATGCTGGTTCCCTTCATGACCACCGTTATGGGGTATCCCATGTATCTGGCGGTGCCCATTTCCCTGTGCGGCGCCTTTGCCACATCGGTGGGCGGCATTGCCCGCTATACCTTAAACGGGTATCAGCCGGACTGGATCATGGCGGCCCTCATTGCCGCCGGGGCTATTTTCGGCGGAAAGGTTGGGCCCATGCTGCAGAAGAAGCTGCCTGAAATTTTTCTGAAACGGGCACTGGCCCTGATTCTGTTTTTGATTTTTCTGAATTATACCAACGCCATTCCCTTTTTGCGCTGATCGCCTGCAGGAATGCGCGGGGCCGGTTCTTTGAATGAAAGGACCGGCCTTTTTTCAACGAAGGTTCGTCATGAATGGTGTGATCGATAGGCTCAATGACTGGTCAGACCCCCTGTTCAACGGTGTTATCCTCCCGCTTTCAGGGATTTTGGGCATGGTGCTCGACACGGTGTTCTTTTTCGTTTACCTTCTGCCGCCATGGGTGGGCGTGATTTTTGTTGCGGTGATCTCTGCCCTGATATCCTGTTTTCTCGAACGGATTATGGGACGATCCCGCACAGGAAAACTGGCACGATTGTATTCGGAGCGGATGCAGCAGGTCGGAGCGGCGGGCCGACCGGCCCTGTCGGCCGGGACGGCCCTGCTCCGAAAGGGAACCCGGGACGCCGCCGACGAGGCGTACAACGATCTTGTGATGCATCAGTTCTATCTCCTGGGCGTGACCTGGTTTCTGCCCATGGTCACGGTTCTGGTCTGGCTGGATCAGGTTGTTTTTTTACCGGAACGGCTGGAAACCCTGACCGGTTCGGCCTTTGTCCTGCCCGGTCTTGAGATGGGTGCGCCCGCTTTTTATCTGACCGTCTTTCATCTCGCCCTGGTCGTTTTCAGGCTTTCGGCATTTATCGTGAAAAGAGGGGCAAGATCTTGACAGGGGGGCGCTAAGAACCATGAAAGTGTTTGTTTTTCCGTATCCGATGTTTTAAAATTTGTTTGTTTCATAAAACGTCAATGATTGGACGGCTTTGTAACATGGTCGAGATCACGGCTTGCGAATAACGAGGGCTGCGGCTACTTCGGGTACGCCGCAGAGACGAGGGATGACGCGTAACGCAGAGATCGGACCGTTTACGAAGCCGTCACGTTTCACTCATGTCCACTTTATCCAATAGGCGACCTGCCATGGCCCTTCGATGCTTCGTGTCTATCCCGGTCGGGATCGTTTTTTTTCTGGCCGCGTTTCCGCCCACGCTTTTCGCCACCCAGGCCCACGGCGAGCCCGAAGGCATCGTGGTGCATCAGATGGGACACCTGTTTTTCATGGTCGCCATGGCGGTGTTCGCTTACTGGCTTCGGCAGCGACGCACGCTGACCCGGGGGGGCTGGCGGTACATCATGCTCTTTGCCCTGCTTCTGGTCATCTGGAACGCCAACGTGATGCTGCTCCATTATCTGGACGAACAGAGCGGCCTGATCCTGGCCGTCAAAGACGGCTTCTGGCACATCACCATCGACAGCCTGAACGGATCGGACGTGCTTTCCGTGCTTTACTACCTGGGAAAGATGGATCATCTGCTGGGGGTCCCGGCCTTGGTTTTTCTGTATCTGGGCTTGCGCAGGCTGCTGGTCACCGTGGAATCCCAGACATCCGGGGAGCGGCGATGACCTTTCCCTACCTGCCCATTTTTATCGTGGATGTACTCGGCTCGGCCATGATGATCGTTTTCGGTGTTCTCTGCCTGCGCATCGCCCTCAAGCTCCGCGCCTGCGACCGGGAAAACGTGCTGTGGATCTATCTGGTCTGGGTCTGTTTCGGTCTGGTGATTTTCGCCGTCTCGCGAAGCGCCGGCCATATCGTCAAGCAGTGTCTTCTCCTTTACGGCCACGATGCAATCTGGGATCGGATCCGGCCTTTTTCAGGGGCGGTCAACACCCTGGCCTTTGTTCTGGTGGCGTCGATCACCCTTTTTTTCAGGCAGCTCTGGAAAATATATCAGCAGATTCAGCGGGACCGCAGGGCCCTGGTCCGTGCCCATGAAGAACTCAAACAGTTGAATCGGGATCTCGAAGACCGGGTTTCCGCCCGGACCCGGGCCCTGGCCGAAGCCGCCGATGAGCGCATGAGCCTTGAAAAACAGATGGCCCAGACGGAAAAACTGGCGGCCGTCGGCGAACTGTCTGCCGGGGTGGCCCATGAGATCAACAATCCGTTGGGCATTATTCTGGGATACAGCCAGCTTCTGATCCGGGGGGAGTCTGAAGACTCCCAGCGCCTGGACGATCTGAAAACCATTGAAAAACATGTGAAGCACTGCCGGAGAATCGTGACCGACCTTCTGAGTTTTTCGCGGAACACCGCACGGGATAAAAGCCCTTGGGATATTCACGAAATCCTCGACGAGGTCCTGGATTTTATCGGCAGGCATTCGGATTCCAGCCGGATCACGGTCGTTCGGGATTACGATCCGGCCCTGCCGCCTCTTTTGATCGACAGGGAAAAGATCAGGCAGGTGTTTATCAATCTGGTGATGAATGCCCGCCACGCCATGGATTCCGGGGGCACCCTGCACCTTGAGACACGATACCTGGACGACGATCGTCAGGCGACGATAAGGATCAAAGACGACGGGACCGGCATTTCCGAGTCCGACATCACCCGCATTTTCGAGCCCTTTTTCACCACCAAACCCACGGGGCAGGGGACCGGCCTCGGGCTGTCCGTGACCTACGGCATCATCCGCGACCATGGGGGTGATATCTCCGTTGCGAGTCGTCCCGGCGAAGGCAGCACCTTTACCCTCCGCCTGCCGCTTTCGCCGACCCATGAGAGGCCTTTATGAAACATACAATCCTGATCATCGATGACCAGCCGGACATGCTTCAGCTTCTGGCCCGTACCCTTGGGCCCGATCTCGACGCGCGGATCACGACGGCTCCCTCCGCCGAAGCGGCCCTTGAGCGTCTGGGGCGGGAACGCTTCGATCTGGTGTTGACCGATATCAAGATGCCGGGCATGGACGGCCTTGCACTGCTTGAACGCATCAAGGAAAACCGGCCCGATCAGACCGTGGTGGTGATGACCGCCCACGGCAGCATTGACATGGTTATCCGGGCCATGAAGCACGGCGCCTATGATTTCATCACCAAACCCTTTGACCATGACGCGCTGATCATCAGCCTGACCAAGGCCCTGGAACGCAGTCGTCTGCTCAGGGAAAACCGCATTCTTCACCGAAGCTGCTTCAGTGCTGAGCTGAGCCGCGATCTGGTGGGGGAGAGCCCGGCCATGAAAAAGGTGTTCGAAACCATCGCCATGGTGGCAAGCTCGGACGTGACGGTACTGATCACCGGCGAATCAGGCACCGGGAAGAACCTGGTGGGACGGGCCATCCACGCCATGAGCGACCGCAAGGACGGCCCGTTCGTGACGGTGAACTGCCCCACGGTCCCGGAAACCATTCTGGAAAGCGAGCTGTTCGGCTACGCCAAAGGCGCCTTCACCCATGCCGTCCGGAACAAGGCGGGCCTGTTTCAGGAAGCGGACGGCGGCACGATTTTTCTCGATGAAATCGGTGAGATCAGCCCGTCCATCCAGACCAAGCTGCTCCGGGTGCTTCAGGACAAGGAAATAAAACCCCTGGGCGACAACCGGGTGATTCGCGTCAACACACGGATCATCGCCTCCACCAATCAAAACCTGCCCGAGCTGATCCGCCAAGGGACCTTCCGCGAGGATTTCTACTATAGGCTCAACGTGCTGCCCATCGTCATGCCTCCGCTGCGGGAGAGGACGAAGGATATTCCCCTGATCGCCAACCATCTTCTGGAAAAACACTGCGTCAAGCTCAAAAAACCGCTGACGCCCATTTCGCCGGCCCTGATGGACGCCCTGGTCCGAAGACCCTGGGAAGGCAATATCCGTGAATTGGAAAACGTGATCATCCGCGCAATCCTCTATGCCCAGGGACCGGCGATCACGCCGGAAGACGCCGGGCTGGCCGTGGATGCGAACGCAAACACAGGACCTGCGGCCTTGTCGGCTGTCGAGGGAATGAGTTACAAAGACGCCAAAGAACAGATGCTCCGGGACTTCAACCGCCGCTTTGTCGGTGAAACGCTTAAGGCCTGCGGGGGCAATATCAGCCATGCTGCCCGGCAGATGGGTCTGGAACGCCAGGCCCTCCAGCAGATCATGAAACGCTTTGATATCCGGGCGGATGATTATCGATTGGCGGGACTGTAGATGGGGCGGCCAACCGGCCGCCCCGTGACAAATAAGTCGGTTTTCTTCCGGATCATTTGCCCGATCCTATCCTTTCTTTCTGCGTGAAAATCCGAAAAGGCCCAGCAGGCCGGAGCCGAGCAGCAGAAGCGTCGCCGGTTCCGGTACCGGATCGACGATGCCGCCGGATCCTGCACGGCAGAGGATTTCCTCAAGATCGGTCTCAAGGGTGTCGGACGTGGTCAGGTAGGCCGCTCCTCCCGTGGCCCCCAGGGCCGTTCCGTATGGATTTGAACCGCCTTCGGCCAGGGCGGTGAACACGGCGTTTCGATTGGCTTCATCGGCAATGTATGACGCAGAGGGATAGACCGTGCCGATCAGCGAAAAAACCATGATGTCATTGGCGATGGCGGCCTGGTTGGCCGTAAGGGCTGCATCCCAGTCATTTTCATACACCGGGTGGCCGTCTTCCGTGCCTTCGTCGCCAATGGTGACAATGGCTTTGTAATAGTTCTGGTCCGGATAGTTGAGGGCGTCATCCCAGTCGAACCAGTTGACCATGTCGGTGACCGCAGGGCCGTTGTCTTCCGAATGGTTGGCGATGCCGATGCTGGTGTTGCCCGAAGCGGTCTGCACATAATGGCGAACGGTTTCGTTGAAGATGCCGTAGGTCCCCATCATGCCCAGGAACGTGGCCCGGATGAACACATCGCAGTCGGGACAGTCGATGTTTTCAACGATGGTCTGGATGTTGTTGCTTATAAATCCCATTTCATCGTTCATCGATGCGCTGGTGTCGGACACGAACACGATGTCGAGGATGCTGGTGGCATCCGTAATGGACGCGGCATCGCCGCCGGTGATGTAACCGCAGAACGCCTGATTGCATAACAGGACCAAACAAAGAACCATGCCGAAGATGCTGAATTTTTTCATGCTGACTCCTTTCGGTTGGACGCGTTAAATGCACATGGATGATAAGACGCAAGGGGCGTCGTATCATCGACCTTGAAAAGCCTGCGTGACGGTACGAGCGTAAAGGGTGTGTGCCCTCGATCGGGTGTGGTCGCGTGATGTCTCTTTGAAACGCTGCTTGCAGTGCCGGAGTCGGATGAGCGTGAAATGAAATGTGTCTGATAACTTCAGCAAGGATTGTGCCGCAGGTAACCCCCCGAATCATCGTCTCATGCTATGATTGGTGTGGCTTGAGGGTGATAGTTGTGTGTAATGAAGGTAATGATTGTTATGAAAAAATAGGAAAAAAAGTAACTAGATGCGGTTGGTTGGAAACGCCCTGTATTGTGATTGTAGTTAATGATAACAAGATGTTGCCTCGTTTTTTTATTTGATTGCCATCTCCCAGGCTGTGACCATTTCCACGGGATGGTAGGATCGTTTGGACTGGCGGAGGCCCGTCTCGCCCATGTCGCACTCCTTGTTGATCAGGGGCAGGCCGTCGAACAGGCGACGGGCACACTGCTGGTCGAAATACTGATACAGTCCCTTGATCTGCGGATCGGCTTTTTCAAAATGAAATCCCCCCAGTTGAGCGGTCAGCCGTGATCCAATGCCAAAGGCCCTGATCTCACCGTCGATTTTTAGAACAAGCCCCGTGTAGCCCAGGCGGCCGATGGTCCGAACGGCGTTTTCCGATGCCTTCCACTCCATGGCCGCCCAGGTGTCGGCCGTCGGGTCGATGTCCCGGTCGCGACTCCAGTGGTCGAGGAAGGCCAGGCAGCCGGGGATATCGCCTTCGGTCATGGCATGGAGGGTCACCCGCTTCTCATCCACATGGGACTTGAGGAACTGGTGGATCAGGTTGCGTTTCTTGGCGTAGCGGTTTCCTTTGAGGTCGGCCAGGTCGCGGGCGGTGTAGATGTAATCGGACAGATCCGGGTCTTCGTTCACGGTAAAACAGCGTGAAAGCTCCGAGGCGTCCGTGGACGCGACGTAATCCCCCGGAACGAATCGGTAGCGTGAAAAACGAAGATCCCGGGCCAGATCTCGAAGCAGGTCCGGGGCAAGGGCCCGCCCCCGGGCCAGGGGCAGATACAGGTAGTCGTGTTGGGGGTTTTCAGCGTAACGCATGCCGATCAAAAGCATGCCGTCCCGTTCGGTATAGACCGGATGGGAGACGTGGTGGCTCCAGCAGATGAAAGCGCTGAGCGAGTAATAGCAAAGCCGGTGAACCTGGGGTTCGAAAAAAGGGAGAAGCCGGTCATGGTCGGCCGCCGTGAGGGGGCGCATCATCAGGGCACCCACCTGTACATGGGCCGTGCGTCTTCCATGATCTGAAAACCGTCTTTTTCGTAAAACCCGTGGGAACGGCCTTCGGCGATCAGGCCCACCCAGGTGATGCCGTCGCTGACCAGGCGGTCGATGATCATCCGGACCAACCGCCTTCCCAGGCCCCGGTTCCGGAAGGCCTGCCGGACCGTCAGGTCATGGATGTAGGCATCGCCGGTCCGGTCGCTCAGGGCACGGCCCATGCCCGCCACCTCATCGCCCTCCATGGCCAGGAGAAAGCAGTGGCTTCCCCGGATGATCCGGCTGATCCGTTCGGGGTCGTTGACGGTTTTGGGCCACCAGCCTCGCCGATGGTAGAGCGCGAGGATCTGCCGTTTCTGATTGTCGGTGGGGTCAGTGACAAAGGACAGTTCGACCATGGATTCAGGCCGTCCGCATGACCGGTAGAACGGTGATGGCGTTTTTCCCGGCTTCCTTGGACTGATACATGGCCGTGTCGGCCCGCTGAATGAAGGCCGACACGTCTTCGCCGGGGTGATACTCGGTCACCCCGATACTTAAGGTGATTATGCTTGGTGTTCCGGTCATGGACACGAAGGTTTCGTCCGACAGGCGGCTTTGAATGCGTGAGGCCACGGTGGCGGCTTCGGTGATGGACGTTTCCGGAAGAATCACGGTGAACTCTTCACCGCCGTACCGGTAGGCCGAGTCCATGGTTCTCAGGCAGGTTCTGATGATTTCTCCGAGGCGCATCAGCACCTTGTCGCCGTCCAGATGGCCGAAGGTGTCGTTGTAGGCCTTGAAGTTGTCGATGTCGAGCAGCAGGAGGGACAGGGGATGACGATAGCGGTTCCGTCGATCGATTTCCATTTCGATCTGGGTGTAGAAATACCGGGAATTGTAGAGCCGGGTCAAGCCGTCGGTGATGGCCATTTCCTTGAGTTTCACCAGCATCTCGGCCCTGTCCCTGGCCAGGCTTCGTTCACGGAGCACCCGGTTGATCCGGAGGATCAGTTCCTCGTAGCGCACCGGCTTGAAGATAAAGTCGCTGGCCCCCTTGCCGATGGCGTCCTCGTAGGAATAGTTGCCGCTGTATCCGGTGATGACGATGACGTCGGTGTCGTGGTCCCGCTTGATGATATCGGTCAGTTCGAGGCCGTCCATGCCGGCCATGAGAATGTCGGTGATGACGATAGCAACCGGATGGTTTTTTAGATACTCCAGAGCTTTTTCAGCGGAGTCCACCGTATCCACGGTGAATTTACCCAGGCGGAGAAACTCCTGCATGGAGTGACGTACGGCGGTATCATCGTCAACAATGAGAATGTGATCGGCCATCCATCAACCTTGATGTGATTTGGATTGCGGCATGCCTGGCGGATTATGCACAGGTATCGGTCTTGACACGAAAAAACATACCGGTTAAATAAACGGGTTTGACTAAGTCCAGACCAACGACTATAACTGTTAAGATTTATGGTGTCAACCGCCTTGATAGGTTTTGGGATCGTTGATACCAGGGGCTTGTGTCGCACATGAAGCCGGGGAACATGACGTTTAATTCAATCATGGGATAACACATGAAAAATATAAGAAATTTTAGCATTATCGCCCATATTGACCATGGGAAATCAACCCTTTCCGACCGCCTGATCCAGGCCACCGGCATTGTGGCGGACAGGGATTTTAAAGACCAGATCCTGGATTCCATGGATATCGAACGGGAGAGGGGCATCACCATCAAGAGCCAGACCGTGAGCCTTCCTTATAAAGCCAAAGACGGCAAGGAATACATTCTGAATCTGATCGACACTCCGGGCCACGTGGATTTCACCTACGAGGTGTCACGGGCGCTGAAATCCTGCGAAGGGGCTTTTTTGCTGGTCGACGCCAGCCAGGGGGTCGAGGCCCAGACCCTGGCCAACCTCTATCTGGCCATGGACCACAATCTCGAAGTGATCCCCGTGATCAACAAGATCGACCTGCCGTCGGCCGAAATCGAATGGGTCAAACAGCAGATCGACGAGGACCTTGGGCTGGATTCGGAAACGGCCATTCTCACGTCGGCCAAAAACGGCATCGGCATCGAGGATGTGCTTGAAGGGGCGGTGAATCTTCTGCCTGCGCCAAAGGGTGATCCGGACGCCCCGTTCCGTGCCCTTATTTTCGATTCCCATTACGACCCCTATCGGGGGACCATTGTGCATTTCAGAGTGTTCGACGGGCGCATCAAGGCCGGGGACACCCTGATGTTTATGTCCAACGGCGCCGCCCATAAGGTCGAGGAGGTGGGGGTGTTCCAGATCGTCCGGGTGCCGAGAAAGGAACTGACCGCCGGGCAGGTGGGCTACGTGATCGCAGGGATCAAGACCGTCAGCGACACCCGCTGCGGCGACACCATCACCCTCAAAAACCGTCCCTGCGAGAAGGCCGTGTCCGGGTTCCGGGAGCCCACGCCGGTGGTGTTTTCATCGATCTATCCCGTGGCCTCCGATGATTACGGCGAACTGACCGACGCCATCGAAAAGCTGAAACTGAACGACGCCTCCCTGGTGTACGAGAAAGACTCGTCGGCGGCCCTGGGTTTCGGATACCGCTGCGGATTTCTGGGACTGCTTCATCTGGAGGTGGTCCAGGAGAGGCTGGAGAGGGAATACGACCTGTCGTTGATCCTCACGGCTCCGTCGGTTCAGTACGAAATTGTTTTGAACAACGGGGAAACGGTGATCATCGACAACCCGGCCCTCTATCCCGATCCCACCACCATCGCCGTCACCCGGGAACCGTTCATCAAGGCCACCATTATTGTTCCCGAACGCTACATGGGCGCCGTGATGAAGCTGTGTCTGGACAGGCGGGGCATCAGCAGGAATTATCAGTATCTGAACAGCAGCCGTCTGGAAATGGTGTTCGAGCTGCCCCTGGCCGAAGTGGTCTATGACTTCTACGACAAGCTGAAAAGCGTGACTCAGGGATACGGATCCTTCGATTACGAGATGATCGAGCGCAAGGAGACGGATCTGGTCAAGCTGGACATCCTGATCAACGGCGAAAAGGTTGACGCCCTGTCCCAGCTGGTCCACAAGGACAATGCCGTGGCCCGCGGCCGCCATGCCTGCGCCAAGCTCAAGGAGGAAATTCCCCGCCAGATGTTCAAGATCGCCATCCAGGGGGCCATCGGCGCCAAGATCGTGTCCCGGGAAACGGTCAGCGCCTTCCGCAAGGACGTGACCGCCAAGTGTTACGGCGGCGACATCTCCCGGAAACGCAAACTGCTCGACAAGCAGAAGAAGGGTAAAAAGCGCATGAAGATGATCGGCCAGGTCGAACTGCCCCAGAGCGCCTTTCTTGCCGTTCTGAAAAACGAGGATTGACGGCT
>NZ_BAAHXV010000037.1:0-40231 GCF_054657895.1 Desulfatiferula olefinivorans | reverse complement strand
GTTTTGAATTAACTAAGGCTTCAGACGGTTTCCCTATCCGTTTGTCAACGCGCCTGAGTTCGGCCTGCCTCATGGGCAAAGCGAAGCGTGCCCATCAGGGCGCCAGGTCAACCATACACCGTCTAACTACTCCAGCCTGGCATACCGTTTGGGGTCGTAGGCGTTTCTCACGCCTTCGCCGATGAAGACCCCCAGAAGCATCACGATAAACAGGGCCAGGGACGGGTAGACGATCAGCCACCAGGCCCAGCGGTACTGCTGGGCCTGGGCCAGCAGTTCACCCCAGCTCGGCGTGGGGGGGGGCAGGCCGAAGCCCAGGTAATCCAGGGCGGCCAGGGACCCGATGGCCCCCACCAGGGAGAAGGGGAAAAAGGTGATCACCGGTACCATGGCGTTGGGCAGGATATGCTTGAAGATAATTTTGAACGAGGAAATCCCCAGGCATTTGGCCGCCTCGACGAAGGGCTGTTTTCTCAGGCGAAGAAACTCGGCCCGGACGTAGTAGGAGATCCCGATCCAGTTGAAGATCCCGTAACAGACCAGAAGCAGGCCGAAGCTCCGGCCGTAGACCGAGCCCATCAGAATCATCACGTAAAGAAACGGCAGGGCGCTCCAGATTTCGATCAGCCGCTGGGCCGTGATGTCCACCGTGCCGCCGTAGTATCCCTGGACGGCCCCGGCACCGATGCCAAGGGCCATGGAACTGACCACCAGCACCAGGCCGAAGGTCAGGGAAATCCGAAGGCCGTAGAGAATCCGGGCCAGCACGTCCCGACCGGCCTCGTCCAGTCCCAGAAGATGACGGCCGGTGGGCGGATGGGGAAAGCGGATATCCTTTTTGTCGAACTCGGCCCGGTAAAACCCTTTGCCGATATCGAGGAACAGGGCATCCACCGGGCGATCGAAACGCATCGAAAGGCGGTCGGTCAGTTTTTTCCGGGTGTCGTCGTCCAGGGACCGCCACAGTTCCGGGGGGCTTCCCTTTATCGCAAGGGTCTTGTCAAAACGGATTCGGACGGGATCATCCCCGATCGTTCCCTCTTCCCGGAGGGTCAGCCGGACGCTTTTCGGCGGCGTGCTGCGGGGGGCATACGCCGGCAGTTCCAGGACGGCCCGCCGGCCGTTTGCAAAGGCAAGGCGGGTTTCGAAGGCGTCTTCTGCCCTGTTTTCGAACCGGCCGGCCACCGCATGCGTCACCGCATCGGGAAGGGTCAGAAAATCTCTGATCGGGCGGCCCCAGATTTCGGGCTCAGGCAGATCCGCAAAGGTCCCGAAGGAGGCGGAGCGGGATATCGTGCCGTCCGGACGCAGATTGACCGTGGCCATGCGGAGCATCGGATAAAGTTCCAGGGTCACCATCCGGTCTGCGGCCAGATCCGAGGGCGACACGCTTTCATAGGGGCCGTAGGAGAGCAAAGGAAAAATCATGATATTGCGCGGGTTGTCCGCAAACAGGGGCAGCGCCGCCATCTTCTTGTAATCGGGCCGGGTCTGTTTGCCGTTTCCAAGAAACGCATCTTCCGGATAATACCGAAACACGGGAAAATAAGATTGCCCCTCAAGGCGCAGGTAAAGGGGATCGCTGTTGCACACCAGTTCGGCCCCCAGGCTGATCAGGTAGAGTGCGGCGAGAATCCACAGGGAAAAACGGGCCAGGCGCCGGCTTCTGAACCGCTTCAGTCTCCGGATCGTCTCGGGGTTTTGGACGGCAAAAAAACCGGTGATCGTCATGAGCCTATCCGATCGTTCATGGCACCTTTGTCACGCATCCCGGAAATTGATCCGGGGGTCGATGAGCACATAGCAGAAATCCGACAGAATGTTACCCACAAGACCCAGCAGGGAGGTCAGGGACAAAATGCCCATGAACACCGGGTAATCCCGCCCCACGATGGCCTCGAGGCTCAGGCGCCCCATGCCCGGAATTTCGAACACCTGCTCGATGATCACCGATCCGGCGAACATCACGGTCAGGATGGACCCGAAGCCCGTGGCGATGGGGATCAGGGAATTCCGAAAGGCGTGGCCCCAGACCGCCCGGGAGAATCCGGCGCCCTTGGCCACCACGCAGCGCATGTAATCCCTGCTGATCTGTTCGAGCAGCGAATTTTTCATCAGAAGGGTCAAGACGGCGAAACTGCCGATCATGTAACAGCACAGCGGCAGAAACATGTGCATGAAAATGTCCTTGACCTTGAGCACAAACGGCAGGCTGTCAAAATGATCCGAGGTGAAGCCCGACACGGGGAACACGTCAAAGAGACCTTCCACGGTGCCGCAGAACAGCATTTTGAGGATCATGCCGAAGGCGAACACCGGCACGGCGTAGCCCACGAACACCAAAAGGCTGGACACCACATCCACCGCCCGGGTGTGGTAAAGGGCCTTTAAAATGCCCAAAGGAATGCAGACCAGGTAGGTCAGGAGAAATCCGGTGATCCCGAAAATCAGGGAGACCTTGAACCTCTCGCTGATCAGCTGCCAGGCGTTCTTGTTGGGAAAACTGTAGGATTCCATGCGCATACCGATGCGGTTTTCGACCAGCCAGGTGTAATACCGCTGGTAAAAGGGCTTGTCAAAACCGAAATGGGCCTCGATCTGTTTGCGCTGGGCCTCGGAGATGGACGCGGCGTTGGCCGATACCGTCGCCGGCCCCGATTCCCCCACGCCCTTCATCGCCATCAGCGCCTGCTCAACGGGCCCGCCGGGCACGAACTGGATCAGCAGAAAACACACCAGGGTGATTCCGATAAAGGTGGGAATCACCAAAAGAAACCGGCGTATGAAATAATCGGCGCGCTCCATTTACGTTACCTTGAACCTGTTAACAGGGATTGGACAGACGGACCCGGATTCCGGGAAAAACCTCTGCCCATCTATAAAGCATTTACCGTTTCAGGGCAAGGGCTCATTGGGGCCCTGCCAGGGCAATCGCATGTCTATCCCGCACGGCCCATGAATCACGGCATGGGATGCCCCCAGGAGCGTTGCCGTGCGACATGCCCCGGCATGTCCGGCGTTCTCTGTGTCTCCGTGCCTCTGTGAGAGCGATTAAACCGGCGTCTTTGAAGGGCACGGTCTATGTAATTTCTCACGGAGACACAAAGGCACAGAGGGTCTCGTGTGTTCAAGCGGTGTATTTCTTGCCGGCACGGATGACGTGTTTAAGTCAACAGGATTGATCTGAGATCAATCCACTGAGATTCTCACGAAGGCCGTTTTTAGTTTTCTTCAAGGATATGAAACATACGGTGACAAAACGGTTTCCCGTCGTGATCCCCTCGGGCAATCAGAACGGGAAGCCCAGCTTGATCATCGTCACGTTTTCTTCGTCGCTGTCGTCCGGAATGGAAAGCAGTCCGCTCAGGCTGATGCCGTTTTTGAACAGCACGTCAACGCCCAGGGTGTTGCTGTCGAAGGTGACGGTCTGTTCGGGGTCCGAGGTGATCGTCGCGCCCGGTTCATCCTCGTTGTCCGTCGTGACCCGCAGGGATTCATGGCGGAAAAACACGATGGCGGTCACCGTTCCAAGCGCGACGGCCGCCTGGGCACCCGCCTCCCAGCCCAGGCCTTTGTCGGTGGATTCCACCCGGTCGCTGCCCGGGACACCGGCCACAGACAGATCGGATTCGGATTCACCGTAATGGAAAAGCCCCCCGCCGAAAATGATCAGGTTCAGGGCTCCGATCCGGTGCTGGACCTCTCCCCGAAGCCCCCCGGCCGCGAAGGTGTAATCCATGTCCATGGTGACGCCCCCCATAACGGGATCGGTATAGGCCTGGTCACCGGTCAGATGATAGGCCCCGACCGAGGGCGACAGGGCCACCCGGTCACTCAGGGCGAACCGCTTGACGCCCTGGATCCCGCCTCCGTAAACATCGTCGTAGTTGATATAGACGAGTTCCCCGCGGCCTGTGTGAACCCCCTTGGCGAACGTTGGCCCCGTCAGGGGCGACGGTGCGATCTGAACCGCCTGGGCGGCCACGGTCAGGCTTGTAAACATCAGCGTCACAAAAAGAAAACATCTGGTCATGGTTCTCCCCCCTGTCCCGATGCCGGGACGTTTTTCATTCATTGGTTTGTTTTTTGGTCGCCACCATACCATGCCGGGGCCCATCGATCAAGGGAGGGCGCGGCGCGATCCAGGGCAATCGCATATGCTATTCGTTCCGCAGGAAGAGACCCATGTGTTTTAAGATCATACATGCGATTGCCCTGCGGCGCGAGCGATCCCGATATCGATCAAAGCCGGTAACCACCCGGCCGAAAAGACATTTTGACTCGTCGGTGCAAACCGTGATAGAGTATGGTCAATATTTCATCAACGGGCTCATTTCAGTTCCCGTCATCTCCTCCGTAACCGCTGTGATCCGCCGTGAATAAGGGCCCGTTGGCCATCGCCGGCCGACCGATACCGTCGACAGACAGACACCCGCGACTCAGACAAGGCGATCGTTTTTTACATGGACACCCGACAAGGACGGTTTGTCATGTATCGATCCCATTACGGACTCATCCGCAAACCCTTCCAGCTGAGCACCGACCCGGCGTTCTTCTGGCTCGGGGAAAAACACAAGGAGGCCCTGGCCACCTTGAAATACGGCGTGATGGACCAGAAAGGCTTCCTTCTGGTGTCCGGAGACGTGGGCACGGGCAAAACCACCCTGATCAACGCCCTTCTGGAAACCTTGGACGACTCGGTTCTGGCGGCCACCGTCAGGGATCCGGCCATGGATCTGATCGGGTTTTACAACTACATCGCCCTGTCTTTTCAGATACCCGGCCCCTTCACCTCCAAAGTCGATTTTCTCGCGGCGTTCAGTGATTTTCTGAACAAGGCCTATCGGTCCGGCCGGACCCTTTTGCTGATCATCGATGAAGCCCACAGCCTGTCCCGGGAGGTGCTTGAACATATCCGACTGCTGTCGAACATCGAAAAACCCGATGAAAAACTCATCAGCATCTTTTTCGTGGGACAAAATGAAATCCATGACACCCTGTCTTTGCCCGAATGCCGGGCCCTTCGGCAGCGCATCAGCCTGGTCTACCATATCGATCCTCTGTCCGAAAAAGAAACGGCGGCCTACATCGCCTACCGGCTGGGCGTGGCCGGGGCCCGCCGCTCCATCTTCACCCACGCCGCCGTCCGTGAAATCCATCACGTGTCCATGGGATACCCCCGCATGATCAACACCCTGTGCGATCACGCTCTGGTCACGGGCTATATCCGGGATAAAGTCACCATTCCCCCGTCGATCATCACCGAATGTGCGCAACAGTTCATCGTGCTCAACAGGGGCGTGAACGACGGGGTCTTTCCCGCCCCGGTTCGCCCGCACCCTTACGGCGTCACACGTCAGGCTCCATCGACGCCCGGCCCGGCCCGGCCCGTCAGAACGGCTCCCCCGTCAGACGACCGCCATCAGCCTGTTCCCCGGACGAAACGTTGGATCGGATTGACGGCGGCCTGTTTGGCCCTGCTCATGTCCATCCTTGCCCTCGTCTATCGAATGCGGCCCGACGCCTCGGGCACATCCTCCATGCCCCCGACCGCCGTCGCATCACCCGCCGGAGCGGAAGCGGCCGCGTCAAACGCCACTCCGGCCGACACGGCGTCGAACGGGTTTGAACCCCTTTCGGCACAGGCCCGAAACGCCCTCGACCACAAAGACTACAGCCGGGCCATTCCCCTTTATCGGCAGATCATCGCGCAAAACGCCCCGGACCTTCGGCCGGATATTCGAATCGACTATTCCAGGGCCCTCCGGGGCCAGGCCGACCTCATCGCCGGGCAGTACCCCGATCAGGCCCGGGAGCTGCTCACCGCGGCCGTCGACATCGATCCCCGCCACGGGCGGGCCCATTTTGATCTGGGCCGACTGTGGACGGAATCAAACAACCACGTCAAGGCCGTTCAGGCCTATCGGGCCGCCGCCGACCTGGCTTTCCGGCCCTGCGAGACCTATTACAATCTGGGCTATTCCTACGCCGCCCTGAAAAAATTTTCCCTGGCCGAGCAGATGTTCCGCCAGGCCGCGGCCCTGAATCCGCCCTATCTGGACAAGGCGCTTTTCAACCTTGCAGTGGTCCAGCACCGGCAGGGGAAAAAGCAGCCGTGCATCGACAATCTCGAAAAAGCCCTGAAACACAATCCCGGCAACCTCAAGGCGAAGGGCTATCTCACGCGGCTTCAACCCGACAAGGACATGCCATGGATCAGCGCGGCCAACGCCACCCCATAGCCTGCGGTGCATCGGCCCTTCTTGCCGTTGTCGTCATCGGGGCCTGTGCCCGGCCTGTGCCGATCGTAAAGGTCCCCAAGGTCCCTGATGTCGTCCGGGAAACACCGGCGACGGAGCCCCCCGTGCCCCCCGGCCCTGCTTTTTATCGTCATTCGGTACGCCTTCCGGGCGAAACCCTTTCTCTGGTTGCGAAATGGTACACCGGCTCCGCAGCCCGCCTTCGGGAGATCGCCCGCATCAATCCCACCCTCGATCCCAACCGACTCGCCGTTGGCGATGTGGTCTCCATTCCCATGGCCATGATCACCAGGGACCGGCCCATGCCCCGCACCTTCCTGCCCGCCCCGGCACCCCCGCCCGCCCGACGCGCCCCACCGCCGCCGCCCGACGCCGAGGAACTGTTCGGCCCCATGGACGTCCCGGACCTGACCGACGACGACGCCTTCGACCTCTTCCCGCCCGTCAACTGACAGGGCCAGGGCTTTTTGGCAGCCTTATTAAGGGGGGGCTTCCGGCAGCCGGAATTTTTTTCACCAACATTCCTTATTACGCTCAGGTTTCATACACGGACGATCACGGACGTGCACAGACGTTCACGGACGGGGTGGCAGTCGCTTCGGTGGAAGGAGTTGAATCCACGGGCCTGCCCGGCCATCAAACGTAAAACGCCCCGGTCCCATGGGGGGCCGGGGCGTTTTACTGTTTTTCGGACCGGGTTTTGATCAGGCCCGTTTTTCGATATTGACGGCGCAGGCCTTGTATTCGGCCGTTTTGGTGAAGGGGTCGAAGGCGGCATGGGTCAGCCAGTTGGCGTTGCCTTCCCGGAAATGGAAGGCCATCCAGACCATGTTCTCCGGCACCTCCTCGGTGACCCTGGCCTTGACGTTGACCGCACCCCGGCGCGACGATACGGTAATCATCTCGCCGTCGGCGATACCCAGCCTTCGGGCGTCGGCGATGGAGATATCGGCGGTTTCCTCGCCCAGGAGGTCGTTGAGACCCTGGGTGCGGCCGGTCTGGGTCCGGGTGTGATAATGATACAGACGCCGTCCGGTGCTGAGGACGAAAGGATAATCCGCGTCGGGCACTTCGGCCGGCGGCGTCCACCGGGCCGGGGTAAAGATGCCGCGGCCGTGGGTGAACTGGCCGTCACGGTGCAGGAATCCCGTCCCCGGATGATCCGGGGTCGGACAGGGCCACTGAAGGCCGTCGCCTTCGATGCGGCCGTATTTGATCCCTGCCAGGGCCGGGGCCAAAACGGAAATTTCATTGTCCCAGATCTCCCGGGCGCTCTGCGAGGGCCAGACATGGCCCATGCGACGGGCGATTTCACGGAAAATCCACCAGTTGGGCATCGCGTCTCCCGGAGGGGCGCAGACGGTCCTGACCCGGCTGACCCGGCGTTCGCTGTTGGTGAAGGTACCGTCGTTCTCGCTCCAGGCCGCCGCCGGAAGCACCACATCGGCAAACCGGGTGGTTTCGTTTTCAAAAATATCCTGAACCACAAGAAATTCGGCGCTTTCCAGTTCATGCTCCACCTTCCGGATATCCGGCTCGGTGTTGGCCAGGTTTTCGCCGAAAATATAGAAGCCTTTGACCTTGCCCGTGACGAGCCCGTGCATCATGTCGGGAATCATCAGCCCGTTTTCAGACGGCAGGTCTCTGACGCCCCAGGCCTCCTCGAACTTCTTCCGGGCATCGGGATTGACCACGGCCTGGTAGCCGGGGAACACGTTGGGCAGGGCTCCCATGTCGCAGGCGCCCTGGACGTTGTTCTGGCCCCGCAGGGGGTTCACGCCGCCGCATTCCATGCCCAGGTTGCCCAGGAGCATCTGGAGGTTGGCCACGGACACCACGTTGTTGCGGCCGCAGGTATGCTCGGTGATGCCCAGGGTGTAGCAGAGCATCATGGGTTTGACCGAGGCGGTCATGCGGGCGGTTTTGACGATCATCTCCGCGCTGACCCCGCTGATCTCGGCGGCTTTTTCAGGCGGATAGTCCATCACCACCTGTTTGAGTTCCTCGAAATTCGAGGTGTGCTTGTCGACAAAGTCCCTGTCGTAAAGATTCTCGGTGATCAGAACGTGCATCAGGCCGTTCAAGAAGGCGATGTCCGATCCGACCCTGATGGGCACATGCAGATCGGCAAATTCCGTCAGCTTGTGCTTCCGGGGATCCACCACGATCAGTTTGGCCCCCTTGCGCACCGCGTTTTTAAGGAACGTGGCGGCCACGGGATGGGCCTCGGTCATGTTGGACCCGATGACGAAGAACATCTTCGCGTTTTTGAATTCCCTGAAGGAATTGGTCATCGCACCTGAGCCGAACGTTGTCGCCAGACCGGCGACCGTGGGGGCATGTCAGGTACGTGCGCAGTGATCAATGTTGTTCGTCTTGATCACCGCGCGAAACAGTTTCTGCATCTGATAGGAATCTTCGTTGATGCTCCGGGCACAGCTGACGCCGGCCAGGGCGTCGGGGCCATGGTCCTTGATGATCCGGCTGAATGTCTCGGCCACCAGATCCAGGGCTTCGTCCCAGGAGGCCTGGTGAAACACGCCGTCTTTCTTGATCAAAGGCGTGGTCAGCCGTTCCTTGGAATGAATGAAGTCATAGCCGAAGCGGCCCTTGACGCACAGGCGGCCCTGGTTGGGTTCGGCGCCTTCCGCGCCGGACACCTGGACGATGCGTCCGTTTTTCACATGGAGAATCTGCTGACACCCCACCCCGCAGTAGGGGCAGGTGGTCCGGATCGCCTCGGTTTCGCAGAGCCGGGGTTTTTCGTAGGCGTCCCGGGGGACCAGGGCCCCGGTGGGGCAGACCTGGATGCACTGGCCGCAGAACACGCAGTCCGAGTCCTTGAGCGGCAGATCCCCCTTGGCGACAATTTTGGTGTCAGCGCCCCGGTAGCCGAAATCGATGGCGTCGTTGACCTGAATTTCCCGGCAGGCCTGAACGCAGCGACCGCAGAGGATGCACTTGTCGAAGTTTCTCAAAATCAGTGGATTGACCGCTTCCATGGGGTAACGGGACGACGTTTTCGGATAACGTGACCCCTTGACCTTGTAGCGGAAGGCCAGCTCCTGGAGCCGGCAGTCCCCGCTGGCCGGACAGACCAGGCAGTCCTCGTGGTTGCCCGACGAGAGCATCAGCTCAAGGGTGGTTTTGCGGGACTGAATGACCGCAGCCGTTTCGGTCCGGACAACCATCCCTTTGGATGCCGGAACGGTGCAGGCGGTCATCAGGGTCCGGGCCCCTTCCACCTCCACCACGCAGACCCGGCAGGCCCCGGTGGGAGTCGTGTCTTTGAGATGGCAGAGGGTGGGAATGTCGATCCCCACTTTTTCGGCCGCCTCCAGAATCGTCTGGCCGGGTTCGAAGGGCACGTCCCGGCCATCGATGACTAAAAAGTTCTCACGCATCATGTTGTCTCCTGTCAAATGTCATGCACTCCTCGTGACGCTGCAAGGGAGTCCACGGTCCAATGTGTTGTCGATACGGATGGTGAATCGAACGGGTGTCATCTGAAAAAATTGCTCCGTTACTCTATCCATCCGGTGCCCATATTTGTCAATATTTATTCATATAGCCGATTAAATACTACCAAAAATAACAATGATGAACTATAAATGACATGCCATCGCCCCGGACAGACCGATAAGGTAAGGGTTTCCCCCGGACATCGGCAAGGGTGACCCGGTTCCGTCCCGAACAGACATTTTCGTCGAAAACGGGCGACAAAAACGACATCCCTGTCCGGCGATCCCAAGGTCCTGTGGGGAAAAAACCGGCCAATCCCCGGACAGCCCGCAGTTCTTCCCGCGATCGTTTCCGTCCGGCGGCCCGGCACGATTCCTGAATTGACCATGAACAAACCAGACCCGAACGTACACAGGAGGCCTCCATGACACTCAAAAAAAACGTCACCCTGCTTTTTGTCTCCCTGCTGCTGCTCATGCCGTCCCTTAGCAGCGCCACAGACGTCCACATGTCCGTTGCGGCAAGCATGACCGACGCCGTCAAGACACTTACCGATCAGTTCAGCCGGAGTCACCCGGACATCACCATCCGGCTCAACCTCGGATCATCGGGAGCCCTGGCCCGGCAAATCGATCAGGGGGCCCCGGCCGACCTTTATATTTCGGCCAACACCAAATGGATGGATCACCTGATTGAAACAAAACGAATCGACAGCCAAGCCGTCCGGATTCTGGCCAAAAACCGGCTGGTTTTCATCGGCGGCAAGGGCCTTAACGTGGCCTCGCTGACGGATCTGACCGGGCTTTCACGCATTGCCCTTGGCAGCCCCCAGAGCGTTCCGGCGGGCCAGTATGCCATGGACGCCCTGACGGCAGTCGGAATCTATCAGGACCTGTTGGCGCGGAACGTTCTGGTGATGACCAAGGACGTTCGCCAGGCGCTTCTCTACGCGGACCGGGGCGAAACAGACGGTGCGTTCGTGTACGCCACCGATGCCCTTCTGGCTGAAACGGCCGTGGTCCTTATCACCGTCCCGTCTGACCTCCACGCCCCCATTGTCTACCCCATGGCCCTGACCGTCGAGGGAAAGGAAAAGGCCGAAGCCCGTGTCGTCTTTGAGTTTCTGACAGGGCCCGTCGCCCGCTCCGCCCTCACGTCCTTCGGGTTTGACGCTCCGGAGGGCAATACGGCCGCGACCCCCTGATCCAAGGAGAGCGTATGATGCCCTTCAGCCCCCAGGATCTTCAGGCCGTCGCCCTGTCCATGAAAGTGGCAACATGCGCGACCCTCTTGTCCGTGCCGCCCGGATTCGCCATGGCCTATGCGCTGGTTCACGCCCGCGTGCCGGGCAAGTCCCTCATCGAAGGAGTGATCAACCTGCCCCTGGTGCTGCCCCCTGTGGTGGTCGGTTACCTGCTGCTGCTGCTGCTGGGACGGTCCGGCCCGCTGGGGCCGCTCTTCGACCGGCTGGGCATCCGGGTGGTGTTCAGTCTGTCCGGGGCGGTCATCGCCTCGGCGGTGGTGGGTTTCCCCCTTCTGGTCCGATCCCTGAAGCTGGGCATGGAAGCCATCGACCCCCATTACATCCGTGCCGCCCGAACCCTGGGCGCCGGCTGGTGGGACTGCCTGTTCACCGTAACCCTGCCCCTGTCGGGCCGGGCCTTGATGGCGGGCATGACCCTGATGTTCGCGCGAAGCCTGGGCGAGTTCGGAGCCACCATCATCCTGGCGGGCAACATTCCCGGCGTCACCCAGACCATTCCCCTGGCCATTTACGAGTATACCGGCGTGCCCGGCGGCGATACCATGGCGCTGGCCCTCTGCCTGGTTTCCATCGGTCTGTCGTTCGTCGTTCTCCTGATCAGCGAATCCATGGCGCGGACCATGAAACGCGGGAGCCGCCCATGACGCTTGACGCCCTGATCGAAAAAAAACGCGGTGATTTCACGCTTGACCTCCGATTCGTTTCCGAAAAAAGGCGAACCGGTGTCTTCGGGCCCTCGGGCAGCGGGAAATCCACCCTCATGCACATGCTGGCCGGCCTGATCCGGCCGGACCGGGGGCATATCCGACTGAACGGCGAGGTGCTGTTCGACAGCGAGGCGGGCATCGACCTCCCCCCGCACCGCCGCCGCATCGGCGTGGTGTTCCAGCACGGCCACCTGTTCCCCCACATGACCGTCCGGAAAAACCTGATGTACGGTTACAGACGCCGCCCCGGCGAGGCAGGCGAGGTCGATCCCGACACCCTGATCAAAGTCCTGGGCCTTGCTCCCCTGCTCGACCGGAGCGTATTGCGCCTGTCCGGCGGGGAATGCCGGCGGGTGGCCCTGGGACGGACGTTGTTGGCCGCGCCGCGCCTTATTCTGATGGACGAACCCCTGACCGGCCTGGACCGTGACCTGAAATACCAGATCATCCCTTACCTGAAACGGGTGTTCGAAGACATCGCCATTCCCGTGGTGTTCATCAGCCATTCTTTGGGCGAAATGAGGCTGATGACCGACGAGGTCCTCGTCATGGACCGGGGCCGCCTGACCGGTCGGATGCCCGCCGAGCAGCTGGCCCGAAAAAGCATGATGGCCGGCCGTGAGGCCTACGCCAACCTGCTGACCCTGACCGACCCCCGGCCCCACCGGGATCTGTGGCGATTCCGGTGGGGCGGCATCAGCCTGATTCTCACGGAACCGGGGAAAACCGGTGAAAACACCTTCGAACTGTCGTCCCGGGAAATCATGCTGTTCAAGCGCCATCCCGAAGCGTCCAGCGCCCGGAATCTGTTGAACTGCACCGTCACCGCGACCTTTTCCCTGGGCAACCGCACCGGCGTCGAACTGGACTGCGCCGGCCGGAAACTGATCGCCCAGATCGTCCCCGAAGCGGCGGAGGAACTGGGCATTGACATCGGCGTACCTGTGGTTGCCGGCATCAAGGCCACGGCCTTCCGGAAATTGTTCTGACGCAGGCGCGGTCCCCCAACCCAGGGGCGGACCGTGCCGGATTCAAAGTCATTTCAGCAATTATTTTTTTCCTATCTTGAAATCCCTGTATCAATAAAAATATTCCAGGGGGTTGACATATCCCTCAGAGCCTTATATGGTATCTAATTAATTTCAATCAATTTTATTTACAGGCTTGAAACCATGGACCCCGACAACCGGACATCGACCTTTTTTTGCTATTTTATCTGCTCATTGATCAGCAGCCTCGTTCTTTATGATATTCAGACAGAACACCAGCCCATTCCACACCGAAATACCCTTTAATTTCAGATTAATATCATTTAGAATTCGACACTGCGATCACCTTTTGAATCACTCGTGAGGACATTTCTAAATTCTCACAATTCATTTAAAAGCAACGGTATAGCTGTTATTAACAAAACGTAATAATCATAAAATATTGTTTTAATTTGGAAAATTATCTTATGAAGGCACAGAGCGACACCAGGACATCCTCAAACGGAGAAACCATCATTTTTCGTCATCCCACCGCCGAAGACGGACGGTTCATGCACGATCTGGCCATCCGATCCCGGACACTGGACGTCAACTCCTGCTACCATTACCTGATCATGGGACGTCATTTTTCACAAACATCCATGGCGGCCGAGTCCGGGGGACGCATCGTGGGGTTTGTGACCGGCTACATCCCCCCGGAGGCACCCGACACCCTGTTCATCTGGCAGGTGGCCGTCGACGGTGAGTGCCGGGGGAAGGGTATCGCCCTTGCCATGCTCGAAACGCTGACACGCGCTCTTTCGGGCCGTCGTCTGAGCTATCTCGACACCACCATCACGGCGGACAACGCGGCATCGATCGCCCTGTTCACCGCCCTGGCCCGAACGGTCGGGGCGCCCTATGCATTCAACGACACTTTTTTTTCCGAAGGGCTGTTCGGGAAAAGCGGCCATGCACCCGAAACGCTTTTCCGCATCGGACCCGCCCTTCATTCATCCTAGGAGGATATCATGAGAATCTTTGAAAATCTGGAATCACGGGTCCGGGGCTACGTCCGGTCCTTTCCCACCATCTTCGAAACGTCCCAGGGCAGCATCCTGACCGATGAATCCGGTCGGGAATACATCGACTTTTTCGCCGGAGCGGGCACCCTGAACTACGGGCACAACAACCCGAAGATCACCGAGGCCCTGATCGCCTATCTGCAGAAAAACGGGGTGGTCCACAGCCTGGACATGGCCACCACCGCCAAAAAACGGTTTCTGACCAAGCTGTCGGAGACCATTCTTGAGCCCCGTAATCTGGAATACAAGGTCCAGTTCACCGGCCCCACCGGCACCAACACCGTGGAAAGCGCCATCAAGCTGGCCCGGATGATCAAGGGACGCTCGAACATCGTGGCCTTCACCAACGCCTTCCACGGCCTGACCATGGGAGCCCTGGCCGTCACCGGCAACAACTTCTACCGGGACGAGGCCCATATCAGCCGGTCAAACGTGAGTTTCCTGCCCTACGACAACTACCTGGGACCGGAGTTCGACACCCTGGCTTATTTCCGGAAAATGCTCACGGACAACAGCAGCGGGCTGGATCTTCCGGCGGCGGTCATCGTCGAAACCATCCAGGCCGAAGGCGGGATCAATGTGGCCGGCGCCGAATGGCTGCGGGGCCTTGCCCAGCTCTGCTACGAATTCGACATCCTCCTGATCATCGACGATATCCAGGTGGGCAACGGGCGCACCGGGGATTTTTTCAGCTTCGAGGACTCTGGCATCAAACCCGACATGGTGACCCTGTCCAAGGCCATCGGCGGCGGCCTGCCCCTGGCCCTCTTGCTGCTTCGCCAGGACCTGGACCAGTGGAAGCCCGGCGAGCACACCGGGACCTTCCGGGGCAACAACCTGGCCTTCGTGGCCTCCACCGAGGCCCTGTCCTACTGGGACACCATGGACCTGTCCAATGCGGTCAAGCATAAATCCGCTGTGATTCGAAAAGCCCTGACCGCCATCGCCGACAAGCATCCGGACCTGAACGCATCTGTTCGTGGCCGGGGCATGATCTTCGGCCTGGAACTGCCTGAGCGGGGCATGGCCTCGCAGGTATCCGAGCGCTGTTTCGAAAAAGGGCTGGTCATCGAACTGTCCGGCGCCGACGACCAGGTGGTGAAATTCCTGCCGCCTCTGGTCATCGACGAGGAAACCCTGCTGCGCGGCATCGGCATCGTCGAGGAAGCCATCGATGAAATTGTCGCCGAAAAACATGAATGCCTGACCATGGAGATGTGATGATTGTAAGACAGCTTGACGATATCATAGGAACCGACCGGGACGTCCGGGCGGAAACGGGAACCTGGGCCAGCCGCCGGCTGCTGCTCAGAAAGGACAACATGGGGTTTTCCTTCCACGACACCACCATCTTCGCGGGCACCACCACCCTGATCTGGTACAGGAACCATCTGGAGGCGGTGTACTGCGTGGGCGGCGAAGGCCAGCTCGAAGTCCTGGAGACCGGCGAGATCATCCCCATCAAGGACGGCACCATGTACGCCCTGTCCAACCACGAGAAGCATCACCTGACGGCCTTTTCCGACCTTCGGATGATCTGCGTGTTCAACCCGCCCCTCACCGGCCGTGAAGACCACGACGCCGACGGGGTCTATCCGCTTTTGGAGGATTAAAAACAGGGACGTGAGCCGGGGTAAACGTATGCTCATGTTGAAAAAAGAGCGTGGTCGCGGCTTAATAATTTGAAATTAATAATAATCCTCGTTGCCCAAACTGATGGGCACGCTGCGCTTTGCCCATCCTACGGTCGGGAAAAGGTAGGATGGGCAAAGCGGTAGCGTGCCCATCATGGTTTCAGGGTGTCGAGCGGCCGCTTTTCCCTGCGTGTCTGCGACCGGATCACACTCAGCAGCTCGCGGGCCTGGTCGGTCGTCAGAGCAATGCCCGCGCGGTCCAGCAGGTGGGTGAGCATGGCGGTTCCCGAATGGGTGCCCAGCACCAGCCGGCCCGGGGCGTGTCCCACCACATCGGCGGTGAACGGCTGGAAGGCCAGGGGATGCTTGAGCTGGCCCTGGCCGTGGATGCCCGACTCGTGGTCGAAGACCGCTGAGCCGGTCACGGGCTTGTCCGGCCTTATGGGGCGGCCGCTGGCCCGGGCCACACGGGCGCAGACCGGAGCCAGGGCCTCGGGCCTTAGCCGGCAGGTCAGAGGTGATGCGAAATGGATGGCCGCCGCCACTTCCTCGGTGGCCGCGTTTCCTGCACGCTCACCCAGGCCGTTGACGGTGACGGACAGGGCGAAGGCCCCGTGTTCGGCGGCCGTCAGGGCGTTGGCCGTGGCCATGCCCAGATCGTTGTGACCATGGAAGTCAAGGGGCATCTCCGGCACGGCCGCCGAAAGGCCTGCAACGAGCGCCGCCACCGACGACGGCGTGGAAAGCCCCACCGTATCGGCGATGCGGGCCCGATGCGCTCCGGCGTCACAGGCGGACCGAAGCCACAGGGCCAGGGTGTCCGGCGCGGTCCGAACGGCATCCATGGCGCCCACGGACACATGGTCGAAACGGCACCTTGCCAGAGTCACCAGACGGTTCAGATCCTCCAGCACCCCGTCCAGGGTGTTGCCGGTCACCTGAAGGTGGATCGGCGAGAGGGGAAAGCCGATGTGAACACTGGATGCTCCGGCCCGGGCTGCCAGTTCCAGGTCCCCCGCCCGGGCCCGGCACCAGGGGGTGATCCGGCAGGGCAGGTTCAGCCGATGAAGCGCCAGAATATCCTCACATTCACGGTCCCCCATGGCGGGAATTCCCGCTTCGAGTTCGTCGATACCGGCCTCGGCCAGCATCGTGGCGACGGCGATCTTGTCGGAACGGTTAAAGGAGACTCCCGGGGCCTGTTCCCCATCCCTCAGCGTGGAATCGATCAACCGGATTGTTTTTCCCATCTCAGCACCCATCCAGCACCTCCTTCATCCGATCCAAAAAGTCCGGCCCCACCGTCTCTTCCCGGTCCGTCCGCACCCAGACCCACAGGCCGGGCCGCCGGGTATCGTGCATTCGCCGCATGAACCGGACGCGTCCCCCCGCCCTGGTCACGGCCCGCAAAACCGTTGCGTCATCCTCCGGGCCTCCGGTACCGATCACGCTGATCCGCGTGCTGTCCCCCGGCCCGGAGCGGTCCATGGAAAGGTGCCGTCGCGGGCCCCCCGTCCGCTCACCGGGCTTACTCAGCGGCGAGGGCTTCTCCCGAAAAAACCGCTCAAGAGCCTCTTCGAAGCCGGCCCAGGCCCTCCGTTCGAACATCCGGTCTTTGGGCGGGGTCACCCGGACCACCAGAACAAGGTCCTCGCCCGGACCGTCCGCGACCCGAAGATCGTAAACCTCCATGCCGTGGGCCGAAAAGAGGGCGGGCACACCGCACAGCGTAAGCGGGTCCCGGGGGCAGGCCAGCGTGACGGTTCGGGTATTCGCAAATTCAAGGACATGGACACAGGGCCCCCGGTGTTTTTTCCGGTCAAGGGCCGTGACCTTTGCAAGCGAATCAGGAGCAAGGGCGTCGCCATCGGGTGAGGAGGGAGAACAAACCCCCGACAGGACGCCCAGGCTCCAATTGTAAAACACCGACAGATCCGCCAGGATGAAATCGTCGATCCGCCCGGCGAAACGGGTCTCAATCACGGCCCGGGCCAGATAGCAGGCACCGGTCAGGGTCTGGGGGGTCACCCCCCGCCACGATCGAACCAGGGCCGTCACGCGCGCCTTTTCACTGACCGGTTCACCGGTGACAAACCGGATAATCCGGCGGGAGTGATCGATCAGGTCCAGCACTCTGCGAACAAAGGGCGCGTCTTTTTTAAAACGCGCAAGAATAAGCGCCACCTCACGGGCTGCGGCCCGATGTCTTCGGCGACCTGGAAATATCCGATAAAGGTCATGAAACAGGCCGGCCCAGAGAAGGCCCCTCCGGAGGTCGGCAGAAACGAACGGCACCCTGCTGCCATGGGCCCCGAGAAGCCCCTTGAGCCGGTCCAAAATGTCAAGATGCCGCTCGCACATGGGCCGACGCTCCACAGCACCGAACTCCCGGCGATGCCGGAACGCGGCGAAGACGGGAACAAAAGCCCCCAAAAGGCCGGTTTCAAGCAGCACGGCCGGGATATCCGATCCTTCCGGCCCATCGAACAGCACCGATTCAAAGGCCGTCATGACGGCGGTGTCACGGCATCCGGCCTGGGCAAGGCCGGGTCCGAAGGCCTCGATCAGCCGCCGGGTTTCCGGAGACAAGGGCGCACCGGTTGAACGGCTTTCCTCAAACACGGAAAGCATCAGTCCGGGATGCCGGATCAGCTTGACCGACGAGGTCACCGTGATCATGCCCCGGGTCACATTCACCCACTTTGTGCCGGTGTTGATTTTCCCGGCCTGGACCGGACGCCCGATAATCATCTCCGGGACAAGGTCCAGGAAAAACCGCCGGTAGACTGTCATGATCCGGTCCATATGACCCGTCAGGTCCGTGAGAAAACGGTCCACCCCATTGCGTCCCCCGGCGTTGGTGTAGCCCAGGGCCCGGGCCGCACCGTGCTGACGGTTCAGGGAAAGACGGCCCGGCGATCCGGATTCGTCCGTCTCGGTGACCGCAAGTACCCGCCGAACAACGTCCCGGGCCAGATTTAAAGCCTCACACTCGTCCGTCGACATCAGACCCAGCCGTTCGATGTCCCGGAGGTCCATCACGCCGCCCACGGTCCGGGCTCCGGTCAGGATCGACTGGACGTCTTCGAGTCCGCCGGGGCTGCGTACCAGGTCCGGTTCCGGGCCGTCTTCCGGCCGGCCGTAACGGCGATGACGCTCCCTGTCCCGCTCCAGAAGAAAGGCAAGAATCTCCCGTCTCCGCCGGAACACGACCTTTTCCCGCAAACGGCCCGTCAACCGTGAGTACAGGGTCGAAACGCCGCAAACGAACCGGGCGTCCATCAGGGTCACCAGGGTGCCGATATCCTTCGCCGCATCCGACAGGCAGTCCGAAAGGGTCCGGGTGCTGTGATGAACCATCACCCGACGGTCCCAGAGGGGGTAGACGATATCCCGGATCAGTCCCTCGGCCCCTTCGGGGATTCTGTCATTGAAAATAAACAGAATCCCCACCTCGGGCCGCCGCCCCACCTCCCGCCGTCCATAGCGACCGGTGGCCACGATGGCGTAGGGATTGGCGATCAGATCCAGCCTGAGCCCCGACTCGCTGCGTCCGAACCCCGTTCTCAGGTAATCGTCCAGAAGATCCGATCGTTCCCCCGGATCGGCCGCCCGTTCAAGGGCAACGGCCCAGGCCTCCGGATCAGGGGCTCCGCCTGCCCGCGCCCCGATATTCATGGCGGGCGCGTCAGGCGGGCCGGGTGTTCGTTCCATGGTGCAGGACAGGCTTTTCATAAGGTCCTCCTCGATTCAGGCCAAATGAGAACGGCAGGGCCGGGCCTCCGGTCAGATCAGATAATCACCGGCGGTGCCCCCCTCCTCGAGGGCATCGAGGATGGCGTCGACGGAGCTTTCGCTGTCCACGCCGCCATACCAGGTGTTTTGCGGGTAAACCACCATGACCGGTCCTTTCTCGCACTGTTTCAAACAGCCCGTGGTGGACACCAGAACATTGAGACCCCGGTCGAGAATTTCCTCTTCCAGATAGGGCAGCAACCCCACCGATCCTTTTTTGTGACAAAGCCCCTTGGGCTCGCCGGCCACGCGAAAGCTGGCGCAAACCAGAATATGATGTGCAGGTTTTTCCATGGTGTTCCTCTCCTTTGGGTTGGGGCATCACAAGCATCGGCCCGGGATGCCCGGGTTATAACGTTTTTTATCGTTCTCCGTGCACATGCACGAATTTTCCTTACGACTGCCGGAACCCATCTCAAAAATATTTTTTTTGATGGCTGCCTCCGGCGGCCGGCTTTTAAAAAGCTGGACAAATGGGTTTAAATTCAGCCTATTGACAAACGACGATAAAAAGTGACCGCCATGTATTGTTTGTCAGCATAAGAAAACTGACCGGCCAAAAAACATGTTTGGCAACCTTTTGAAAAGGTTGGCCCCCGGCAGGGCTGCCGGAGGCAAACAAAGCATCACCCGCACCCCATTCCGGTCCCGGAGCAGCCCACGCCGCAGCGGCTGCGCTCACGGGCGGCGATGTGATTCAGGGGTCTGCCCTCAAGTACGGCGGCGACCGCTTCTTCGATCAGGCCTTCGACCTTGAGAACCGTTATACCCTGCCCGGTCAAAACCTCCTCGGGCCGTTTGCCGATGCCGCTGATTAGAAGGGCCCGGCAGTCGCTGAGCAAGGCCGCAATGGTGTCCCAGCGGGCGTCGCCGCCGCCGGGCTCCGGGGTGACGCGTTCGTCGACCAGGGCGATTGCCCCGTCCTTCTCCCCGAATATCAACAGCCGGTGGGCCTCTCCCAGGTGCTGATTGACCAGGGCCCCTTCCAGGCTGGCCACGGCCACATACCGCCGGGATGCTTCGGATGAAACCGGCACGCTGTCCGGCACGGCGGGCATGGCTTCACAGGCCTTGAGCTTGGTCAAAAGATGCTCGTCATCGGCCTCGCCCAGACAGCCCACCGCGTCGGCCCGACACCGTGCGCAATGGGTCATCTGGGGAATGTACCGTCCCGCCTCGGCCCGGATCGTCCGAATCAGGTCAGGCGAAGGCTCCGGAATGTGGGCGAAGGCCGAACCCGCGTTGGCGTAGTACGGCAGGGCGTTGAAGATATCCACGTCAAGCTCCGCCATGGCCCGGGCCACCTCGACGATGTGATCCTCGTTGATCCCCGGAATGACGATGCTGTTGACCTTGACCGTGATTCCGTGCCGTTTCAATTCCCTGACGGCCTCGATCTGCCTGGCCATCAGGATGGCGACGCCCTCCTCGGCCCGCAGCACCTTTTTCCCGTGTCGGACCCAGGCGTAAACCCCGGCGGCGACTTCGGGGTCCACGGCATTGACCGTGATGGTCACATGCCCCACCCTGAGGTCGGCGAGTTCAGGAATGTAAGGACCGACCCCCAGCCCGTTCGTTGCCAGGCACAAGAGGATATCGGGGTATTTGGCCCGGACCAGCCTCAGGGTTTCCATGGTTTCTGCGGGGTTGGCGAAGGGGTCCCCCGGGCCCGCGATACCCACCACGGAGATATTCTTTTTCGCCTCGAACACATGCTCCAGATACACCAGCGCCTGGTAGGGTGACAGAATCCCGCTGCTGACCCCCGGCCGGCTCTCGTTCACGCAGTCGAATTTCCGGTCGCAGAACTTGCACTGAATGTTGCAGCGCGGCGCCACCGGCAGATGAACCCGCCCGAACCGATGGCGGACCTTGGCGTTGAAACAGGGATGGTTGGTTAGGGACAGGTCAGTTGTTGTCGTTGTCATACGTCACCTCATTATATATAATCCGTCTGATGGTTCTGCCTCCGGCGGCCCTGCCGGGGGCCAAACTTTTTGTAAAAGTTTGACAAAACATGTTTTTTGCGTGGCGGGCCGTATTGACCACAAACCGCTTCACCCTCGTGTAAATGGCAGATTGCGGTTCAGGCCAAGGCCGCAGGGTTTTTGGAACCGGAGGCGTAGCAGCGCTACGTCGAGGATTCCAAAAACCCGAGAACGCAGGCCTGGGCCGTAAGGTGCCATTTACTTATTTATAAATAGCTGAACCCCACCCCGGTCTCCTCCTGTTTCGTTTCCAACAGTGCGTTGGTCACCCGGTCGAACAGGCTCTGGGCGCCGCGGTAGCCGATGTGGAGGACCCTGGGGCCGCCCACGCGATCGTGGATGGGGAAGCCCACGCGGACCAGGGGGATGTTCCGGGTCCGGGTCACGGCGTAGCCCTTGCTGTTGCCGATGGCCACGTCCACGTCCAGGTCTTGGATGGCCTCTTCGATCCGGCCGAAATCGGCAGCCTCAAGGACGGTGATGGCCTCGTCGTAGCCGTCGGGGCGCAGCGATTCCAGTGTTTCCCCCAGCCTGCCGCTGGTGCCGCCCGAGGCGCAGAGCACGGGGGTGACCCCGATTTCCGTCAGGAAGGCGAACAGGCCCGCCACCAGATCCTCCTCGCCATAGATCACCGCCCGGGCGCCGAACAGGTATTTGTGGCCGTCCACATAGCTGTCAAGGAGCCGGTCCCGTTCACGGGCATGCTTTTCCGGGACGTCCTTTCCCGACAGTCCGGACAGACAGTCAAACAGACGGTCCGTGGCGCGGACCCCGACCGGCACGCCGAGGCGAGACACGGGGACGGCGAAGCGTCCTTCAAGGAGTCCGGCCGCCGTGTCGCCGGTTCGGCTGACCAGGGAAAAATCCAGACTGGCCCGGGCATCGGCCATGGACCTGATGCCGGACACCGGGGTGCCGCCCTCGGGAATCTTCCGGTAGGAGGCCCAGGGCCCGCCGTCCAGGGTGTCCGAATAATCGGGCAGCATCCGGTAGACCAGGTCGAAATCATCCAGAATTTCCTTCAGATAGCGCAGGTCTGCCGGAGACACCATGCCCGGAAAAACGTTGACCGACTCCCCCGACGACGCGGGGTCTTTGCAAACCGAAAGGGCGTCCACCAGGGCCCGGACCGCGGCAATGTAGCCGTCCGCGTGGGTGCCCGTGTAGCTGGGCGTGGACACGTGGACCAAAGGCGGCAGATCCGGCCCGTCGTTTTCCCGGAGGATGCTCCTTAAAATCATGGCCACATCGTCCCCGATGGTCTCGGACAGACAGGTGGTTGAAATCCCGACCAACTCGGGGGTGTACTGGCGGATGACATTGGCCACACTCTGTTTGAGGTTGGCCCCGCCCCCGAAAATCGCCGTGTCTTCGGAAAAATTCGACGAGGCGATATCGACGGGTTCCTTGAAATGGCTGATCAGATAGCGCCGGATGTAGGTGGAACACCCCTGGGACCCGTGCATCAGACTGATCGCCCCCCGGACCCCCTTGAAGGCCAGGGACGCCCCCAACGGCGTGCAGAGCTTGCAGGCATTGGTGGTCGCTTCACTGTGGCTTGTTCGAACCGTTGTAGTTTTCATACTTCACCTCGTTTCTTTCACCAGGGCCCAGACCGGGCTTTTGACGGTGCCGTAAACCTCTTTGGCGAAATTGTACATGCCTTCGAAACCGGCCAGGGGCGTTTTGCGTTCGTGATTGTGATCGCAGAAGCCCACCCCCATCTTGTAGGCCATGGGCCGCTCCTTGACTCCGCCGATGAACAGGTCCGCTCCTTTTTCAATGATATAGCGGGACAGCTCCAGCGGATTGGCATCGTCGACGATCACCGTGCCCTCGTCGCACATGTCCTTGAGAACCGCGTAATCCTCGGCATTGCCCGTCTGAGACCCGGCAAGGATCGTGGTCATACCCAGGGATTTCAAGGCCTTGATCAGGGAGAAGGCCTTGAAGGCGCCGCCCACGTAAATGGCCGCCTTCCGGCCTTCAAGAAAGGCCCGATACCGCTGGATCTCCGGGTAGACGGCCGACACCTCCGACCTGACCAGGGCCTTGGTGTTCTCCATGATTTCGGGCTGGTCCCCGAAATGAGCCGCCACGTCGTACAGGGCCCGGGCCGTGTCTTCGATGCCGAAATAGGACACGCGGATATAGGGGATGCCGTATCGCTCCTCCATCATCTTGGCCAGCTGCATCATGGAACCCGAGCATTGCACCACGTTGAGGGCGGCGCCGTGGGCCCGTTTGATCTTGTCCACCCGGCTGTCTCCGGTCATGACGGACACGACCTCCACGCCCATTTTCCGGTAGTAGTCCTCGATGATCCAGGCCTCGCCCCCGATGTTGAATTCACCTAAAATATTGATGCTCGTTTTGCCGATCCCCTCGATGCTGCCGGTGCCGATCAGGGTGGAAAGGGCATCGCAGGCCGCCTTGTACCCGTCTTTCTTGGTTCCCTTGAATCCTTCGGAATGGACCGGAATCACGGGAAGGCCTTTCTCCGCCGAAACCCTGCGGCAGACGGCGGCCACGTCATCGCCGATGATGCCCACAATGCAGGTGGCGTAGACAAAGGCCGCCTTGGGGTCATGGCGGTCGATCAGCTCGATCAGGGCCTGGTACAGCCGCTTTTCGCCGCCGAAAATGATCTGGGCCTCCCGCAGATCCGTGGAGAAACTTTTCCGGTGAAGTTCCGGGCCCGAGGACAACGACCCCCTTATATCCCAGGTATAGGCCGCACAGCCGATGGGGCCGTGCACCAGGTGCAGGGCGTCGGCCACCGGATAAAGCACCACCCGGGACCCGCAGAACACGCAGGCCCGCTGGCTGACCGCCCCGGCGGTGCTTTTGGTGTCGCAGACCATGTCGAAAGGCTCTTCGCCCTTGTGATAGACCTGCCGTTCCCGTTCTTTGAGCAGAGTAAAGGCTGTCATAAATCCTCCATCATGGGACACCCGTTATCATTCTAGAATCATGATGGGCACGCTGCGCGTTGCCCATCCTACCCTACGAGGTCTTTCGCAAGAACAATCAAACAGTTTATGCCCGCATCGCCTCACCGTGACATTGCAGAGTGTGGTTCAGGCCAAGGCCGCAGGGTTTTTGGAACCGGAGGCGTAGACTACGCGTACGCCTTCGGATTCCAAAAACCCGAGAACGCCGGCCTGGGCCGCAATATGCAATTGAATTATCAATACACAAGTTCGAACGACTCTTCCTTGGCATCCCGATCCATGCGGTCGAGCAACAGGTCCAGGATCTTTTCCATCAACCGGAGCCCGCCCCGGTAGCCCACCGTGGGGAAGTAGGAATGCCCGACCCGGTCCAGAATGGGGAACCCGTGCCTGAGAAAGGGAACGTCCTCGTCCCGGGCAATGTACTTGCCGTAGGTGTTGCCGATCAGAAGATCCACCGGCTCGTTCTTGATCCACTGGTGCAGCAGAAAGGTATCCCCCGATTCCTTGACGTTGACGGTGTAAGGCAGATCCGCCGTCATCTCCCCGATGACCTTTTCAAACCGTTTGCCCGGTGTCCCGGTGACGATGTGCACCGGTTTCATGTCCAAATCCAACAGGAACCGGGTCAGGGAGATCAGCTGGTCCGGGTCTCCGAACAGGGCCACCTTTTTGCCGTAGAAATACGGGTGCATATCGCTGATCAGATCCACCATCTGCCCCCGTTCATAGGTCACCGCGTCGGGAACCGTGACGCCCGCCGCCTTGCGGACCGTATCGATGAAGGCATCGGTGCCCGCAAGACCGATGGGCAGTTCAAGAATCTCGCAGGGAACCTTGAACTTCGTATCGAGGGTCCGGGCCGCAAGACCCGAGGCCGTGTCGCCCAGGGCCAGGGTGCCCATGCTGTCGCCGGTCTTTCGGAGCTGGGCCACGGTGACCCCGCCGTCGGGATACATGGTAAACCGCCCCGTCAGGGGGCCGTTCAGAATGCCCGAGGTATCCGGAAACAGGATGAACGGCACGCCCATGAGGGTCAACAGGCGCTTGATTTCCTCCATATCCGAGGGCTCCACGTATCCGGGGATCACGTTCAGGGTCTTTGTTTTTTTCCCGGTGCTTTCGGCAAAATAGTCGACCATGCCCTTGCACATGTTGGCAAAGCCCGTCACGTGGGAGCCCACGTAACTGGGGGTGCTGGCATGGATCACGTATTTCCCCTCGGGCACCTTGCCGTCGTCCTTGGCCTTGCGGGCGATCTGGGTGATGTCGTCACCGATGGTCTCGGACAGGCAGGTGGTATGAACCGCCACCACATCCGGCTCGTAGATGGTGAAAATGTTGTCGATGGCCTGGATCAGGTTGGCCTGACCGCCGAACACCGACGAGCCCTCGGTGAACGAACTGGTGGTGGCCATCACGGGTTCCTTGTAATGCCGGGTCAGGGCGCTCCGATGGTAGGAACAGCATCCCTGGGACCCGTGGCTGTGGGGCATGCAGGCGTGGATGCCCAGAGCCGCGTACATGGCGCCCACCGGCTGGCAGGTCTTGGCCGGATTGATGACCAGGGCCGATCGTTCCGTCATGGTTTTCGGGGTATGTTTCAGCAGCATGGTGTCACTCCCTTTGTTTACTCTGTTGTCATTTTTGCGGCGACTCAGGCGCACGCCCTCATCCGGTCCTTATTCCCAGACATAGGACCCGGACAGTTCCGGATGCTTTTCCCAGGGTGCTTTCACGAAGGACCAGACCCGGCTGTTCACCATACGGTCGATCTCTTTGTAAAAGTTGATCGCGCCGTTGAATCCTGCGTACGGTCCGCCGGAATCGTAGCTGTGAAGCTGCTTCATCGGCACCCCGCTTTTCTGGACCACGTATTTCTCCTTGATGCCCGCGCAGACCACGTCCGGTTCGTAAAACTCGATCAGCCTTTCGGTCTCGTAATGACTGATGTCGTCGATGACCAGCGCCCCGTCGGGCATCTCGGGCATCATGCCGTCGTAGTCCTTGAAATCAAAGCCTGCGGCTTTCATGGCCTCGATCTCGACCTCGCTTTTCCTCAGGCGGAACCGTTCAGGATCCGGATGGACCTCAAGTTCCTCGATGTTCCGGCTGTCGGCGTCGACTTTAATGCCCGGCAGCACCTTGCGCCCTTCGTAGTCGTCCCGGTGGGCAAACTCGTACCCGGCGGAGACCACGTCCATGCCAAGTTCCCGGAACAGTTCCTGGTAATGGTGAGCCCGCGAGCCGCCCACGAACAGCATGGCCTTTTTCCCCGAACAGCGTGCCCGGGCCTCGGCCATGGCCTGTTCCACCCTGGGCAGTTCACGTGCGATCACCTCTTCGACCCGGTCGGTCAGCGCCTTTTCACCGAAGTACTCGGCGATCTTTCTCAGGCTTTTGGCCGTGGCCCCGGCGCCGATGAAGTTGACCTTGATCCAGGGGATGCCGTATTTGGTCTCCATCATCTCGGCCACATAGTTGATGGACCGGTGGCACATCACCGTGTTCAGATCGGCGGTGTGGGAATTGGCGAACTGGCCGTAGGTCGAGTTGCCGCTGTAGGTCGACACCACCGTGATGCCGCATGCGGCCAGAATCCGGTCGATCTCGAACCCGTCCCCGCCGATGTTGTATTCGCCCAGAAGGTTGATTTTGTAGTCGCCTTCGCGAATCGTATCGTCCTCGCCGACCACGTGTTTGAAAATCCCGTTGTTGGCGATATGATGACCCGCCGACTGGCTGACCCCCTTGTAGCCCTCACAGGAGAAGGCGAAAACGTTGATCCCGAGCTTGGCCTTCATTTCCCGGGCCACCTGATGGATGTCGTCGCCGATCAGCCCCACGGGGCAGGTGGCGAACACACTGATGGCCTTGGGCTTGAACAGGTCGTAGGCCTCCTGGATGGCCTGGCGCAGTTTCCCTTCCCCGCCGAACACGATGTCCGAATCCTGCATGTCCGTGGAAAAACAATAGGTCATGAAATTTTCGTCGTCCGGAGTTGCCGGCCGGGTCTGGTTGCGCCGGGTCAGCCAGGCGTAAAAACTGCACCCGATGGGACCGTGCACGATGTTGACAAGATCCCGGGTGGGACCGAGAATCACCCCCTTGCACCCGGCGTAGGTGCACCCCCTCTGGGTGAGAATGCCCGGAATCGTCCGGGTGTTGGCGCCGATCTCGGGGACATTGCACCCCTCGTCGACCTTGTTGACGATGATTTGCTTGGCCCGTTTGCGGGCCACCTTGGTCGGATATTTTTTCAGGATATCCTGCTTCAATGCTTCGATCGTTTCGCCCCCGTCCCGGGGCCGTTCCGTTGCTGCGTCCATGGCTTGTCCTTCGTTTTGATGTGGTTGTTGCGACCTTTTCGCCCCGGCCCTTAGGCTCCGTCGAGGGTGCCCTGTCCTTTTTCACCGGTGCGGATCCGGATACTTTCCGTGACCGGGAGTACGAAAATCTTTCCATCCCCGGATTTGTCGGTCCGGTTGACCCGGATGATGGCGTCGACGGCTTTTTTCACCATCTTGTCCGGCAGAATGATGCTGATCGACCGCTTGGGAATCAGCTTTCCTCCCTGCCCCAGCTGGGTGATGGCCTCCTCGTAGCCCTTTTCGGCCCCCTTGAGCAGGCTCATGTCCACCAGCCCCTTGCCCCGACCCAGGCAGGCCACCGCGTTCATCGACACGACTCCCGCATCGGCCAGCGCCTCCTTGGTCTTGCCCATCATATTCATGCGTATGATCGCAAGGATCTCTTTCATACGGCCACCTCCTCGATGACGCCGCCCGGTGTTTCCCGAATCCCCGAACTGATGGTGTACACGTCGAGAACCGGTGTGATGAAAATCTTTCCGTCACCAAATGCGCCCTTGTCACCGGTTCGGGCGGCCTTGAGAATGGTCTCGATCACGTAGTCCTTGTCCTTATCCTTGACGACCATCATCAGCATTTCCTTGGGGATCTCGTCATAGGTGATCTCCCCGATCTTGATGCCCCGCTGCTTGCCTCGGCCCACCACGGGAAACCGTGTCACCGCCGGGAAACCGGCGTCCATCAGGGATGCGAGTACGTTGTCCGTTTTTTCTGGTCTGACGATCGATCGAATCATGATCATGGTCTTTATCCTCCGATTATTGTGTGTTGTTTAATCCGTGTTTGGTTGATTGATCAGCCCGCCAGACCGAAATCGATCAGGAGTTTCTCCAGGTTCTCGATGGGCAGCGGCGTGGGGATCACCATTTTTTGGTTGTCCTTTATCTTCCGTGCCAGGGTCCGGTACTCGTCGGCCTGGGCATGCTCCGGCTCATAGTCGATGACCGTCTTCCGGTTGATCTCGGCCCGCTGGACCACGTTTTCCCGGGGGACGAAATGGATCATCTGGGTGCCCAGCTGATTGGCCAGCTCGGTGATCATCTCAAGCTCGTTATCCACCTTGCGGCTGTTGCAGATCAGCCCGCCCAGCCGGACGCCGCCCGCTTCGGCGAATTTCACGATGCCCTTGCAGATGTTGTTGGCCGCGTACATGGCCATCATTTCCCCGGACACCACAATGTAGATTTCCTGGGCCTTGCCTTCCCGGATGGGCATGGCGAATCCGCCGCAGACCACGTCGCCCAGAACGTCGTAGAACACATAGTCCAGCTTCTCGCTGTCCGCATAGGCCCCGAGCTGCTCGAGAAGGTTGATGGAGGTGATGATGCCGCGGCCCGCACAGCCCACGCCGGGTTCCGGGCCGCCGGATTCGGTGCAGAGGGTGCCGCCGAAGCCGATTTTCCTCACGTCCGCAAGTTCCACGTCCTCGCCTTCCTCACGCAGGGTGTCGAGTACCGTGTTTTGAACCAGTCCGCCCAGAAGAAGGCGCGTGGAGTCCGCCTTGGGGTCGCAGCCCACCACCATCACCTTGTTGCCCATCTCGGCCAGTCCGGCCACCGTGTTCTGGGTGGTGGTGGATTTTCCGATGCCGCCTTTTCCGTATATTGCAATCTTTCTCATGCCTGTCTCCTTTGTCTGTGGGTTGACTCCGTTTGCGAACCATGTGACGTCTCACGGCGTTGCCTGATGTTGCCCCTTCAGAGTGCAACCCATATGCCATTCCCTGAAAGTGAACACCGTTACGCGCCAAACCGCTGAAACCAGACACGATAAAAAACCGACTCGTGACATTCGAAACATGTCACATCCTGGATTGCAACTACATTTTTGTATTATGACTATCTGATTAATACTATTTTGTATTGTTCGGGCGCGAAACGCCGTCCACCCCGCGACTCTCCCAAAAGCCTTCCTGGGAGCAGTCCATGGTTTACAAAATGAGCCCCGTCTCTTTTCCGTCGTGTTCCTTGTAACAGGTTAATCCACCGGCTCAACCATCCGGTCGCGATGGTCCTCACGGACAGGGCGTTAGAAGAAATGACGCCGCCGGCGCACACGGCCTGAATCTTTCCCACCGGAAAGAGACGACGGATGCGATGGCACCGGCACAGGGATTCCAGTCACAAACCTCTGAAAAGATAAGCCATAACCCGATTGTCAAAACCGGAATGCCTTGTTTTGACCACCGGCAAATTCGGATGAGTCTTTTTTTAAGTCGATCGTTAAAAAAAATATCGGACAATTCCCCCGTTTTTCATTTCTGGCCAGACAACGGCGCATTCGCCCCCTAAGGTGTCAACTATGTTCACACTTAGGTCCGGGGTTCCTTTAAAAAACCAGCGGACCGCATCCCCCGGCGCCCATGGGGCGCAACAAGACAAGGGAGCTGCAACGACAGACATAACGAGCCGTCACGACCGCAGGCCTGATCATCGTGACACCACCCATCACCCGATTGATTAAGGAGGCAAAAGAGCATGAACACCACCAAAGCGGCAACCATTCTCACCCTGGTCGGCCTTGCCGTGTGCCTGACCGTGTCAGGAGCATGGGCCCGGGCCGACAAAACCACCTACCCGGTGGTCTTTGCCCACGGCATGCTGGGTTTCGACCAGTTTTTAGGCATCGATTATTTCGGGAGCGATTACGGGGTCTTTGTGGGCGACCCCTGCGACCGGTTCCTGGAAACATCCTGCAACCGGAACATCGACCGGAATCAACAGGCCTATGCCACCGACGTCAACCCCTTTCAAAGCTCCGAATACCGGGGGCTTGAACTGGCCGACGACATCGAGGGCTACCTGGCCACCGTGGGGGCTAACGGCGTGAACATCATCGGCCATTCCCAGGGCGGCGTCGACGCCCGGAAAGCGGCCCGCCTGCTGTATGACCGGATGGGGCACCGGGTGGTCCACGCCCTGATTTCCATCTCGTCCCCCCATAGGGGTTCCTCGGTGTCCAAAAACGTCCTTGAAAACGGCGAGGACGGATTCAACGCCTTTGTGTCCTTTCTGGCGGGCGGCGTGGCCAGTTCCCTGTTCTATGTGGAGCAGGGCGACTACTTCGCCAGCATGAAGGCGTTCTACTACGACGACTGGGATCCCGAAGACGGTGAGATCACCGGCTGCAAGGCCTTCAACGCCACCTACCCCGTCAACAGCGACCACGTGAAATACTACGGCTCTCTGATCACGGCGGACCAGGGCGGACTCGGGCCCGTGCTTCTGTTTCTGGGTCTTCTCGCGCCTCTGGACATCGACGGTGACGGCTGGTGCGGGGCCACGGACAGCGAGGGGAACCTCCTGGACTGCCAGGGCGACGGCGTGGCCGGTGACGGTGACGGGGATTTCGAAGACGGCGACGACGACGGTCTGGTGGGCATCAACTCCCAGCAGATGGGCTACCGCCTCACCTATACGGAAGGCGGCTGGTTCAAAAAATCCGGTTTTTCCGAAGACAAGGCCATGGGCTATGTGGCGAACCTGAACGCCCCGAACGAGACCCAAAGCACCTCCTACAGTTCGGTCTTGCCCTATGACCATGTGGATGTCTGCGGCCTGGGCGTCATTCCCTACCTGATCGGGGACAGCTTCGATGAAACCCGGTTCTACGCGGACCTGATCGACTTCATCGCCGATAAGGAATAGCCGCCGTCATGTTCATGGGGTCACCTTATGCCATGGGTTTAAAAACATGATGGGCACGCTGCGCTTTGCCCATCCTACCGGCGATACACGACAGGATGGGTTAAGCACAGCGTGCCCATCAAGGAAACCGGCTTCTGCAAAGGAAAAAAGGACCATGACGCACACCAAAGGCCTGATCGTCTGCCTTGCCATCGTTTTTGCCGGGCTTTCCGCATATTTTCTTTTCACCCCCGACAGCCGGGACGTCTCCTCACCATCGCGACCGGCCGCAGCCGCAGCGGGCCTCATCGAAAAGGCGGCGCCATCGTCCGCAGATCGCTCCCCGGTCTCCGGCGGGGCCGCCCCCCCGGAAGCGATCACGTCGTTGGACTATCCGGAGCTGATCGACAGCCTGACCGACCAGTACGGCGCACACATCGACCATCCCCGGGTCCAGATGGAGGCCCTCGATCACCTGATCCACATGCTGAAAAAAACCTATCCGGACACCTGGCGGGACCATCTGAACGCCTATCTGACCGCGGCCTTTCCCGACCATGCCGATATCCTGATCAAGCGGCTCGAACAGCTTCTGGCCTACGGGACCTGGGGCGACGAAAATCGTGACCTTCTGGCCGACCTTTCCCCCCGTGAACTTACGGAACGGCTCTGGGAAAAACGCCTTGAGGTGTTCGGCGACGACGCCCTCGCCATCTGGGAGATGGAACTCAAGAAAAACGAGGTGGACCGTCTTGCCGGGGACATCGATGCCATGGCGGGCGCGCCCTTCGATGAAAAACTGAACCGTTTCAGACGGACCCTGGACGACATTTACGGCGACACAACTCCCGCCTACATTAAACACCACGCCCAGGAACTTCTGAACACCTTCCTTGCCATCGGCAGCGTCCAGGACGACCTTCACATCATGGACGCCGACACCCGCAAGGACCGCCTGACCGACCTGCGCAAAACCATGGGCATGGACGATGAGGCCCTCACCCGCTGGAGCGATCTGGACGATGCGCGCGACCACCGCTGGAGTGAGGGTCTCGCCTACATGGCCGCCCGCGACGCCCTTATCGCCGCCCCCGACACCGAAGACCGGGACCATCAACTTTCCGAGCTCCGCCGAAAGCACTTCGGCACCGAAGCCGACATCATCGCCGCCGAAGAAGCCTCCGGCATGTTCCGCTTCACCCGAAAACGCCTCTACGGAAAAAACTGACGGCTTCGCACGTCCACCCCGTCCACCCTGTCCACCCTGTCCACCCCGTCCACCCCGTCCACCCCGTCCGTGCGTCCGTGCAGGCGCCCCCGCCCATTTTCCCCCTTCCCAACCCCGCCCCTTATTGCTATAATCCCAAACTCACATCAACCCCCATTCATGGCTTATCAACCAACAGCCATCGCTTTTTTTTCGTTTTTTGACTCAGGTCAAGGAAATATCATTCGCCCGGAGATAGGGTGGCAACACCATGCCAACCTTAAAAAGGATCAGCCGATGACGATCGACCCACTATGTGGTCAACCCGCCTTCGACCTGTCGGATGACGACATCATCGAGGCCATGAAAGCCCTGAGCGGCTACATCGACATCACGCCCGCCGATTTCAGGGAAATCTACCTCCTGGCCTACCGGCACGCCATGGCCCGCGTTCCCTTGAACACCCTGGCCCGGGACATCATGACCCGGGAGGTGATTCTGGTAAACGAACAGACACCGCTGGCCGAGGTGGCGCGGATCATGGCCGGAAGCGCCGTCACGGGGCTGCCCGTGGTCGATGCCGACCATCGGGTGATCGGCATGATTTCGGAAAAGGATTTTCTGGCCGACATGGGCATCCGGGACAGCCTCTCGTTCATGACCATCATCAGCCACTGCCTGGACCACTGCGGCTGCATGGCCCTGCCCCTTTCCCGGAAAACCGCCGGAGAGATCATGAGCGCCCCGGTGATCGGAGTCCGCGAAACCACGCCGCTTGCCGACATTGCCGGGATTTTCGACGAAAAAAACATCAACCGGGTTCCGGTCCTGAACCCGGACGCCACCCTCTGCGGCATCATCACCCGCAGTGACCTCGTCCGGGCCTTCTGCATGAAAACCTGTTGAGAGGAGCTCACGCTTATGCGGTATTTCAGTAAAATGAAGGGTCATTCCGGCAGTCCGCCGGGGGTCGGTCTGACCGAGATTCTCTGGTCCTGGATCGGGGCCGTTCTGGGGATTCTGCCCCTGTCCGTCATGACCCGCGCCCTGACCGACACGGCCGGCGCCACCTTCATCATCGGGTCCTTCGGCGCCTCCGCCGTGCTGGTCTACGGCGCGGTGCGAAGCCCCCTGGCCCAGCCCCGGAACCTTCTGGGCGGTCATATCCTTTCCGCCCTCATCGGGGTGGCGGCGGTTCAACTGCTCCCCGGCCATCTCTTTCTGGCGGCCCCCCTTGCCGTGGCCACGGCCATCGCGGCCATGCACGCCACGAGAACCCTCCATCCCCCCGGAGGGGCCACGGCCCTGATCGCGGTCATCGGGGGGCCCGGCATCCACAAGCTCGGATACATGTACGCCCTGGTCCCGGTGGGACTGGGGGCTGCGATCATGCTGATCGTCGCACTTTTCGTCAATAATCTGTCCAGAAACAGACGTTATCCTGAATTCTGGCTCTAACGACTCACCAACCACCAATGAGGAGGACACCATGTTTTGTTTTCAATGTCAGGAAACCATGAAAAACACCGGCTGCACGACCAAGGGCATGTGCGGCAAGCCCGAGGAAACCGCCAACCTTCAGGACCTTCTGATCTTCGTGCTCAAGGGCATCGCCGTCTACGCGGATCAATTGAAAGCCCTGGGATCGCCGGACCGTAGCCATGACCTGTTCGTGGAACAGGGTCTGTTCGCCACCATCACCAACGCCAACTGGGCCAACGCCCGGTTCACGGCCATGATCGAGGAAGCCCTGGCCCGTCGTGACAAACTCAAAGCCGCCTTCCTTGCAGCCTACAAGGCAAAAAACGGCGCCGACTTCTCCGGCGCCCTCCCCGAGGCGGCCACCTGGACCGGCCCGTCTTCAACCTTTGCCGACAAAGCCAAATCCGTGGGCATCCTGGCCACGGAAAACGAGGATGTCCGCTCCTTACGCGAACTTCTGATCATCGGCCTCAAGGGCGTGGCCGCCTACGCCGAGCATGCCGCCGTTTTGGGCTACCGCAAGGCGGAAATCAATGATTTCATGATGGAAGCCCTGGCCTCCACCACCAAGGATCTGTCCGTGGAGGCGATGATCGGCCTCGTGATGAAATGCGGTGAAGTCGCCGTCACCACCATGGCCCTTCTGGACGAGGCCAACACGAAAACGTACGGCAATCCGGAAATCACCGAGGTGAACCTGGGCGTCCGCAAGAACCCCGGCATCCTGATCTCCGGCCACGATCTCAAGGACATGGACGAACTGCTCAAACAGACCGAGGGCACCGGCGTGGACGTTTACACCCACGGCGAGATGCTGCCGGCCAACTATTACCCGGCGTTCAAGAAGTACGCCCATTTCGTGGGAAACTACGGCGGGTCCTGGTGGCACCAGAACGAGGAATTCGAGTCTTTCAACGGCCCGATTCTTCTGACCACCAACTGCCTGATCCCCGTCAAGAAGACCAACACCTACCTAAGCCGCCTGTACACCACCGGCGTGGTGGGCTATGACGGCGCGACCCACGTGGCCGACCGTCCCGAAGGCGGCGCCAAAGATTTCTCGGCCCTGATCAACCAGGCCAAATCCTGTGCGTCGCCCACGGAAATCGAAACCGGCACCCTTTTGGGCGGCTTTGCCCACAACCAGGTGCTGGCCCTGGCCGACAAAGTGGTCGAGGCGGTGAAATCCGGCGCCGTCAAGCGTTTCGTGGTCATGGCCGGATGCGACGGCCGTCACAAGACCCGCAGCTACTACACCGAGGTGGCCGAAAAACTGCCTAAAGACACGGTGATCCTCACGGCGGGCTGCGCCAAATACCGTTACAACAAGCTGGCGTTGGGCGACATCGGCGGCATTCCCCGGGTTCTGGACGCCGGACAGTGCAACGATTCCTATTCCCTGGCGGTCATCGCCCTGAAACTCAAGGAGGTCTTCGGCCTGTCGGACATCAACGAGCTGCCGATCTCCTACGACATCGCCTGGTACGAACAGAAAGCCGTGGCCGTGCTCCTGGCCCTGCTGTTCCTCGGCGTCAAGGGCATCCGCCTGGGCCCGACCCTGCCCGCCTTCCTCTCCCCGGCCGTGGCCAAGGTCCTGGTCGAAAACTTCAACATCAAACCCATCGGCACCGTGGACGATGACGTCGCGGCGATGATGGCCGGCAAATAGAACCATGTCCCAGGGCAGCGGCGGTTGCCGCTGCTCTGGGTTAACCGGCGAACATCCCTCCTACCCCACAGGATTGCGTCCGGATAGGAGCGATTCATGGGAATGTTATTCGCGTGGTTTTTTTTGACCACCCGTTCGCTGCGCTCACTGAAGAGCACGAAGGACCACGAAGAAAAAACAATTATTTACGGTATCCTTCGTGCTCTTCGTGTCCTTCAGTGAGCAGCGCGAACGGGTGGTTTAACCATAGAATGGTCATTTTTATGATGAGGGACGTGCAAACCAAACAACTGTTTTTTTGCCTTCAAACAGACAGACGCGCCCCATGCACCGTCCGTTCACCGCTGAACAAGGCACCCTGAGGTATCATGAAAAAGCAATTTTTCCGGATTCTGGCGTTGCTGATCGTCCTTTTTCTCATGGTCGGCGCCGGGCTTCTGGTCCGGCACCGGAAAAGCGGGCTGGCCAATCAGGCCACACCCGAAATCCGGCCCCTTCCGGTCGTCATCACCACCCCGGACTGGGGGGTTCTTCCCCTTTCGATCCATGAACTGGGCGTCATCGAGCCCCTGCGCTCGGCGGTGCTGTCCGCCCAGATCAGCGGTGAACTGTTCCGTGTTCACAAAGACGTGGGGGATCCGGTCCGGCGGGGCGAGATTCTGGCTGACATCGATCCCCGTCTCACCGAAGCCCGCAAGCAGGCCCTTTCGGCCGAGCTGACCGGAGCCCGGCAGGATCTGGACATCAAAACAGCCATCCGGGACCGCCGGCGGGCCCTGATCCGTGAAAAGGCCATTGCCCTGGAGACCCTGGACGAGGCCGAACTGGCCACCAGCCTGGCCCTGAGCCGGGTGCTGCGCCTCGAGCAGGATCTCAGGGCCGCCGACCTGTCCCTGTCCTTCGCACGCATGACAGCCATCGATGACGGCGTGGTCACCGAACGGATGAAAGACCCCGGTGACCTGGTCGCCCCCGGAACACCGGTTTTGCGCATCGAAAGCCCGGAAGCGGGCTACCGGGTTCTGGTCCGGGTGTCTTACAAGGTCCTCGCAGGTCTTGCCCCGAAGGCCGAGGTGCTTCTGGTCGAAGGAAGCCGCACCCTAAAGGCGACCCTTGACCGCATCCATCCGGCCATCGTGTCCGGCCGTCTGGCCACGGTGGAAATCAGAACCCCGACGCGCCCCTTCGGCCTGCCCAGCAACGCCACGGTGGGCGTGGTCCTCACGACGGGCCGCCCGGAAGGCTGGCGGGTTTCGGAAACGTGTCTGCTTGAAACCGACACCCAAACCCTTGTCTTTGCCGTCAACGACAAAAACCGGGTTTCTCCCCGACCCGTCACCGTCCTCGGACGGGCGGGCGGCCTCGCCGTGGTCACCGGCGAGATTTCCGAAACGGACCGTCTGGTCACCGGCCCCGAATATCTGCTCCTGAAACTCGATCCTGCCGTTCCCGTTCTGCCGGTGCCGGAGGACGCCCCATGAACCTGCTCGACGCCTGCCTGAAAAAACCCCATGCCCTTCTGGCCTTCGTATTCCTGGGCGTCGCTTTCGGCCTCATCGGGTTCAAGACCCTGCCCCTCAACCTGTTTCCCGATTCCAATTACCCCCAGGTGTCGGTGCTGCTCATCCAGCCCGGCGCCTCGGCCCGGGACATGGCCGACACGGTGGCGCGGCAGGTGGAAAAGGAACTGGCCTCCCTGGACAAGGTCCGCACCGTCACCGCCACCATCCGGGATGAAACCGCCGCCGTCAAGGTGGAGTTCGACTACGCCAAATCCCTGGACGCGGCGGTGACCGATGTGAGCGCCGCCATCAACCGGGTTCTGCCCAGCCTGCCCGCAGATCTGCTGCCGCCCCGGATTTTCCGGATCAGCGACGCCACGGCGCCGGTCAAGACCCTTGCGGTTTCTCCGGCAAAGGGATCGGTCTTCAGCCTGTCCAGGGTCCGTCAGATCTGCGACAACGAGATCCGCGAAACACTTCTCCGGATTCCCGGCATTGCCGGTGTGGAGGTCTTCGGCGGCCATGTTCCGGAAATCCGTCTGGTTCTTGACCGGCACAGCCTGAGCCGCTACGGCCTGTCCCCCGCCGGGGTGGCCGCAGCCGTGGCCGGGCAGAACCGCAACCTCCCCAGCGGCCTTCTGTTGTCAAACGCCAATGAACAGGTGATCACCCTCCACGGCGAGAGGGGTCTCGCCCACGGCCTTTCGGACATCGTCCTTTCCGGAAGCGGCCCTGCCGATACCGTGTATCTGCGGGACGTGGCCGAGATCCAGACCACCTTCGAGGAACGCCGCTCCCTGTTCCGGGCCAACGGGAAAGCTGCCATCGGGCTCAACATTCTGCGCAGCGAAGGCGGCTCGGTCACCGAAACCCTTGCGGCCCTCGATCAGGCCTTGCCTGAGCTCCGGGACGCCTTTCCCGGACTTGTATTCGACATCGCCGACACCCAGGGCGAGCTGATCGAAACCTCCGTGTCCAACCTTATTTCCGCCCTCAGGGATTCGGTGCTGCTCACCGTGGCGGTGATTTTCATGCTGATGGCACGGGGACGGACCACGCTTCTGGCCGCCGTGTCCATTCCCTTCACCTTTTTCCTGACCTTTGCGGGCATGACCCTGATCGGCTACGAGCTGAACATGGTCACCATGACCGCCATCATCCTGGCCGTGGGACTTCTGGTCGACGACACCATCGTGGTTATCGAAAACATCGACCGCCACATGGCCCCCGGCGACACCCCCCCGGACCAGGCGGCCCGAAAGGGCGTCCGGGAAATTTTCATGGCGGATTTCGCGGGCACCGCCACCACCCTGGTCGTGCTGGTTCCCATCATGTTCGTGGGCGGCTATGCCCAGAAGATTCTCCGCCCCCTTTCCGTGGTCCTGTCCCTGGCTCTGTTGTCCTCGTTCATCGTGTCGGTGACCGTGATCCCCCTCCTGGCCCCGAAACTGATCAAGGCCGGTCACCACGTGAACCGGTTGGAGCGGTTTTTCGACACGCTGACCGGCGGGTGGCTTTTGCCCCTCGAACGTTTTTTTGTCAGGTGCTACCGCCTGACCACCGGACGCCTGGGGTTTCTCTTTCCCCTTGCTTTGATCGTCCTTCTTCTTATCAGCGTCCGGCAGATGCCCCTGATCGGACGGGACCTGATGCCCGCCATGGACACCGGCATCGTCAAGATTGAATTCGAAACCTGGCCCAACAGTTCCCTTTCCGTCACCGAGAAGGTGATCCGGGACATGGAAGCCGTGATCCTTTCCACACCGGGCTTTGTGCGTATGGCCGTCATGGTGGGGTCCGAGCCCGGCGTGATCAGCTTCGGTGCCGATCGCACCGCCCAGGAGGGCCTGGCCACCGTCCATTTCAAGAACCGCTTTGAACGCGACCGGACGATCTGGGAAATCGAGGCCGAACTCAGGCGCCGCTTCACGGCCATGCCGGGCCTCAAACAGGTCCGTGTCTATGATTACGGGGCCACCCCCCTGTCCTCGATTTCAGCGCCGGTGGACGTGATGATCGAAGGGCCCGACCTTCTGATGCTCGACAGCCTGGCCCGGGAGGTGGAAAAACGGCTGGAAAAGGTCCGGGGCCTGACCTCCCTGGCCCGGACCTGGGATCTTTCGAAGCAGGAAATCGCCGTGGATCCGGACAGGGCGAGAATGGCGCATTACTGCCTCACCGAAGACGATGTGGTGGCCATGGTCACCACGGCCACCACCGGCAGGACGGTCTCCCGCCTGAGCGTAGCGGCCCAGGACGGCTATCCGGTCCGGCTCCGTCTGGATCCCTTGGCCATGGCGGACCAGGGCGACCTGGCCGACCTGAGGATACCGGGCCCCTTCGGGACAGTGCCCCTGAACGAGATCGCCGACATCCGAAAGGTCACCGGCCCCTCACGTATCACCCGCAGGGATCTGATGCCGGTGGTTTCCGTGCTCGGATATCGGGAAACCACCGCCATCACCCATCTTCAGGATCAGGTGGACGCGCTGCTCTCGGACCTGTCCCTGCCCGCCGGATACCGGATCAGTCAGCGGGGCGAAATCCGCCAGATGAAAGAGACCTTCGGCGGCCTGGGCCTGTCCATGGGCCTCGCCCTGTTGTTTCTCTACGTCTCCATGGTGGTGACCTTCGCGTCCTTTGTGCGGCCGCTGATGGTGATGAGCACCATTCCCCTGGCCTTCATCGGCGTGCCCTGGGGCATGCTTCTCTTTTCGCGCCATTTCTGCATGCCCGCAGCCATGGGCCTGGTGCTACTGGGGGGCATCGTGGTCAACAACGCCATTCTTCTGATGGATTTCATTGGAAGCGCACGCCAAAAAGGAACGGATGTGAACACCGCCATCGAAGAGGCCATCGGGCGGCGGACCCGCCCCATCCTGATGACGGCCCTCAGCACCATCGCCGGCATGCTGCCGGTGGCCTTCGAATCCGCCGTGGGGTTGGAGCGCCTGTCCCCCCTGGCCGTGGTGGCCATCGCCGGTCTTCTGGTTTCGACCGTCCTGACCCTGGTCTTTATTCCCATGCTGGCCTTCGGTATCGAAACGTTCAAACAGATCAGACGCACATAAATCGCGGCCCCGTGGGGGGGGAAAGGAAGGGGTTTCCCCCCCCCCGGGGGGGAGGAAAGGAGGGTGGTTCTCCCTCCCTTTTTTGTTTTGGTTTGGGGTGGTTTTTTTTTTTTTTTTTTTTTCCCCCCCACCCCCCCCCCCTTCCCACCCCCCCCCCCCCTCCCACCCCCCCCTCCCCCCCCCCCA
>NZ_BAAHXV010000036.1:0-43570 GCF_054657895.1 Desulfatiferula olefinivorans | reverse complement strand
GGTGCGTTACCGTAGAATTAAAACCATGACCGGTACGGCATCTGACGATTGGCTGGTCAGAAAAAATATTCACCACGAAGCACACGAAGAGCACGAAGATAGGCTTAAACTATGTTTTTTTCTTCGTGACCCTTCGCGCTCTTCAGTGAGCGCAGCGAACGGGTGGTCAAACAAACACGGTGCGTTACCGTAGAATTAAAACCATGGCCGGTACGGCATCTGACGATTGGCTGGTAAATGAAAGGATTGGCATGATCACAGTGGGTATCAAACCCCTTTTGGGGCGACTGAACGATTTTTGCAGGAAGAAGCTGGAAGCGGCGGCGGGCATGTGCGTGGCGCGGTCCCATTACGAAATCACCGTGGAGCATGTGCTCTGGCAGGTGCTTGACGAGCCCCGGTCGGATCTGGCGCTGCTTTTCGCCCATTATGCCATAAGCCCCGACACGCTCCGGGCCCTCATCAACCGGAGCCTCGAAGACCTTCCCACCGGAAACAGCGCCAGACCCGTGTTCTCTCCCCGGCTCCTCGCATGGTACCAGGAAGCCCAGCTGGCCGGGACCGTGGAGTTGGAAGAGCCCCTGATACGCTCGGGCGCTCTCCTTCTGGCCTGCCTCAACCGGATCTCCCAGCTGGGGGAACCCCAGGTCATGGACGGCTTCCAGGGCATCGACCGGGACGACCTGATCCGACGGTTCAGCGATCTGACCGACGGCTCCATTGAAAACCGGAGTCCGGAAAACGCGGCCGCCCTGCCGACACGGTCCGGAGAAAAAACCGCCCTCGACCGGTTCTGCGAAGACATCACCCGCAAGGCCGCCGACGGCCGCATCGACCCCGTGTTCGGCAGGGACCGGGAGATCCGCCAGGTGGTGGATATCTTTGCCCGAAGGCGAAAAAACAACCCCATCGTGGTGGGCGAGGCCGGGGTGGGCAAGACGGCCATCGTCGAAGGGCTGGCCCTGCGCATCGTGGAGGGGGATGTGCCCGATTTTCTTAAAGAAGTCCGACTGCTCAGTCTGGACATGGGCCTTCTTCAGGCCGGGGCCGGGGTCAAGGGAGAATTCGAAAACCGCCTGAAAAACGTCATCACCGAGGTCAAGGCCTCGGAAATCCCCATCATTTTATTCATTGACGAAGCCCACACCATGATCGGAGCCGGGGCCGCCGCCGGAGGCAGCGACGCAGCCAACCTGCTCAAGCCCGCCCTGGCCCGGGGAGAACTGCGGACCATTGCCGCCACCACCTGGTCCGAGTACAAGAAATATTTCGAGAAAGATGCGGCCCTGGCCCGGCGTTTCCAGCCGGTCCATCTGGACGAACCGTCCGAGGACGACGCCGTCCTGATTCTTCGGGGGCTCAAGAGCAAGTACGAACGCGCCCACGGCGTGATCATCCGGGACGACGCGGTCACGGCCGCGGCCCAGATGGCGTCCCGCTACATTTCCGGCCGCTATCTTCCGGACAAGGCCATCGACCTGCTCGACACCAGTGCCGCCCGTGTCAAGGTGCTGCTGACCGCCAAACCCGCCCGCATCGAAACCGTCGAACGGCGCCTTGAGGCCCTGACCCGGGAAAAGGTGGCCCTCGTCCGGGATCATCTGTACGGGGCCCCGGCGGACGCGGAACGATCCGACCGGATCAGCGACGATATCGCCCATCTGGAGCAGGAACGAGACGATCTCACGGCCCGCTGGAACAAGGAAAAGGATCTGGCCCGACGCCTTCTGGCCTGCCGGGAGGAACGGGTGCTGCTGGACGGGGAGACCCTGAACCCGGACATCGAAAAGGAAGTGAATGCCCTGGTCCGGGCCAACGCCGGTTCCCCTGCGGATGACGATCCGCCGAATGGAGAACCCGTGGACCGGGCGGACCGCATCCAGGCCCTGAACACCGAACGGGACGCCATCTTCCGTGAACTTGAAACGATCCAGGGCATCGATCCCCTCCTCCAGATCGAGGTCACCCCCGACGGGGTGTCCCAGGTGGTGTCGGACTGGACCGGCATCCCCGTAGGCCGGATGATGGACGACGAGGCCCACACCGTCATGAATCTTGCGAACAATCTGAAAACCCGGGTCCGGGGTCAGGACGCCGCCCTGTCGGACATCGCCCGGGTGATTCAGGCCTCCAAAACGGGCTTGAAAGATCCCCGTCAGCCTTCGGGCGTCTTTCTTCTGACCGGCCCCAGCGGGGTGGGCAAAACCGAAACGGGCCTTGCCATGGCCGAGCTTCTGTTCGGCGGCGAGAGGTTCACCGTGACGGTAAACATGAGTGAGTTCCAGGAAAAGCACACGGTCAGCCGCCTGATCGGATCACCCCCCGGTTATGTGGGGTTCGGCGAAGGGGGCCTCCTGACCGAAGCCGTGCGCCGGCGGCCTTATTCCGTGGTCCTGCTCGACGAGGCGGAAAAGGCCAACCCGGACGTGATGAACCTGTTTTACCAGGTCTTTGACAAAGGCATGCTGGCCGACGGCGAGGGGCGGAACATCAATTTCAAGAACACCGTGATCTTCATGACCAGCAACCTGGCCGCCGACCGCATCGCCGAGGCCCTGGCCGCCGATCCGGCCATGGGTTCCGACGATCTCGTTGCCGCCATCCGGCCCGAACTCAGCAGCCATTTCAAACCGGCCCTTCTGGCACGCATGACCATCGTCCCCTTCCGGCCCCTTGATTCGACCATCATGGCCGATATCGTCCGCATGAAAATCGGGCGGGCCACCCGGCGCACGGCCGAAGCCCACGGCCTGACCCTTCGGATCGACGAGGCCGTCATCGAACGGATCGCCGCCCGCTGCCTGGAAGTGGAAACCGGGGCCCGGAACATCGACCATATCCTGTCCGGCAGCGTCCTGCCCCTGTTGTCCCAAAAAATCCTGGAGACCATGGCCCGAAACCATCGGCCCGAGGCCCTGACCCTTGGCGTTTCGCCCGACGGCCACATCATTCTTGCCGAGCCGACCCCCGAGACCGACGATGCGGAGCAGATCCGATGACAGACTCCCCGACGACCCCGGCCCCATCGTGCCCGTTCACAAAGCCAGTACCCGAAGCCGATTCCGTCCGCTCACAAATACGGTCACGAAAGGCAAAACCGATTCAACCCAAAACCCCAGCGCGGAGGTGACAGCGATCATGGACTTATCTTTGTTCAACACATTGCGGCAGTTTGACCTGACCCTTGCCGGGGAGGCCATGGACGTCTACGCCATCGACATCCGGGAAGCCCTGTTCGAGGATTTCTCGGCCACGGTCACCCTGGTCAGCCAGCGGCGTCTGACCATCCGTGACTATCTGGGCGAGGACGCCGTCCTGACCCTCCTGGGCCGCAAGGAAAACCGGTATATTCACGGCATGGTCGCTGCCATGGAAGAGCTTGAGGAACGCGGACGCCATTACCTGTACCGGATCGGAATCATGCCTTATCTTTATCGTCTCGGTCTGATCCAGGACGTTCGAATCTTCCAGAACACCACCGTACCCGACATCATCGCCGAGGTGCTGAAAACCGGCGGCATCCTGTCCAGCCAGGTCGAGTTCCGGCTCCACGAGGCCTATGCCCCCCGGGAGTACTGCGTGCAGTACCGGGAAACCGGCCTCGACTTCATCCGGCGTCTGATAGCCGAGGAAGGGATGTTTTATTATTACGAGTTCACGGACTCGGCCCATCTTCTGATCATGGGGGATTCCTACCTCTGTCACAGACCCGTACCCGGCATCCCCCGGATTCACTTTTCACCCAAAGGCCAGCTGATCGACGCCGACGAGCCTGTGACGGTGTTTGACGTCAAGGATGCCGTGACCACGGGACGCATCGATCTTGCCGACTATCATTTCGAAAAACCCTCGTACCAGCCACGGTCCCGGGCCGTCTCGGACCGCTGCGACGACCTGGCCCGCTACGACTACCCCGGCTATCTGGCCGATGAAACCACCGGCGGCCGCCTGGCCCGGGTCCTGCTCGAGCGCCACACCCACACCCGGCTGACCATGGCGGGTGAAAGCGTTTGCAAACGATTCGTTCCCGGCCACCGCTTCACCCTGACCGACCACCCCAACGCCGACACGGCCATCGAGTACACCCTGCTGTCGGTCCATCACCAGGGCAAACAGCCCCAGGCACTCCGGGAACTGGCCGAAGCCAACGAGGGCAACACCTACGGCAACACCTTCACCTGCATCCCCTCAGAGACCACCTACCGTCCCCCGGCCATGAAAAAGCCTTCGGTCTTTGGCGTCCAGACCGCCGTGGTCACCGGCCCCGATACCGAAGAAATCTTCACCGACTCCTACGGCCGCATCAAGGTAAGGTTCCACTGGGACCGCAACACCGAGGCCCCCACGGACAAGACCAGCTGCTGGATGCGCGTGGCCCAGTCCTTCGCAGGCTCAGGCTGGGGCGCCCTGTTCATCCCCCGCATCGGCCAGGAGGTGATCGTCAGCTTCATCGACGGCGACCCGGACCGCCCCCTCATCACCGGCGCGGTCTACAACGGCCGCAACACGCCGCCTTACGCCCTGCCCGATGAAAAAACCAAAACCACCATCAAAACCGAATCCACCCCCGGCGGCGGCGGCTTCAACGAACTGCGCTTCGACGACAAAAAAGACGAAGAGGAAATCTACCTCCACGGCGAAAAAGACTGGAGAATCGAGATCTTAAACGACAAATCCCAGACCGTCGGCCGCGACGAAACACTCGACGTCGGAAACGACCGCAGCAAAACCGTCGCCAACGACCAGAAGGAAAGCATCGGTAACAACAAGGATATCACGGTTACCAAGAACCATACCGAATCCATCGGAGAAAACAGCACCCACAGCATCGGAAAGAATTCCGATGAACGGGTGGGAGAGGACAAAACCGTTGCCGTCGGCAAGAAACGCACGGAACGGATCGGAGATGACTCAACCCTCAACGTGGGCAAGAATCTGACGCTGAGCGTCTCTGAAAACCGGACCGAGGATATCGGAAGAAACCACACCGAAACCATCGGCAAGAACTTGACCCTCGATGTGGGAGAAAAAACCGGCATCAGCATCGGCAAAGACCTGTCGTTGATGGTGGGGACCAAAACCGTGATCAGCAGTCAGGATCAGATCACCTTTGAATGCGGCCAGGCCGCCATCATCATGAAAAAAGACGGTAAAATCCAGATTTCCGGAGTGGATATCACGATCAGCGCCGGCGGCAAACTGGTCACCAGGGGCCAGGCCATTTCGGGCAACTGATGATCGACCGATGAAAGGAGAGGGTTCGCCATGACGTCAACGCATCACACCAGAGACCTGCACCGCAGTTTGTACATGGAGCACCTTGAAGAGCTGTCCATGCTCTATGACCGGCGTTGCGCATGGCCTGATCAGCCCGGACGGCCATGGGCCGCCCGGGCCGACCTGGAGCAGCGCTGTGAGCCCCACATCGACGCCCAGGTCATCGGGGGAGAGGAGGCCCTTTTGATCTGCGAGCGGCAAATCAAGGCCGGAGATGACGGAGAACGCTACGGCGCCCTGCGGGTGATGTGCAGGCTGGGCCGGATGGACGGGCTCAGGACCGCTCTGGACGCCATGGATCTTACGGACGCCTCCACCCTGAGGGCGGCCGGTGACGCCTTGTGCGCCGATCTTCCGGATTCTTTGAACGACGAATGCATCCGTTTTTTACTGGAACGCGGCCCCGGCCCCATCCGGCTGGCGGCACGCATCATCGCCGTTCGACGGATCGATGTCGCCCGAGACCTGTTTGACCTTCTGACCGTCCATGCCGAGGACCGGGAAACGGCCGCGGTCATCCTCCATGCCCTGGGACGGCTCCGGCCCTCCGGCGGGGCCTCGGCCCTTCGGCCCTTTCTGCACAGCACCCACGCAGACGTGGTCGATGCGGCGATGTTTGCCCTTGTCCGCATGGGCGAACGCAAGACCCTTCACGAGGCCATGGCCGTGACCGACACCGGAAGCCGGGGCCTGTTTCTGGGCTTATGCGGGGCCCGGACCGATCTGGAGGCCCTGCTTTTTTCCCTGACCCGGACCAGCCTGTCCAGGGACCATGTGCTCGGCCTGGGCCTTCTGGGCAACGTGGCGGCGATCCCGGAACTGACGGCCTGCCTCGATCATCCCGATCTGGCCGGCATGGCCGCCCTGTCTCTGAACCTGATCACCGGCGCCGGGCTTGACGAGGCGGTGTTTGTCCCCGATCCCGACGACCTTCTCGACGATGAGCGTAAGCATTGGGAACAGGGTCTGTTGTACCCAACGGGTGAAAAGCCGGGACAACGCATCCGCCGCATCTCCAGGCAGCCGGAAGACTGGGGCCGCTGGTGGCGGGACAAGCGGTTTCGATTCGATCCCGAAATGCGCTACCGGAACGGCCGGCTTTATTCTCCGGAACGACTTCTGGAAAACCTGAGCGACCCGGACAGCCCCGACCTCATCCGCAATCTGGCCTGCGAGGAACTCGTGATCCGCTACGGCATCGACATTCCCTTTGACACCCGCATGCCCGTTGCGGACCAACAGCGGGCCATCGGCGCCATGGGGGCCCGCCTGATCGGCAACCCGGACGGTTTTGTCGAAGGGCTCTGGTATGACCGGGGAAAGCCGATCCCCGACCCGGTCCGGGACGCCGAGCCTGCAAATCGCCCCTCCCGTGAGGTCATCGCATGACCCGGTACGCCCCGGAGATCCGGTTCGACCGGAACCGCTCACCCATGGCCGCCGTGCAGCCGAAGGTCGGACAGATCTGCCCCACAGCCAATCCGGCGACAATCATGGTTCAGTGCGAGGGCCAGTCGCCCGTACCCGCCCGGCTGATTGCAAGCGTGGACCGGAGCCTGCTCGCCGGAAAAGAAAGCATTGGTCGAAGCGTCTTGCTTGTTTTCGAAAACGGTGATCCCGCCTTGCCCATCATCGTCGGTGTTCTGGAAAACCTGATTGACGACATGGTGGCCCTTGCGATCGAGTCCTCCGAGGCCGGTCCCCAGGATAATCCCGAGGTCCTGGTGGACGGGGAAAAAATCACCTTCCAGGCGAAGGAGGAACTTGTCCTTAGGTGCGGTACCGGCAGCATCACCCTGACCCACAAAGGCAAAATCATCATCAAAGGCACAGACATCGTGTCCCGCGCCGCCAACACCAACAAAATCAAGGGCAGTTCTGTGGAGTTGAATTGAAACAAGCGATCATGAACCAGGAAAAGGAGAAGCATTATGGGCGCAACCGTCGCCGTCAACCAGCGCACCGTGGTCCACAAAAAAAGCGAAGGAACCTCCGTGGCCATGCCCGACATCTGCCTGACCCAGTGCGGGCCGCCGGTCGTCCCCATCCCCTATCCCAACATCGGCAAATCCGCCGATCTTGAAGGCGGGGCGCGCTCGGTCACAGCCGACGGCCAACCCCTGGGCCACGAACAGTCCTTCTTCAGCAAAACCACCGGCGACGAGGCCGGAGACAAAAAAGGCGTCTCCTCCGGCACCACCGCCGGCAAGGCCGAGTTCGTCAGCTTCTCCTTCGACGTCAGCGTCGAAGGCAAGGGCGTGGTCCGGGCAGGCGACCTGATGGTCCACAACACCAAAAACACCCCGCCCACCCCCCTGATGCAGCCGCCTTTGGTTCAGACCATTGTCGATGAAACCCCGGTGATCCCGGAGCAGGGGAAGGTGGAGATTGAAGTGATCGGCCCCTTTGGCGAACCCATGGAGGGAATGGTGCTTGACGTCGACGTTGATGGGAAAAAAGAAAGAAAAACCGTGATGTCACGGGGCCAGATGTTTCATGTGTCGGATCAAGATTCAGTGACCCTGACCGTTGAGAACAAATCAATAACCACTCAAAAAAAAGAATCGTAGAACCTCATGAGCGATGCAGGTCTGAAAGATACCGTTAAACTATCAATCAACAAAAAACATCGTATTGAATTGAAATCCGTGCAGGCGATCATTTTGACACCGGCCCTCGGGTATCCCGCCATCGTGAGGACAAGGGCCGACGGGTCAGCCTGGCTTGAAATGATCATCCTCACAAAAAAAAGCCGTCTTGAACCGGACGAAGTGGCTTACCATGTCAGACTGACGTCATGGAGCCAAAAAGATATCCCCAGTCATTATTCTTCCCGGAGACTTTCAATCTTTCAAAACTATTTTCTCAAGAATCATTTCCCGATACCGGTTGAAAATCTGGTCAAAGTATCAAAATGTTTCACCTGGACTGAGGACACCTTCGGATTGGGAACTGACGGGTGTGACGTTTCAGACACACAATTTGAATTGAAACTGTGCATGTCCAATGTGTTTGACTGGGTGATGAAATCATACAAAGAAAAAGGGTATGAGCATATTTTTAAAATCGCAGTCAATCTGGCCCATGAACCGCTTATCGAAAACAATCTCTATAATGTCATATGGCTTGAAAAAGAGGCCATGCTTGAGATTGATCAAAGACCCAGCATAGCGAAAGTCATTCGTGGTTACCTTAAAAGCAAATTGCCCGACATTGTTTTTACGGAAGACGGCACGCCCTATGGCGCCTTGAAAATGAAGCTTTCGGACTTCGGTAAAGGGCCTGAGGCCGATTCAGCCGAAGACATCAGGGTTTCGATATACGCGCCTGTGTACAGATCATCCAAAAACGAATTCAATATCGGCCACATCACCGATATTCATCTCGACACCCGCATGGATGTGTACGCCCAGTCCGAGGCCTCGGTGATTGAAGTCAAAGCGAACTGCGGTGAACATTTAACGTTTGATGCCAACCGGCGCATCGTTGCCGATAACGAACTCCATGCGCCCCTTAAAAACAAGGTGGCAAACTTCAACGCTTACTTCAAGGACATATGCAGGGGCCTGTTTGAAAAAGGCGCGGATTGCCTGGTGGTCACCGGGGATCTGGTGGATTACAACCGGGGCCTTCATACAACGCAGACATTTAAAAAGACCCCTGAAAAACCCGGAAAGACCTGGTCGTCCCTCAACGTTCCTTACAATAAGCATGAAAAAGACCGGAACTGGTTTTTGTTCTATCAGGTTCTCCTGTCCTTATATGACGACATCGGAAAACCGATCTTCACCGTACTTGGCAACCATGATTACGTGAAATACGCCATGTCCCCATGGCCTTTGGGAGGCACACTGTGGAATGGCGTCTATGACCAGAATCTGACCCGTTACGAATCCGCGCTGATGTTCGGACGCCATGATTTCCTTGAAAAAATCAAACCTCTAAATGAATCAGGGCTCAGTCTGGGGCCTGGATACAACAGCCCTGTCGAATTTCTTGCTGACGGATTTGAACATATTTCCTGTGTTCAATGGTATTCGTATTTTATTAATCCCTTTGCGGATTTTGTTGTGGATCTTGGCAAACAGAGTCTTTTCATGGTGGATTGGGGATGCACATCAGACATTAAAATGTCTGTACTCAAAGGCTCCGGCGGGCTTCATCATGCGGCCAACCTGTTCAAGGACAAAATGGATTTCGGGAAAATGGTCGACACCGAAAACGGCAGGGAATACAAAAAGAATTTCTTTCAGGCTCCGTTTCTGATCAGGAATTATTCGATTTACTGGGCCTGGGTCAACAGCCATTTTGAAAAAATAAAAATCCTGTTTATGCACGCCACCGCCATCTGCCCCAAGGACGATGTGTCCGAGTGGGAACTGGAAAATATCTATGGATGGGATGATGGTCAGCTTCAGTACGGAAGTTTTGACGAAGCCCGGATTCACATCTTGAGAGCGGTTGAACAGGGGCGTCTGAATATGATCGTCAGCGGACACAGCCATCGAAATATTGTCATGGAGGTAAAAGACTCAAGACCCGACAAGGTGCGTCTTCTGTCCGCCGGTGAAATCATGGATACGGGAGCGGTTGACCCGAAGCACATCGTCATGGTCAGCAGCAGCGCGGGCCCCCTCCCCAAATATCTGCCCGGTGCTCCCAAAATCTGTGGCTGCGACCCCAAAAAACACCAAAAATATAAAACAGGGTATTACCACGACGGCCGGTCTCTTTTCACCATTGACGACAAGAAAAAAACGTTAAAAATAAAGGGTTCGACATGTCCGGACTGCAAGATGCCAATAAGTAAGATGATGAAAAAACCTCCGGCCCGCCATAAGCCCGGGGGCAATGTCTTAACCTTCGAAGACGGCAAGGTCAGGATACAAACGGTCGTTGTCAGCGATTCCCGTGCCCTTCCCTCAAAGCCCCGAAAAGGTCCCTTGTGTGAAGAATGGGGCGTGATGACGGATGATATGGTGTTGGAGGGGGTTGATAATAAAATAATTTTTGGTGATTTGGATAAGTATGATTTAATTGATATCATCAGCAGAAAACCCTTCATTCGATACAATCATATGGAATTCCCAACAACAGTTAAGTATGCCAATTATGAGTTGGGAAACCTTGCAAAACTAGTTAAAAACTCTTCTGTTGACACGGTTCATGAAGTACCAGAAAATGGAAAACCATTTTGGATAAGGATATCTCAGACGGTAATTAAAAAAATATATACAAAGTTAATGATATCAGCAAAAAGCAATCAAAGTATGACCTTTATGCGATATTTGTTTTCAGACAATGATGCTTGGGACCGCGAGATAAAAATCACAAAGAACGTCATAGCCCAGAGTAAGGATTTATATGAAGAAGGAAAAATAAGAACCATCAATGCGATTGAAAAAACGAAAGCATTTTTTTCAGATTATGAACCAAAACTTCTTAAGGCAAAATATGACCCGTTTGAAGGCTTGATCATTGAATTTAAAACAGAGCCTGATTTTAAAAAAAGGAAAAATCCCAATGTGTGCGGTTATTAAACGATATTTTTGTATAGGGTTTGTTATCTGTTTAACAGCCTGCAACAGTGGTCTATCGGATAGAAAGGGAAGTGAAATGGACAATAAAGCCTTAACAACGCTAAAACTGAGTTCAACTGTGTTTAATAAGATGTATGCCGGTAAGACTGTGGACCTGGAAGGGGCGGATTTGAGCGGCGTGTCAATCAGCGGTGCCGAACTTACCGGTGCGAATTTAAAAAACGCTGTTTTAACCAAAACACTGTTTAAAAAATGCAATTTGAAAAATACCGACTTATCCGGTTCGTTATTTGAACGAACCGTTTTTGCAGAATGCGAGATGGAAGGGATTGTAATCAAGAATTCCAAACTTTTCAGAATAAAAGCATTAGAGTGCAATATGGAAAGTTCCAACCTGGAAGGTTCTTCGTTTGAATTGCCGTATTTTGAAAAAACAACGCTATATAAAACCAATCTGAATAATGTTGAAATGAAATCAGCGGGGTTTTATAAATCAGAAATCCAATTTTGCCGGATTCAAAAAAGCACATTCCTTGAAATAGTCGTAAACGACTCCAATTTCATCGGTTCCGATCTCACAGACACGAAAATGCAGGGCGACATCCTGGAATCATCCAGCTTTAGTCAATGTATTTTAACCAGAGCAAATTTTTCAGGTTCAACTCTGAAAGGACGATTATGGAGTAATCCTGATTTTGAAGATGCCAAAGCAAAAGACATCAATTTCAGCGGATGCCGGTTTGATTTTGTATCAATGGGGGACGCTGATCTTGAAAATGCTGATTTTTCAAAATCAAATATAGAATTACTGGATGCTCAGGATGCAAATCTAAAAAATGCACGATTTATCGACTCAAGTTTAAACGGTTTGAATTTAGGGCATTCAGATTTGACTAATGCTGATTTTTCAAAATCAACAATAGTTAGAAAAATAATATTAAGAGATACAAAACTTGAGGGTGCTATATTTGATTATGTCACTCTGTTTCAAAACCCAGAAATTATACTCAATGACACCATCTACGAAGGAAAATCCCTTCCGATCAAACCGATTCATTGAGGGACGTTCAGATTTGCGGGGATTCAAAACGATATCCGGATGGGGATGTGAGCCTGCTTTTGGTCTCTTTCAACGTGGTTGAAATAGTTGTTTCGTTGATTTTATGACCCTGACCCACAACAAAACTCCTTACATCGCCGATACCTTTCCGGTTCAGGACCGGGAGGGGAATCCCGTGGCGCTTACGGTGGTCAAGGCCACGTTTCGTTTTGGTGCGGACGGTGAGGTTGCGCTTGCCGATGAGCAGGTGCCGATTTGTCTCGCGGACGAGTACCGGGGGGAGGTGACGGCAAGCAGCCTTTGTTATGCCTCGGATCTGGCGCTCGAGAAGACGGGAACGGATATCGTGCTGAACGGGAAGGCCTACGCGCCGGGAGGCCGGCCGGTGACCCGGCTCGGCGTGCGGCTTGCGGTGGGTCGTGTGTCGAAAACCCTGTCCGTGCGCGGCGATCGGTTCTGGCAGGTCGGCATGGGCCTGATCAGCGCCTCCCGGGCCTGTCCGTTTATCACCATGCCCCTGGTGTACGAGCGGGCCTTCGGGGGGGAGGACCGGTTTCACAACAATGAAAAGAAATGGGGCGTGTGCCGAAAAAACCCCGTGGGCACAGGGTTCCGGCTGAGCCGGAAGAAAAAAGCCATTGACGGTCTCACACTGCCCAACATCGAAGACCCCAGACGGCCCATGAAACGATGGAACGACAAACCCGAACCGGCAGGATTCGGGTTTGTCGCACCCGCCTGGGAACCCAGGGCCGGACGTTGCGGCACCTTTGACGCGGCCTGGGAGCGCCACCGCCGTCCCCTGCTTCCCGAAGATTTTGATCCGCGCTTTTACAACGCCGCACCGGAGGATCTGATCGCAAGGCCCTTCCTCGACGGCAACGAAAAGGTGGTGCTGAAGAACCTCCATCCCGAAGCTGAGCTCGTGCGTTTCTCCCTGCCGCGTCTTCATCTTGTGACGGCCTACATCTTCGAGCACCAGACCTGGAAACCCCAACCCGTTTTCGACACGCTGATCATCGAACCGGATGAGAACCGGCTGATCATGGTGTTCCGGTCCTCCTATGCGGGACCCGAACCGCTCACCCGCCTCAAACAGGTTCACGTCTATGAAAACGCCTGAGCATCCGACGCCCCCCTGGTGCGTCAGCGGCCTGGGCCTGGTCACGGCCGTGGGCCATGATTACAAAACCGCCTGCGCCTCGATCCGGGCCGGGTTGAAGCGATCGACCAAGCTTCGGAATTTTTACGTGCCGAACCCGGCAGGCTTCGAGGATATCGACGACGGGCTGGTCACCGGGCACCCGGTTTTGGGCGGCGATCTCGACGACCGGGACTCACGCATCGTGACCCTTCTTGCCATGGCCCTGTCGGATCTGAAAGCCGATGCCGGGCTCGACGACACAACCCTTGCCGGAACCCGGTTTTATCTGGCCCTGCCTGATCCGGGCCGCGGCCCGTTTGACGAAGAAAGCCTCCGCGAGCGCCTGCGCGCCATCGACGCCTGGCCTTTTTCCGGTGAAACGCCCCTGCAGCTGATTGTCTCGGGCCATGCCGGCATGCTCGTTGCCCTGTCCGACGCCGTCACGCGGGGAGACATCGACCGGGCCGTCATCGCCGGGGCGGACAGCCTGATCAATTTTGACGATCTGTCCCGCCTGAATGCCCATGAACGTCTGAGAACGGCCCTCAACCCCGACGGCCTGATTCCGGGAGAAGCCGCCTCGGCCTTTCTTGTGGAGAAAACAGAGGCCGCCCGCAAACGAAAGGCCACGATCCACGGTCTGATTCACGCCGCGGCCACGGCCCGTGAATCCTTCCCCCTGGCCCCGGGAAAACCGGCCCTGGGAGCCGGCCTGGCCCAGGCCGTCACAGGGGCGCTGGATTCCGACAACCCGTCCCACATCGCCGCCGTGTTCACCGACGTCAATGGCGAACCCTGCCGTTTCGCCGAATGGAGCATGGTCCAGACCCGGGCCCTGCTCAACGTTCCGGGGCACAAAGAACCGTTCTACCCGGCCAGGAACGTGGGCGACACCGGCGCCGCCGGCCCCGGTGTCGCCGTCTGCCTGGCGACCGGGATGTTCGGCCGGAGCAAGGACGATCGGATCCTGATCCTCTCCTCGTCGGACACGGGCGAGCGGGGGGCGCTGAGCCTCGGCACCGGAGGGACCGGTCCATGGCCCGCCGATTGAAAAACGATATCGAACGACGCCGATCCCGATTCACCAATCCCTGAGACTGAACCGTCCCCGCCTTCGACCGAAAGGTTTGACGAAGGCGGGGCTTCCTGTTATTCTGACGGTCATCGTGTTGGAATCCCGAGGAACTGCCATGACCCACGGTCTTATCGAACGCATCCGACATGCCGAAACCGTCGCCGCCCAGCGGATCAGCCGGGCCGAAGCCGCGGCCGAAGAAAAACTTCGGGCCCTTGGAGAATCCCACCTGAACACCCTGCGGGAGATGGACGATTCGTTCCTGCTCCGGCGCGAGCATCTTCCGGATCTGGCCCGCGAAAGGGTTCAAGCCCTCCTTGACCGACAGACACAACGCCATGACCGGCAGGTCCGACTCCTTGAAAAACATGGTGCCGACCATGAAAACGAGGTGATCCGCCTGATGATCCAAACCCTTCTTGAGTGAGGATGCCATGGGAATCAGCCCGATGACGAAGGTTTTGATCGCAGGGCATCTCTCGGAATGCGAGAGATTTTCCGAGGCGCTTCAACGTCGGGCCCTGATTCATCTGTGCGAGCTGACCGACCAGGCACCCGGCGTCTTTTCCAGATCGCCCGCCCCCATGGACACCTTCGGGGCGTCCCAACTGTTCAGCCGTCTGAAGGACGCCCACCAAAGCCTTTCCCCCTGGCGGCGAGAACCCTCCCTTGTCCGCAGCCTCCTGTCCCCGCCCCGATCGATCGGCCGGCGGGAGTTCGACACCCTGATCACCCGCACCAGCCCGGACACCCTGGTGAACACCTGCCGGGCCCTTTTTTCGAAACGCGAGGCCCTTGTCGCCAAGCGGGAGGCCTGTCTGGCCGACCAGGCGGCCCTGGCGTTCTGGAACACGGTGACTGTGCCTCTGAACACCCTGGGCGACCACGGATCCTGGACCCTGGCTCTGGGCACGGTGCCCGCATCAAAGGTTCAGGCCCTTCAGCCTGACGGCCCCCTGGATGTGGCCTTCCTGGGCGGAAACCAAAGGCGGCGCATCGTTTTGTGCGCCTTTCACGCCAAGGACAGGGACCCGGCCCGGGACCTTCTCACGGCGGCGGATTTTTCGCCCTGCCCTCTGACGCAAACCCCCGAGTCCCCGGCCCTGCGCTTCGCCCGCAACCGCCGCCGTCTCACGGCGATGGGCCGTGCTCTTGCCGCCGTCGACGACGCCCTCTCCCGGCGGGCCCAGGATGCGACCCGCCTTAAGGCCCTGCTTCGTCATTACGGCACCCTCAACCGCCGAAGCCGGATCTTCGAAACCTGGCTGACCTCGGCCAACGCCTTTCTGATCACCGGCTGGGTCCGCTCCGACCGGTTGGCCGACCTGAATGCCCTGGTGTCCTCCTTCGACACCCTGTCCGTGGACATCGTCCGTCCCGGTCCCGGGGAGGCGCCCCCGGTGGCCCTCGAAAACCGCCCCGTGTTCGCCCCCTTCCAGGCAATCACCCGGCTCTACGGCCACCCGGCCCCGGACAGCCTGGACCCCAGTCCGGTTCTGTCGATCTTCTTCGCCGTCTTTTTCGGCATCACCCTAACCGATGCGGGCTACGGCCTGATCCTCGTCCTTCTGGCCCTTGCGGGCCTGTCCCGCTTCAAGAAGGGCCGGGACCTCTGGTGGATCGTGTTCTGGGGCGGCGTGTGCACCATTCCGGCGGGACTTTTGACCGGCGGCATCTTCGGCGACCTGTTCCGGACGGAGCTTCCCTTTATCAACGCCCAACGCCTCCAAACCGTTCGGGACCACCTGATGTGGTTCGACCCCATGACCGAGCCCATGACCTTTTTCAGGCTGGTGCTGCTGCTGGGCCTCGTCCATGTGGCCACGGGGCTGGTGCTGGGATGCGTATCGGATCTGCGGCGACACCGTCCGGCGGACGCCCTTTTCGATCACGCCGCCTGGCTTGTGATGCTCGGCGCCCTGTTGATCCTCTTTTTCGCAACCCCCGCCTGCATCGCCACGGGCCTATACGAAAAAACGGTTCCGCCCCTGCCCGCAAGCCTGGTCGCCCCGGCCTGGAGCGTGGTCGCCGCCATGGCCCTTGTGATCACGGGATTCGGGGCCCGGGACGAATCGTCCCTGTTTTTCCGGGTCGTGATCGGCCTTTTAAAGCTTCTGGTTCTGCGAGGTTTTTTTTCCTATGTGGGGGACATTCTCTCGTACATCCGGCTGATGGCCCTGGGCATGGTCACCGCGGGCATCGCCATGGCGGTGAACACCATCGCCTTTTACATGCGGGATATCCCGGTGGTGGGCCTGGGCCTGACGGTTTTGGTGCTGACGGCCGGACATCTTCTGAATCTTTCCATCAACCTTCTGGGCGGATGCGTTCACACCCTTCGCCTTCAGTATGTGGAATTCTTTTCGAAATTTTTCGAAGGGGGCGGCGAGCCCTTCGCCCCCCTGTCCGAAAACGTGCAGTACATCGATATCAGGGACTGAGAAGGAGGCAATCATGGAACAGGGCATGCAACTGGGGCTTTCGCTGGCCATTGCCGGAGGCGGTCTTTCGGCGTTCATGGCGGGCATCGGATCGATCATCGGCATCGGCATGACCGGTCAGGCGGCGGCGGGGGTCCTCCGGGAAGACCCGGAAAAATTCGGCGCCCTTTTTCTGCTGGTGGTGTTGCCGGGAACCCAGGGGTTCTACGGATTTATCGGGGCTTTTCTGGTGATGATCCGGCTGGGGCTGATCGGGGAGACGGTCCATACTCCCACTACGATCCAGGGCCTGGAAATGCTCCTTGCCTGCCTGCCCATGGCCGTCACCGGCCTGATCTCGGCCATTCACCAGGGCCGGGTCTGCACGGCCGGGGTCCATGTGGTGGCCCGTCACGCCGATCAGGCGATGAAAGCGGTGATCTTCGCGGCCATGGTGGAGACCTACGCCGTTTTGGGCCTCTTGACCACTTTTTTCATGCTGAACGGCATTCGGCTGGTCTGAGGGCCCGGAGAGAGATCATGGTATCCACCGTAGCGGAAAAAATTCTGGAGGACGCGGATCGTCGCGTCCGGGAGATCGAGGCGGCCGCCGACCAACAGGCCCGGGAGCTGAGCCGTGACCACGACCGCGAAGCAACGCAACACCGAAAGGCCCTGAAACAGGACCTCGACCAGGCGATCGAGGCCGAATCCACACGCATCGCAGCCCTTGCCGAGGTGGCCCTGCGCAACGACCGGCTGACACGGCGTCGGGAGATTCTCGACCGGATTGTGGCCCGCTGCGCCGCCGTGCTGACCGACGATCCGAATCTTTACCGTCGATTTCTCGAAGCCATGGCGGCCCGGGGCACCCGCACCGGCCGGGAAGAGGTTCAGGTGTCGGCCCGGGATATCGATCGGCTTGGGCCGGATCTGTTGGCCCGTCTCAACCGGGCCGTCGAAGAAAAGACCGGCCGTGCCGGACACCTGACCCTGTCGGCGTCGCCCGAGGATATGGGCGGGGGCCTGCGACTCACGGACGGCGCGGTGACGTTCAACGGCACCCTGGACCAGGCCCTCCGGACCCTTTTGGACCGTCACCTGGAAACCGTTCTGTCGACATTGTTCCCGGCCGGAAACGATCCGGCGCCTGAAGGTGAACCATGATGCTTCGATGGACCGACACCCGGGATATCTTCCTCACCGCCGCGTTGAGGGCCCGCGAAGCCCGGGGGCTGACCCGGGACATCCTGGACCGTCTTCTCCGGGCCCGGACCGAAGACGAGGCCGCCCGTGCTCTTTCGGGCACGATGTACGACGACCCCGACGGCCGAAGCGAGGATATCCGGACGCGCCTGGACCGTCGACGAAGCGACCTGTACGCGTTCGTCACGGCCCACACCGCCTGGGACGACCTGCCCCGTCTGATCGCCCTGCCCCACGACATCCACAACCTGAAGATCGCCCTCAAAGACGCCCTCTTCGACGCGGACAACAGCGATCTTATGGTGCCCTGGGGTGTTCTGCCGCCCCATGTGCTCTCGGACGTCGTCCGACGGGAGGCTTACGGGGAACTGCCCGGACCCCTGGCCGACGCCGCCGTCCGGGCCATCGAGGACTATTTCACCCACAGACAACCGGCTCTCCCGGATCTGGTGCTGGACCGTGCCATGCACGAGGCGGCCCTTTCGTTCTGCACCGCCCTGAAACAGCCGGTCCTTTACGGGTACTGGACCCGCCGGGTGGATCTGGCCAACATCCGTGCCTTTGCCCGCCGCGATCGGTTCGACCATCCGGCCCTTCTGTCCCGGCTGTTCATGCCGGGCGGACGCCTCCCGCCTGCGCGGTTCCTGTCGGCCTGTTCCGATCCGGACCCGTTGATCGGGGAAATCGAGAAAGACCCCGACTACGCCGCCCTGGGGGCCGCCCTCAGGTCCCATCCCCGGGCCCTTCTGGCCCTGGAACGTGAGGAGGACCGTGTGTTGACGGCCTTTCTCGATCCCCACCGCTTCGATATCGCGGGTGTGACGGCCGTGTACGTCCATGTGTGCGCCGTGGAACGGGAACTGACCCTTCTGGGAATGATCATGGCCGCGATCACCCATTTTCTGCCCCGGGAGACCCTGACCGAGCGGCTTTCGGTACTTGCGGGAGAAACGGCATGAACGAAACGGAAAAACCACTGGCCGTCATCGGCCCCCGGGAGGCGGTCCGCCCCTACAGAGCCCTGGGTGCCGTCACGGTGATCACCGACGAGCCCGAAGTAGCCCGTCACGCCCTTGTGGACCTGGCCGATGCAGGCCACCGGGTGATCCTGATCACCGACGACCTGCTCCGGGCGGTCCAGGACACGGCCGAGGCAATCATGGCCCGGACGGACGCGGCCGTCACGGCCCTTCCGGACCCGGACGGCGGCCGGTCTTTTTCGACAAACCGGCTCAGGGATCTGGCGTTCCGGGCCATCGGATTCAACCCGGGCTGATCCCGGCCCATCACGGCGGTACGGACTGTCCGGGCCGCCCTCGGGAAAAGGAAGCGTATGAACGGCATCATCACCAAAGTGTCGGGGCCGCTGGTTCTGGCGGCAAACATGTCCGGCGCCCGCATGTACGACGGGGTCCGGGTGGGACGCCTCCGACTGCTGGGGGAGATCATCGAACTCAAGGGAGACGTCGCCTCCATCCAGGTCTACGAAGACACGGCGGGCGTTGGAACGGGGGAGCCTGTCGTTCCCGCAGGGCGACCCCTGTCTGCGGAACTGGGGCCGGGCCTGATCGGCGCCGTCTTCGACGGGATTCAGCGGCCGCTGGATGTGATGATGAAACAGAGCGGGGATTACATCCCCCGGGGTATCGAGGTGGCGTCTCTCTGCCGTGACACAAGGTGGCGGTTCACGCCCGCCCTGTCGCCCGGCGTCCGGGTGGGGCCCGGCGACATCGTGGGCACGGTGCGGGAAACCGATCTTTTCGACCACCGGATCATGGTGCCCCCGGGTGTGAGCGGCCTTCTTACGGCCATCGAAGACGGCATGTTCACCGTCACGGACACGGTGGGCACCGTGCGGCACGACGACGGTCACACCACGGCCCTCACCCTGATGCAGGTCTGGCCGGTCAGGATTCCCCGGCCCGTCACAAAAAAACGCCCGCCCAAGGCCCTTCTGACCACGGGGCAGCGGGTCATCGACACCCTGTTTCCCCTGGCCGGGGGCGGCACGGCCTGCATTCCCGGCCCCTTCGGTTCGGGCAAGACCGTGGTGCAGCACCAGCTGGCCAAATGGTCCGACGCCGACATCGTCGTGTACATCGGCTGCGGCGAACGGGGCAACGAAATGACCGACGTCTTGCAGGAGTTTCCCCGGCTCACGGACCCCCGGTCGGGCCAGTCTTTGATGAACCGGACCATCCTTATCGCCAACACCTCCAACATGCCGGTGGCGGCCCGGGAAGCCTCGATCTACACGGGCATCACCCTGGCCGAATATTTCCGGGACATGGGCTTTTCGGTGGCCCTTCTGGCCGACTCCACCTCCCGCTGGGCCGAGGCCATGCGGGAAATCTCCGGACGTCTGGAGGAGATGCCCGGAGATGAAGGGTATCCCGCCTACCTGGGCACCAAGGTGGCCGCGTTCTACGAACGGGCCGGGCGCGTCAGCTGCCTGGGCGCGCCGGAGCGCGAAGGCGCCCTGTCGGTGATCGGTGCCGTATCGCCCGCCGGGGGGGACCTGTCCGATCCGGTGGTCCAGGCCACCTTGCGGGTGGTCAAGGTCTACTGGAGCCTGGAGGACACCCTGGCCTTTCAGCGCCATTTTCCAGCCATCAGCTGGCTGAGGTCCTATTCCCTGTACGAGGGGCCCATGAATCGGCTCATGGCCGACACCGTGGACCCCGCCTTTCCCCAGGTCAGGCAGACCCTTCTCGGCATCCTCGAAAGCGAGGCGGAACTCTCGGAAATCGTCCGGCTGGTGGGTGTCGACGCCCTGTCCGCCGCCGATCGCCTGACCATGAAGACCGCCCGGATGATCCGGGAGGATTTCCTGCACCAGAACGCCTTTCACCCGGACGATGCCTATACCCCGCTGGAAAAGCAGTTTCTCCTGGCGGATCTGATTGTCCGCGGTCACCGGCTCCAGAGCGAGGCCCTGGCCAAAGGCCTGCCCTTCGAATGCCTGGACAGCCTCAAGCTGGACGAGGCCATGGACCGGGCCCGAACCGCCGGGGCCTCGGACCGCGCCGCCTTTTCGGCCATCGCCGGACAGATCCGGCAGGACATCGAGACGCTTGTTGAAAAGGACAAAGGAAACACCCTGCCATGAGACATGAATACCGAACCATCCGGAGCATCACCGGCCCCCTGGTCCTGGTGGGTGAGGTTTCGGGCGTCACCTACGGAGAACTGGCCGAGGTGATCCTCGCCTCGGGCGAACGCCGCCGGGGCCAGGTCATCGAGCTGGAAAACGACACGGCCCTGGTCCAGGTGTTCGAAGGGACCAGCGGCATCGACGTCCCCACCACGGCCGTGGCCTTCGAAGGCCGGGGCCTCACCCTGGACCTGTCCCCGGACATTCTGGGCCGGACCTTCAACGGCCTGGGCCGTCCCCTGGACGGGGGACCGAAAATCCTGCCGGACCGACGCATGGACATCAACGGCCTGCCGGTGAATCCCGTTGCCCGGGACTACCCCGACGAGTTCATCCAGACGGGGATTTCGGCCATCGACGGCCTGAACCCCCTGGTGCGGGGCCAGAAACTCCCGATTTTTTCGGGCTTCGGATTGCCCCACAACAGCCTGGCGGCCCAAATCGCCCGACAGGCCGGGGTTCTGGGCGAAACGGGCTCCTTCGCCGTGGTTTTCGGGGCCATGGGCATCACCCACGAGGAGGCGGATTATTTCGTGGAGTCCTTCACCGAAAGCGGGGCCGCCGCCCGGTCCGTGCTGTACCTGAACCTGGCCGACGATCCGGCCGTCGAACGGATCGCCACACCCCGGGTGGCCCTGACCACGGCGGAATACCTGGCCTTTGTCCGGAACATGCACGTGCTGGTGATCCTCACGGACCTGACCCACTACTGCGAGGCCCTGCGTGAAATCGCCTCGGCCCGCAAGGAGGTACCGGGGCGGCGGGGCTACCCGGGCTACCTGTACACGGACCTGGCCGGAATCTTCGAGAGGGCGTGCAGGCTCCGGAACAAGCCGGGTTCCATCACCCTGATTCCCATCCTGACCATGCCCGACGACGACAAGACCCATCCGATTCCGGACCTCACGGGTTACATCACCGAAGGCCAGATCATTCTGTCCCGACCGCTGATGCGAAAAAACGTGGAGCCTCCGGTGGATGTGCTGCCGTCCCTGTCCCGTCTCAAGGACAAGGGCATCGGCCGGGGCAAGACCCGGGAGGACCACACGGACCTGTCCAACCAGTTGTTCGCGGCCTACGCCCGGGGCAAGGAGATGCAGGAACTGGCCGTGATCCTGGGCGAATCGGCCCTGTCCGACGCGGACAGGCGGTATTTCGCCTTTGCCGACGCCTTCGAACGCCAATACGTCAGCCAGGGCGAACGGGACAACCGCCCCATCGAGGAAACCCTGTCGCTGGGCTGGTCCCTTCTGTCGTCCTTTCCCCGGTCCGAACTCAAACGCATCGACCCCGTTTTGACAACCCGGTATCTGGGCGACGGCGGAGAACACCCGGCCGCACCCCCGTCGAAAGGAGGCCTGTAATGATCACGCCTGTCAGCGCCACCCGCATGGAGATGCTCCGGCTTGCACGAAGGGAAAAGGTGGCCCGCCGGGGTCACAAACTTCTCAAAGACAAACTCGATGAACTGATCCGGGTAATGCTCGACCTGATCCGGCAAATCGAGGAAGATGACCGGGATATCAGCCGTCTGAGAAAGGACCATGGGGCCATGATGGCCCTGGCCGACCTGGCCGGGGTCCCCCGGACGGCCTCGGCGGCCCTGATCTCCCCGACCGCACCCCTGAGCATCGGCACCGACCGGAAGCGCATTTTGAATCTGTCGGTGCCGGTATTCCGGGTGATTGCGGGCGACACGACCGCGGGCTACGGTTCCGCCCAGACCTCGGCGGCCCTGGACCGGGCCGGGGAGCTTTTTCTGGAACGGGTGCGGCGGGAGGTGGATATGGCCGGGAAAGAAGCGGCCGTGAGAATCCTGGCCCGGGAGATCACCGCCACCCGAAGGCGGGTGAATGCCCTGGAATACATCCTGATCCCCGATATCGTTTCGACCCGGAAACGCATCGCCATGAAACTCGACGAACGGGAACGGGACACCCGGGTCCGGTTGATGCGGGTCAAGGACGTGATCCGGGCCCCCCTGTCACCGACCACCGCCTTCCCCGGAACCCCCCGGCCCGATTTTTGACCCCCCTGACGTCAACGGCTGCATATCAACGGGCGGCGGCGAGGACCCGACAGGTCGCACCAAATGTATTTCACGTTTCCGGTTGAGTCGCCGGCGGGACATGCGATCGCCCTTGATCGGCTGTTTCGGCCGCCGGCGGGTCAATTGCCATTCCACAGTTGCAATCTTTGCCCCGTACGACTATAATGATGCGACAAATCAACAGATGACGGCTTCGTAAAAAGTCCGATTTCTGCGTTGCGCTTCATCCCTCGTCACTGCGGCGTACCCTCAGTACGCCTCATTCTTCGGGATTCGCGACGCCTTGAACTCGAACGTTTTTCTTTGCCGTCATGTGATGACGTTTTACGCGTTCATCAACAGATTCGTTTCATTCATCGCATGAATCCCCTAGGATCATGAAACGTGATCGCGAATTAACGACGACGCAATCGGGACGACTCACCGCCCGCGCTTCAACCGTGAGCGTTTTCCGGTTTCAACCCCCCATCGAGGTCATCATGTCCGAACTCAAAGCACTGTACCAGAGCATGATCGAAAACATGGGTGTTCCGGGTCTTCGGATCCCCCTCACCGCCGTGACGTTTTTCCGGGGTGACGACGTCCGGATCCCGCCCGACATCGAGGCGTTCAAACCCGGAGGCATCACCCTGACCAGCTGCCAGGCGGACCGCCAGGCCGCCCTGGGCGACCCCGTCTGCCTGACCCTCGACAACATCGGTTGTGTGGCCGCCGCCATCACCTTCGGCCTGGTCGATCAAAACCGGGCCATGCCCCTGGACGGCTCCCGGGTGTACACCGATCTGATGAAAAACCAGGCCGGGGAACCGCACTTCGCCCCGCCCTCGCCCCGGGATTTCACCGAAGGACGGGTCTATGCCTGCAAGGATGCCGGATGCAGCCGGTTCGCCCTGTTCGGACCGGAGGATTCCGGCCGGTACCGGGATGTGGAAACGGCCCGGAAGGCCGTGTCAGGCATGGCGGCCATCCAGCCTGCCGACACTAAGGCCGTGTTCTTTTTCCCCCACGATTTCGAGCTGCCGGGCCTGACCCCCGATGTGGTGGTGCTCAGTGTCCGGCCCGTGGAACTCACCCGCCTGATCCAGGCCTACCAGTTTCACACCGGAGAACGGGTCGAATCCAGCATGGGCGGGCTCCGTGTGGTCAACTCCGATCTGATCGTCCGGCCCTACCTGACAGGCCGGATCAACGTCTCCACCTACTGCCTGGGGGCCCGGCTGATCGCCGAATACGACGGCAATCGCCTGGGCATGGGCATGCCCTACGAGCATTTCAAGCTGATCGCCCGGGGCATGGCCGATTCGAAAACGGGTTTCCCCTTTCATCTGTATCCGGATGCCGACAACACACATTCTTTCTGATCGGGTGGTATCGCTATGCTCAACAATTATGTGAAGACATTCATCAACCAGATGGCACGGCGCACGGGCACGTCGCTGACGGAACGGCACCGCGCCATTCTGGAATTCGCCTATACCTATTACGAAAAAAACCGGGTGGGGCCCCTTTACACCAACATCGAGCGCAACACCGGAGCCACCCGGGACGACATCGACGCCCTGTTTCCCCACGGACTCAACTCGGTCTACACCTGGGTGGGCATTCCCATCCATTCGGTGGACGATATGTGCAAACCCATCGCCCGGGTGACCGTCGACGAGCCCCGAGACGTCTACCTGGATTACAACGCCACCACCCCCCTGCGTCCGGAAGTCCGCCTCCTTCTCGATCGGTACAACAGCGGCGAGATCGGCTTCGGCAACCCGTCAAGCAGCACCTATCTGGGCAAGCGGGCCTTTGACGAGCTGATGCGGGCCCGGACGCGCATCGCCCGCTGTCTGGATGCGGCACCCGGGGACATCGTGTTCACCGGAAACGGTTCCGAGGCCAACAACATGGCCATCAAGGGTGTCGCCATGAAGCACATCCTCAGCAAGTCCAAGGGGCATATCATCACCACCCAGATCGAACACCCCTCGGTGTTCGAGGCCATCCAGTTTCTCGGCATGTTCAATTTCGACATCACCTTTCTCGATGTGGACAACAAGGGCCTGATCACCGCGGCCCAGGTCCAGAACGCCTTGCGCTCGGACACGATCCTGGTGGCGGTCATGGCCGTGAACAACGAAATCGGCACCGTCAATCCCATTGCGGACATCGGCCGGATCTGCCGCCTGGCCGAAATCCCCTTCATGGTCGACGGCGTCCAGGCCTTCGGAAAAATGCCGCTCAAACCCAAGGAGATGGGCATCACCTTTCTTTCCCTGTCGGCCCACAAAATCTACGGGCCCAAGGGGGTCGGCGCCCTGTACATCGACGATCAGCACCATCTGATCCCCCTGATCCACGGGGGGGAACAGGAGTTTCACAAACGGGCCGGAACGGAAAATGTCAGCCACATCATGGCCTTCGGGCTGGCCGCCGAGCTGGCTCACCGGGAGATGGATGCGGAAATGACCCGGATCAGGGGTCTTCGGGATTATTTCATCGAGAAGCTGGACCGGCACGTGCCGGGTTACGTGATCAACGGGTCCATGGACCACCGTCTGCCCACCAACCTGAACATCGGGTTCCCCGACGTGGACAGCGGGGCCCTTCTGATCAGCCTCAATGAAATCGGCATCTATGTGTCCGGGGGCTCGGCCTGCGGGGCCGGAAGCAAGGAGGCCTCACCGGTGATCAAGGCCATCGGCCTTGACACGGTCAAATACGGGACGGTCCGGTTCAGTTTTGGCCGGGACACCGGAACCGAGGACATCGACTACCTGTTCCGGTACCTTCCGGACATCATCAGCCAGATCCGTGACGCCCGGAGCGACGGTGACCGGTAAGGCTTTCGAAAGGTTACAGCCCATGCGTATCCTGATCGCCGACGACGACACCACCACCCGGATGATGCTTTCGGGAATTCTGAAGAAAAGCGGGTTTGAAATCGTTGAGGCCTCGGGCGGACGGGAGGCCATGGCGCATCTGCTCGGGCCCGAGCCCCCCTCCATGGCCATTGTGGACTGGATGATGCCCGAGATCGACGGCATCGAGGTGATCCGGCGGGTCAGGATCAAAACCGCCGCAAGCGACCGGCCGCCCTACCTGATCATGCTGACCACCAAGGCGGAAACAGCCGACATCATCACCGGCCTCGAGGCCGGTGCGGACGACTACCTGAGCAAACCCTTTTCATTGGATGAACTCCGGGCCAGGGTGGCGGTGGGCCGGAAGGTGATTGACCTCCAGAACCGTCTGGCGGCCCAGATTCAAAAACTCAAGGCGGCGCTGGATGAAAACAGGACGCTCCAGGGCATCCTGCCCATCTGCATGTTCTGCAAGAAAATCCGGAACGACAAAGGATACTGGGACCAGGTGGAAGCCTATGTTAGCCGCCATTCCACGGCGGAATTCAGCCACGGCATCTGCCCCGACTGCCTGGCCCTTCATTATCCGGACGCGGCCGGTAACACGCCGGATGATTCCGGTCAGTGATGATCCGTTGAATCATGCCCGCCGCGGCCCGGTTCGGTCAGCGTATCCCGGACCGATTTCACCAGGCAGTAGCCCAGCCCCGCCCCGAGAATGAAAATCACATACCACATGGCGCCGAAAAACATGATGTGCCCGGCATCCCAGACCCATTCGAAAATAAAAGGAAACATCATCCACCTCCGTTATCGTCTGGCGACAGACCCTATTCCACCGGGTTCAATTCGCGTTCCTGGGGAAAAACCGGCAGGTAGCGGAAGGACAGGGCCACCACCATGATGCCGCCGGCCACCGGAAGAATGGTCGTGGCGATTTCCTGCCAGGACGGAAAATAGGGCGCCCAGGTGTCAAAGGTCATCACGGGCATGGCCATGGGCGTCATCACCATGACCCAGCGGTTCACGCAGACGCCGAGCACGGCCAGCGCCATGGCCAGGGAAAAGGTTGTTTTGTTGGCCCGGCCTTTTGGAGAGATCAGGATCAGGGCCGGAACGACGCCGCAGATCACGATTTCAAGAATCAGCATCCAGATACCGTGGTGCAGGGGATGCACCGTGTAGTAATCCATCAGGGTAAAACCCATGGCGGGCGAGGTGACAAGGGCCCAGTAAAGGGTGTCGGCGATTTTCGCGATGATATAGGTACCGATCATCCAGCCGGAGATCTTGCCCAGAAGATCGTAGACATTGTCCCGGACCAGTTTTTTCCGGGTCAGGGCCTCGGTGATTTTGCAGGCGAGCATGGTGAAGCAGGGGCCGCAGGCCGCCGCCGACCAGGTATACAGAAAAAAAGTCCAGGGCCAGACGAAGATCCCTTCCCGATAGACAAAGGGACGGCCGAAAAGCACCCCGCTCACGCCGCCTAAGGAACCCTGGTGGAAACAGGACAGAAAGGCGCCGGTGGCGGCGAACACGGCCATGACGCCGTGCATGTTGTGACCCAGATGATGGAAGAAGGGCACCTGGTCGAGCTTGCGGTTCTCGAGGATGATCGGAATGAACTCGATGGCCAGCACGCACAGATACAAGGACAGGCAGAAAGCCACCTCGGTCAGCATGGAATGCACGTTGGCATGCCAGAAGATAAACCAGCCCCGAAGCGGCTGGCCGATGTCGATGGCCAGGATCAGCATGGCCGAACAGTAGCAGCAGAAGCCCACGATCACGGCGAAATTGATGATGTTCTTCAACTCGTCCAGCCCGATCACGTACCGCAGAAGGCCCGTGAAAAAGGCCCCGCCGCCGATGGCGATCACGGCCAGATCGGCCCAGATCCACAGGGCGAATCCGTAATGATCGTTCATGTTGGTCTGGTTGAGGCCCTTCGCCCAGCAGAGGACCGCCGCGTAGAGCCCCCAGACGACGATCACCGAAAGCACCAGCATTCCGAGACTGAAGGTCCCGAAGGAACACCGTTTGACACCCTTGGGTATGAAAGCTGAATCCATGACGTCTCCCTTTCAAGACCGACGATCCGGAACACCCCGTCAGGGATGCTGTGCCCGGGCCGCCGTGGTCGTAGTGGTTGGTTCATTTTCCAGATAGTTGTCCCCGGCCCGCCTTACCCATTCCCGCTCGGACAGGTAGTACACCTTGGGGTTGGTCCCCAGCCGTTCGAGAAGACGGAAGGCGTTGGGACTTTTCTTCAGGGTGTACACCGCATGGTCGGGGTTGTTCAGATCCCCGAAGGTGATGGCTCCGGCCGGACAGGCCTGGGTGCAGGCCGTCTGGTACTCATGCTCTTCCAGTTCCCGGCGGTTTTCGCTGTAGGCCTTTTCCATGGCCAGCTGGTAGCGGTGAAAGCAGAAGCTGCATTTTTCAACCACCCCCCGCATGCGTGCCGACACATTGGGACTCAAGGACTCCTTCATGTCGGCGGGCCAGACCGGGTCCCACCAGTTGAAGTAGCGGGCGTGGTAGGGGCAGGCGGCCATGCAGTACCGGCAGCCGAAGCAGCGGGTGTAGATCTGGCTGACGATGCCCGTGTTGAAATCGTAATCCGTGGCCGTGGCCGGACAGACGGACACGCAGGGCGGATGGCCGTGGTCTCCCTTGCCGCCGCAGTGCATGCAGGGCCGGGGCAGGTAGCAGATGTCCGTGTCGGGAAAGGACTTGTTGTTGGTCAGTCGGTAGACCCTCAGCCAGGTGATGCTGTCCAGCTTGTTGGTTTCGTCTTCCTTGAACGGCACGTTGTTTTCCGCCATACAGGCCACCATGCAGGCGCCGCATCCGGTGCATTTGTCCAGATCGATGACCATCCCGTATTTTCTGGCCGGATCATGGGTGTTGTCGTGTTTCATCGAAACCTCGTTTGAAGTATGTCCATATCATATCGGCCGGGAAAGGCCCCGGCCCGAATATCGCCTGCTCGATCGTCAGGCCCGGGAAAGCCGGGCGCGTATACCCCAGGCGGCGTCCCGGCCGGAAAGGGGGTCTTCCACAACACCCACCAGGGCGTTGTAGCTTCCGCCCTTGTCCTTGACGTACGGGCTGAACCCCTGGTGGCCCAGCCCCCTGGGCATGGCGATCAGTCCCGGCATGATCCCGGGGAAAAACCGGACCAGGACCGTCATCCGGCCTCGGGGCGTTTCAAGCACCGCCGTCCGTCCGTCACGCAAGCCCTGTTCCGCACCGGTCCGGGGGCTGATCTCGACGACGGGCAGCGTCCCCGAAAGGTCGGTGTCGGGAACCGTTTTCATGGTGAAGGGCGCATCCCCCGCATTCCCGGCGGAAAGACGCAGGGACTCTTTGGGCGTCAGGATCAGGGGGTACCGGCCGGGATCACCCGACAGGCCCACGGCCTCGGGAAAGGGTTCCGGAAAGGTCACCGTGCCCGTCCAGGCGTCGGGCGTCCAGGCTTCATCGGCAAGAAAACCCGCGGCATCGAGATCGGCCCACCGGCTGCCGAGGCCTTGTTCCAGGCAGTCCCGGTAGCTGTCCCATGGAAAGGCCTCGGCCACCCGGGGCCCCAAGTCGGCGGCGATCGAAAGAATCACGTCGCCGGTATGCCGGGTATCGTAACGGGGTTCGATCACGGGACGGCACAGTCCCAGGGTGGGGCGGGACAACCCGGCCCGGACCGGCACATCCTGGTAGCGTTCCAGGTAAAAATGATTGGGCAGAATCAGATCGGCCATAACGGCGGTGTCGTCCATGCGGCTGGAAAAACTGACGACAAAGGGAATCCGGGCCATCGCCTCGCGCACCCGGTTGGAATCCGACAGGGTATAGCAGGGGTTGGCCTCGCTGACCAGAAGGACCTCGACCGGTGAGGATGCCGCATCGGCGAGGACGTCGAAAAAACGGTCGACCAGGTAGCGGGAGCCGGGGTAGGCGGATGTCCCCGCGCCGTCCAGACGTTCTTTCCCGGCAAGGGCCGCCTGATCCTCATCCTCGCCTGCCCAGGCGATATCGTCGGCAGACGGCACGATCAGAACCCCGCCGGGCGCGTTGATCCGGCCCGCCAGGACATTGAGGCTGTGAACGGCCAGAAATTCCCGCGTGCTGCCGGCGGAAAGTCCCTTGCCCCTTCCGCAAAGGGCCAGGGAGGCGGAGCCGGGCTCGGTGAAACGGCGGGCCAGATCGATGATCCGCGCTTTGTCGATGCCGGTTTTTTCCGCCGCCCGGGCTGGGCCGTACTCAGCGAGAACCATGGTCCGGAAGGCTGCAAAACCCGAGGATTGATCCCCGTCGAATCGGCTGTCGTAGCGTTTTTCTTCGAGAATCACCGCGATCATGCCCAGGGCCAGATCCGACTCGGTGCCCGGTCTGACGGCCACCCGTTCGTCGGCAGCGGCGGCCGTATTCGAAAGACGCTGGTCGACATGAACCCATGTCGCCTTGTCCTCCCGCCGCCGGCTGTGGGCCCGGATCATCCGGACCGGCGATCCCCACCCTTCGATGATTCCGCTGCCGAAACTCATGATGAAATCGGCGTTTTCCACATCGAACCCCATGTCCGCCGGCCCCGTCAGGCCGTGCATGACCTGCAGCACCGCCTCGAACCCGTCGTGCATGGAGGGGCCGGCCATGAAATTCGGCGATCCGAACCGGGCCAGCAGGCGTTTGAACAGACGGGGGACGGTACCGCGATCGGTGTCGCAGATGCAGGCCAGGGCCTCGGGCCGTCCCTCGTCGTCAAGTTTTTTCAGGCGGCCGACCACCTCGGCGAGAGCCTCGTCCCAGGACAGGGGCTGCCATGCGCCCTCGCCCCGTTTACCCGTCCGTTTGAGGGGTTCGGTGATCCGGTCGGGGCCGTACAGCAACTGGGCACCGGAAAGGCCCAGAGGACAAAGCCCGCCCTGATTTACCGGATGATCGGGAAGGCCCTCGATCTTGACGACGCGATCGTTGATTTTTCGCACCGAAATCCCGCAGCCCCCGGGACAGAGGGTACAGACGGAATAATCATAAAACGCCTCCCCGTCTTCGGGCACCGGTGTCCAGGGCCAGTTCTGGGTCCAGATCGACAGATCGTCGGTCAGTTTCCAGGGCAGCGGGGTGAAGGTCAGACCGGCGGTGACGCCCATACCCAACGCCATAAAATGTCTTCTGTCAATTTTCATCGGTTCGCCTCGATCCTCGTTATTTGTGACATTGAAAACAGGGCCCCTTGCTGCCCATGCGTTCAAGATGACAATCGCCGCAATCGTCCATTTTCATCCGGTCCCAGGAATTTTTCTTGATTCCCGCGATATTTTCACCCCAGATGTCCTGACTGTATCCGGTGAGTCTGTTTTCCCGATACACCTTGAGACTGGTCGATTCGCCGATATCGCCATGGCACTCGGCACATTCCATGCCTGCCATGGTCACGTGGGCGCCGTGGGAAAAAAACACGCAATCGGGCTGACGGGAATAGACCAGCCAGGGCACCTCCTTTCCCTCGGCCACGTAGTCGTTGACGAAAATCTCTTCGTCGGGGCTGTCGCCCTGAACGCTCTCATGGCAGTCCACGCACTGGGCCAGGGTGGGCACTCCGGCATAGGTGCCGTCGTCACGAAACACGTGACAGCTTTCGCAGCCGTTGTCGACCATGTCCATGTGGTTGGCATGATTGAAGTCAAAGGGCTGGGTTTTTTCCGAATAAAGGATTTTTGGAAATCCGATCCAGCCCACCGCCAGACTCAATCCAAAACCGGTCAGAAAAAACAGCACGACGATGGCAAACGACGATCCGCCCCGGGTTTCGGGAACGTCGTTTTCAGCATCGGCTTTTGCCTTGTGGTCCGAAGTCGTCATGAGACACCCCACCATGCTTGAAGTTGATACAGATCGCCGCCTGTCGGGCCGCGTATGTCATATTTCAGGATTTGAAGACAACGTACAGAGCAAAATCTATAATCGCCCCCCTACCCTCTGTCAAGGAAAAGATAAAAAAATCCCCGGGGGCCCGGGTCAGGCTCCGCGGGGAACATTGAAACGGGAATACGAGCCCGGACGATCAGGCCGAAGCCAGAAGTTCCTTGAGAAATGGCGGCAGCATGGCGAAGGAGTCAACGGGGGAGAGAAGCTGCTTTTCGCTGTTGACCCGGGGAGCCCCGGGCCGGGTGAGATCCAGGGGCACCTGACGGTCGGTGAGGGTCTGCCCCGTGTCGTCGGTGAACGGCAGAACCAGAGGACCGTCGGAATCCAGGATGTAAGCGTACTGACCGGTTTCCAGCATCACCACACTGCCCGTGGGGTAAATGCCGATGCTTTTGACGAAGGAATAGAGGATAAACTGGAGCAGGTTGTCCTTCCTTGCGTATTTCCTGAAGATTTCCGTGACCACGTTGATGGGATTGAAGGCCTCTTTGTAACTGCGTTTGGAGGTCATGGCATCGTAGATATCCGCCAGCTTGCAGACCTTGACGTAGGCCGGAAGGGCTTCGGGGCTCTTTTCCTCCGGATAGCAGTTGGTTTCGCCGTGAAACAGAACCGAGTGGTGATACGTGACGATGTTGCGGACAAAGCGGTTGTCGATCCTGTTCCGGTCGAGAATCTCAAGCCCCTTTTCGTAGGAATGGCGGCGGACGATGTCGAACTCGCCCTGGGTCAGCCGTCCCTTTTTGTTGAGAATGCCGTCGGGAATCAGCACCTTGCCGATATCGTGAAGAAAAAATCCGGCGGAAATATCCACCAGCTCCTCGGGCTGATAGTAGCAGAACGAGGCGTCGGGATGGGCGCCGCTGGCGAGAAACTCGTTGACGGACTGGCTGAACCGTTTGTTGAACAGGCTGATGATGGCGGTGCCGATGGTGCAGACATTCACCGAATGGTTGTGCAGGTAGTCGTCGTAGGAAAAGATCTCCTTGGTCAGATAGGAAAATCCGTTTTCATTTTCCGTCATGAATTTCAGCAGATCGGACACCGTGTCCTCGACCAGGTCGTAATCGAACTGGCCGCCGGTGGTCTGGATATCGTCAAGCACCTTGCGGATATTTCCTTTGGCTTTCTGATAATTCTCAGACGCTTCCCGACGGAGCTCGCCGATTTCCCTGAGCCTGTCCTCGATCTCCGGGGCCATGGACGGCATGGCCCCGGCAACAGGAGTCTCCGGCTCGAACAGGGGCTGACCGTTTTCATCCCAGAATCCGCCCTGGTTCTTCGGAAAAATCGGCAGGGTAGAGACCCCGCTGCGCTTGATATTCTCAAGAACCGACACCGTGCTGACCAGCACGTCCTGCTCGAGCAGCAACACGCCCGACCGGTTGTAGACATCCACACCGGTCTTGACGCAACCGCCCTTCCTCACAATGTCGATCAAATGATCGATGCTGACCGTTTCACTTTTCATAGTCCGGATCCTCTGAGTCACATGGTCACTAATCTATCATGAAACAAAACCGGTGAACAACGGCAAAAATCGGATCGGTCATCGTGTCAGGATATTGGCGAGCCGGACGAATTCCTCAACGGCCAGGGTTTCGGCCCGTCTTTGGGGATCGATGCCGGCCGTATCAAGCGCGGCCGTGATCCTATCTGCGGGGATCTCCGACAGATTGTTGCACAGGGCGTTTTTGAGGGTTTTTCGTCGCTGGCCAAAGGCCGCCTTGATCACCGAAAAAAGAAAGGTTTCGTCTTGCGCGGGCCATTCGGGGCGGTCGAAGAAGCGAATCTCGATCACCTCGGAATCCACCTTGGGACGGGGGAAAAACCGGGAGGCATCGACCCGGACCAGGGGCCGGACGGCCGCGCAATACTGGATGACGGCCGAAAGCCGCCCGTAGTCTTTCGACCCCACCTTCGCGGCGATCCGATCGGCCAGCTCCTTCTGAAACATGAACACGGCCCGGTCCACGTGCTTCCGCCCGCGGACCAGCCAGATCAGAATCTGGGAACTGATGTTGTAGGGCAGGTTTCCCATGACCCTGACGGGCCTGCCGTGGGTTTGGGAAATGGCCCCAAGGTCCACATTGAGAATATCGTCGTGGATCAGGGTCACCTTGTGGTCGAGGCCGGCGGAAAGGAGTTCGTTTCGCAGCAGGGGAACCAGTTGATTGTCCCTCTCCACGGCGTAAACCCGCGCTGCCGTCCGGGCAATGGGCAGGGTCAGCGCCCCTAATCCCGCGCCGATTTCGAGAACGATATCCTCGCCCTTCAGGTCCGACTTACCGACGATCATGTCGGGAACCGACGGGTCTGCAAGGAAATTCTGACCGAACTGTTTCTTGGCATGCAGGTTCCACGCAGTCAGAAGAATCCGGGGTGATGTCATAAAATACTGTCCTTTTTTACCGATGGCGGTAACGGCCCATCGTCTCACTGAGCCATGGGGCATCACGGCTTTTGTTTTTTTGCTCGTCGCGTGTTCCTCCGGCGGCCGAGCCGGGTCAGCCGGTAGAAAACCCTGTGAACGACCATGACGATTATCATAAATATCCATGAAAATATATAAAAATGAAAGGGACGCCGGGGACGCGAATCGCCCTGTTTTCGGCCTTATTTGCTACCATCCCCGCAGGGATTTCATGCAAAGAGTAAACCCGTGCATTTTTTTTCTTCCTGCACTCTTGACTTTCCACATAGAAATGAGTTACTTAAGGCAAAGGCTTAGTCTAGAGTTCTTTCAATTTCATTTTTTCTTGAAATTTATGGCGACATAGGTTGAACCTCAACCGTTTACTGGTTTGTATCGTTCAGTTCAAACGTCATTGTTTCGATTCTTATAACGATCTATTTTTATGGACGAATCGATTTTTCATTTGAAATGATTTTGAAACGTTTCATGGTTAAAACCACGTTCAGGAGGCACGTATGGCCAAAAAAAAAGTAAAGCAGGTCAGCATCGATTCCATGCTCAAAACAATCGTCAAGTCCTATGACATTGCTACCAGACAGGATATCGACAAACTATCGGCAAAGCTTGACCGGCTGGAAAAAATGATCAAGCAATCGTCCGGGAAAGTCGTCAAGGTTGCCGCCGGTAAAGAAGGCGATGTGACCGACAAAAACGATCTGACCGCGTCCGGTGCGGTGCTGAAAGTCATCCGAAATTCACGTCAGGGTGCTGATTTCGCCCGCATTCAAGCCAAAACCGGATTCGAGGACAAGAAACTCCGAAACATCATTTTCCGCCTGAACAAGATCGGAAAGATCGAACGGAAGACCCGCGGTATCTACACCATTACCGCCGCGGCGGAGCAAGAGCCGGAACAGCAGGCATAGACGCATTGACCCATCGTTTGAGAAAAGCCTTTTGCATGATCGCACTGCAAAAGGCTTTTTGTTTCCCCATCGCGCCGGCCTCCGGCTTGACCGCCGAATCCGGTGCCTGGAACACACTTTTCAACAGGCAGGGTGAAAAAGACCGCTTATGACGAACTGCAACGACCCGTTCAACCCGGACATCACCGTAGGCACCGAGATTTGCGGATACCGGTGCATCCGCAGGGAAGCACTCGAGGAAATCGAATCCGTTTTTTACGAACTCGAGCACGCGAGAACCGGTTCCCGTCACATCCACATCAGCAACAGTGATCCGGAAAACACCTTCAGCGTGGCCTTCAAAACCGTTCCCTCCGATTCCACCGGCGTGGCCCATATCCTTGAACATACGGCCCTGTGCGGATCAAAAAAATATCCGGTCAGGGACCCTTTTTTTTCAATGATCAAACGCAGCCTCAACACCTTCATGAATGCGTTTACCTCCTCGGACTGGACCATGTATCCCTTTTCGACCCAGAACCGAAAGGACTACTACAACCTGATGGATGTCTATCTGGACGCGGCGTTTTACCCCCTGCTCAGTGAACTGAGCTTCAAACAGGAAGGCCACCGTCTGGACATCGAACCCGACGGGTCTCTTATATATAAAGGTGTGGTTTACAACGAAATGAAAGGGGCCATGTCCTCACCCAGCCAGGTCATGGGGAGGTCCCTGCTCAACACTCTCTATCCCACCACCACCTACGGATGGAACTCCGGCGGCGATCCTGCGGACATTCCGAAGCTCACCTACGATCAGCTCCGGCATTTTCACCAAATCCATTACCATCCGAGCAATGCCTTTTTCTACACCTACGGCAATCTTCCCCTTATCGACCATCTGTCGGTAATCGAAGATAAAATCCTTTGCCGCTTCGACCGGATCGACCCCGGCACCACCGTAAAAAACGAGCCGCGATGGCAGGCTCCCCGTCAGGCGCTGTATCACTATCCCCTCGACAAAACCGAAAGCCCGGCCAAGAAAAGCCAGGTCTGCGTGGCCTGGCTGACGGCGGACATCAACCGGTCCTTCGACGTGCTGGTGCTGGCCCTTCTGGGGCATATCCTTCTGGGCAATTCGGCCTCGCCCCTTCGAAAGGCCCTGATCGATTCCAAACTGGGCTCGGCCCTCTGCGATGCCTCGGGCTTCGATTCGGACAACCGCGACACCCTGTTCGCCTGCGGCCTCAAGGACGTGGACCCCGAGGATGCCCCGGCCATCGAAGCCGTCGTGTTCGACACCCTCCGGAACCTTGCCGATAAGGGCGTGGAACGGGAGCTGATCGACACGGCCGTTCACCAGATCGAATTCAGGAAAAAAGAGCGGACCAACACGCCATACCCATACGGCATCAAGCTGCTTCTCGGCCTGTCCGGCGTCTGGTTCCACGGCGGCGACGCGGTCAGCGCCCTGTTGCTCGACAACGACCTGGACACCCTCCGTCAGGCCCTGGACGAGGGGCCGTTTTTCGAAACCCTGATCCGGACCTGGCTGCTGGACAATCCCCATCGGGTCCTCCTGACCCTGTCGCCGGACCAGGGTCAGGAGGAAAGGGAAACCGCACGGGTCCGGCAGGAACTTGACGCCGTCCGGGCCGGTCTTTCCAATGAGGACCTTTTGCGGATCAAGGCCGACAACCGCATGCTCGAGGACCTCCAGAACAGTGCGGAGGACCTGTCCAGCCTGCCCACCCTGTCGATCGACGATATCCCGAGGGATGTGGTTTGCATCCGTCCCAGCCCCGGATACGAGGCTCTTCCGGGGACCTGTTACCGCCGGCCCACCTCGGGGATTTTCTACCTGGCCGCCGCCGCCGGAATGACGGGCGTTTCAGATGATCTGCTGCCCCTGGTGCCCTTTTTCACCAGCGCCCTCACCCGGATGGGGACCCGCAAACGGGACTATGCCGGTCTGGCGCGCCGGATCTCGGCCGTCACCGGCGGCATCGGCCTCTCGCCCCATGCCCGCAACGGATACGGGGCCCTTTCCGGCTGCCTTCCGTTTATCTCGTTCAGCGGTAAATGCCTGAATCGCAACCTTGATCCGTTCTTCGACATCATCCAGGAATGTTTTTTCGATTACGACTTTTCCGATCTCGAGCGGCTGAAGAGCCTGATGCTCGAATACCGTGCCGGGCTTGAATCCGCCGTGGTCCAGAGCGGTCATGCCCTGGCCATGTCTTTGGCCTCACGCCGCTTCTCAGGGACCGCCCGTCTCAACGAGATCTGGCACGGCATCGGTCAGTTGAAACACATCAAGGACCTCTGCCGGTCCATCACCGACCCCGGCAGCGAAGAGGCGTCCCTCATCGCCCTGTCCGGACGGCTCAGGGATCTGGCCCGTATTCTGTTCGCGGGAAGCAATTTCAGATTTGCCCTGATCGGCGACGACGAGGCCATTCGCGGAGCCCAGCCGGGCCTCGCCCCCCTTTCCGCCCCCCTCTGTCTGCCCGCCCACGCGGACCTGCCCCGGCTGACGGTCACACCCGAAGCCGGCAGTCCCATGGTCCGGGAAGGCTGGAGTACCAACACGGCGGTTTCCTTCGTGGCCGCTGCCCGGGAAGCGGCGACCATGGATCATCCGGACGCCCCGGCCCTGGCCGTGATCAGCAAGATTTTAAGGTCGCTTTACCTGCATCGCGAAATCCGGGAAAAGGGCGGGGCCTACGGCGGATTTGCCATGTACAACCCCGAAGACGGCCTGTTCAGCATGGGATCCTACCGGGATCCCCATATCGTCAACACCCTCAAGGTGTTCGAAGAAGCCGGCGCGTTTTTGAATTCGGGATCCCTTCGCGACGAGGATGTGGCCGAGGCCATTTTGCAGGTCTGCTCGGTTATCGACAAGCCCGACACGCCGGGCCCGGCCGCCCGCAAGGCCTTTTACCGCGACATCGTGGGCCTTGACGACGCCATGCGTCTGGAATACAAATCCCGGCTTTTGTCGGTGACCCGCAGGGACATCCGAGAGGTCAGCGATAAATATTTCATCGAAAGCAAGACCCCGCTGTCGGTGGCGGTGATTTCCGGGGAGGAAAAACTGGCGGAGGCCAACGGCAGCCTGGCTGACGCCCCGCTGGCCCTCTATCGGATCTGACCGTGACTCAGCCCAGAAGACGCCGGAGAGCCGCCTCGGCTTCGTCGGTCAGGGTACCGCGTCTTCGGGCGATGTCCACGGTGTGGCGACCGAGAATCGTATAAAGCTCGCTCAGGTGAGGCAGGCTCTCGGCGATGGCCCCAAGATGGGCCGACACCGTTTCCGCATCCCCCCGAACCACGGGGCCGGTCAGGGCTTTGACCGGTCCCACCCGCTTGATGTTCGAAAGGGTCCCCTCGATCAGGGGGCCCAGCACCGTGTAGGCGTCCTTGTGACCGATCCCCGACGCGGCCAGCAGCTGATAGGCGAAATCGACCAGGGTCACCAGGCAGTTTGAGGCCACCACCGCCGAGGCGTGGTACAGGGTTTTCGCCTCGGTCTGGATGCAAAAGCCCCGGGAACCCAGACGGGCGGCCAAATCAAGCCCCGCCTCGACGGCCGCCTCATCCCCCTCCACCGCCATGACAATGCCGGCAAAGGGATTGTGGTCTCCGAAATCGGCGGCAAAACTCTGAAGGGGATGCACCGAACCGATGTGCGCCCCGGCCTTCCGGGCAGGCTCCAAGACCGTTGACGGCAGGGAACCGCTGCAGTGAAGCACCGTATGGGATGGGCCAAACGCCCCCTGATCGGCCATCTCGGCGCAGACCTGACCGATCAGGCCGTCCGGGGTGGTGATGAAGACCAGATCGGCACCTTCGGTCACCGCCGCCCTGTCCGTCGTACAGATCCCCGCCCCGGCGGTTTCCATCGCTGTTTGCGCCGATGCGGGGGTGCGACTGGTAAATCCTTTTGGAATATACCCCGCCTGGGCCAGATGCCGGGCCAGGGTAATACCGACCTTGCCGCAACCCACAATCGAAAAACCGGGTGCCATGCTGTGCCTCCTGGATGCTGTTAAGCGGTATGAATGAAAAACGATACCGGACAGGTTAGCCCAAAAAAAGGCCCTGTGCAACCTTCAGACGGGATTTGGCGCCGTTTTTCTAAGAAAACATTTTCCGGATGGTCTTGATGTGCAGAAACACCACCACGATGATGATGGCGGCGATGAAGTACTGAATGGCGTGCAGGTGCTTTTCAAGAAATTCGAAGCTGATCACCCAGGCGACGATGGCGGCGAAGGTTCCCAGAAAGACGGCACTCAGATTGCGCCAGATGTTCATCTTCAGAAGGTAGCCGATGATCGAACCGACCACCGGACCGGTCACCGGCAGGGGAATCATCACGAACAGGAACAGACCGGCCCAGCCGTACCGTTCGATCTTGTCCTTGTGCTTGGCCGCCTTGAGCATCAGGTTCCGCGTGAACGTGATGGCCCACTTGAATTTGATGTGCTGGGTCAGGGAAAAAACAAACAGGGAATAGGTGAAGCAGACGATCAGAATTTCCAGATAAAGGTTGTACATCACGTTCCAGACCGACCCCATCCCCGCCATGATGCAGAGTCCCACGCCGGCGGCCCTGCCGCCGAAGGCGTGGGCGAAAAAGACCAAGGAAAGGGTTTTGGCCAGGTCCGGATGGATAAACAGAAAGACCAGGACAAGAATAATAAGAAAAAACGCCATGGAAAATCCGGCAATCAGCACCCGGCCTTCCGCTGTTTCATGCAATTTCTGCGCACCCATCGCCTGTCCGTTCACTCCGTTATCGTGATCCATACGGTTTACACCTGCCCCGAAACGACCCGCCCGTATCCGAGGGGTCGGCCCACCATGCCATGTTTTTGATGAATCGACAATTGTTTTTTAACCCGATGGGCCATCGCCCCGGTCACGCAGAGACACCGCCGGAGTCATAAAAAAATAACTGTCTGAAATAAATAGACAAACGATAAGCCCCGCCGATGCGTTAACCCCCTGTTGTTCATGTCCTATCACAGGCAAACCGGTCTTTCAACGTTCCCGGCCGCGGACGGAACGGGCCGTCGCCTGTGACGCGCGCCGACAGGCCCGTTCCCTTTCGTGAGCGTGACCATCCCCGTGAACGGAGGCGACGTGCGATTGCCCTGTCCTTCTCCAATATTGCTGTTGACTTGACGACCGGTGTTCATGTACAAAAGGTGGTTGTTCCATCGTTAAGGTTTTTGCCTGAAATTCAAGGTTTTTACTACACGTTTACCGGCCCGCGGCAACCCGGGTCAGGACGGGAATCATGATACAGCTCATTAAAGGATTCAAAGACATCCTTCCCGAGGAGATCGCCCTCTGGCAGCACATCGAACAGACGGCCCGGGCGCTTTTCGAAAGTTTCGGCTACCGGGAGATCCGGCTGCCCATCGTTGAAAAATCAGAGTTGTTCGCCCGGAGCATCGGCGACACCACGGACATCGTTGAAAAGGAAATGTACACCTTCGAAGACGGGAAACGGGGCAACGTGACCCTGCGTCCCGAAGCCACGGCTTCGGTGGTCCGGTCCTACATCCAGCACCGGATGTCTGCCGAGGAACCCCTTCGGAAACTGTACACCATCGGCCCCATGTTCCGCCGGGAACGCCCCCAGAAAGGCCGCTACCGGCAGTTCTACCAGATCGACGCCGAGGTGTTCGGCACGGCCTCGCCGCTGATGGACGCCCAGATCATCGTCATGCTGGTATCCCTGTTCAACCGGCTTGAGGTCAGTGACATCTCGGCCCACATCAACTCCCTGGGCTGTCCGGTCTGCCGTCCCGATTTCCAGAAGGCCCTTTTCACCCTTCTCGAAGAGCAAAAAGACCGTCTCTGTGAAAACTGCGTGCGGCGCAGCACCAAAAACCCCTTGAGAACTCTGGACTGCAAGGTGCCCTCCTGCCGGGAGGCCCTCAAGGACGCGCCCTCGATCCTGGATTTTCTCTGCGACGAGTGCAAGACCCATTTCGAGACGGTAAAGACCCTGCTCACCCGGCAGAACATTCCCTTTGCCGTCGACAAGAACCTGGTCCGGGGCCTGGACTACTACACGCGCACCGCCTTTGAAATCCTGACCACGTCTCTGGGTGCCCAGAACGCCGTGGCCGGCGGCGGGCGCTACGACGGCCTGGTGGCCGCCCTGGACGGCCCGCCCCAGCCCGCCATCGGGTTCGCCATCGGCTTTGACCGCCTGGCGGAAATCATGGCCCAGACCAAAACCCTGTCTCCCCAGCCCCCCGCGCTCTATGTGGCGGCCCTGGGGGATGCCTGCCGGGAACTGGCCTGGGCTTTTGCCTGTGACCTTTCCCTTTCAGGCATCCCGACGGAAATGGATTTCGAGGACCGCAGCCTGAAAAGCCACATGAAACGGGCGGACAAATTCCGCGCCCCCCATGTCCTGATCCTGGGCGACAACGAACGGGAAAACGGCGTGGCCCTCTTGCGAAACATGTCGACCAAGGAACAGACGGCCCTCCCCCTGGACGGCCTTGTTCCCCAACTGATAAACATTCTTGGATAAAGGAGTCGGACCATTGACTGACATACTTGGAAACATGAGACGGACCCATCACTGCGGTGAGCTGGGAGACGACCTGGTGGGCCGCGAGGTGGTCCTGATGGGTTGGGTGCAGAAACGGCGTGATCACGGCGGCGTGATCTTCATTGACTTCAGGGACCGGACCGGCCTGGCCCAGATCGTGTTCAACCCGGAGGAAAACCAGGCCGTCCACGCCAAGGCCCACGGGATACGAAGCGAGTTTGTCCTGGGCGTCCGCGGCAAGGTGGTGCTCCGCCCGGCGGACATGGTCAACGATCGCATGAAAACCGGCAAGATCGAGGTCATGGTTTCGGAGCTGAAAATCCTCAACGAGGCCGTCACCCCGCCCTTCCTCATCGAGGAAACCGTGGACGTGACCGAAAGCATCCGCCTCAAGAACCGGCACATCGATCTTCGGCGCCCCCATCTCCAGCGCAACCTGATCGCCCGGCACAAAGCCGGCCTGACCATCCGCAACTACCTGAACAGCATCGGGTTCCTGGACATCGAAACCCCCTTCCTGACCAAGAGCACCCCCGAAGGGGCACGGGACTATCTGGTGCCCAGCCGCGTGAACCCCGGTCAGTTCTACGCCCTGCCCCAGTCCCCCCAGCTGTTCAAACAGCTTCTGATGATGAGCGGGTTCGACCGTTACTACCAGATCGTGCGCTGTTTCCGGGACGAAGACCTTAGGGCCGACCGCCAGCCCGAATTCACCCAGGTGGATCTTGAGATGTCCTTCGTGGGCGAGGAAGACGTGATGGCCGCCGGTGAAGGCCTGGTGGCCGCCGTGTTCAAGGAGATCCTCGGCATCGAGCTCAAGCTCCCCTTCGACCGCCTGCTGTTCGAAGACGCCATGGACCGCTACGGCCTGGACAAACCGGATTTGCGCTTCGACATGGAACTCAAGGACGTCTCGTCCATCGTCAGGGACTCCGGCTTCAAGGTCTTCGCCGACGTGGTCAAGGGGGGCGGCATGGTCAAGGCCCTGAACGCCAAGGGCTGCATTGATTTTTCACGCAAGGACATCGACGACCTGACCAAATACGTGGCCATCTACCGGGCCCGGGGCCTGGCCTGGATCAAGGTCCGGGAAGACGAGTGGCAGTCCCCCATCGCCAAGTTCTTCACCGATGAGGAAAAACAGGCCCTGGCCGAAAAGATCGACATGAAACCCGGCGACCTGGTCTTTTTTGTTGCGGACCAGCCCAAGGTGGTCAACGAATCCTTGGGCAACCTTCGGAATCACCTGGCCGAAAAACTCGGCCTGATCGACAAGGACGACTTCCGTTTTCTCTGGGTCACCCATTTTCCCCTGTTCGAATACGACGACACGGACAAACGGCTGCAATCGCCCCACCATCCCTTCACGGCCCCGGCCGAGGAAGACTACGACAAGATCGACACCGATCCCCTGTCCGTCAAATCCCGGGCCTATGACCTGGTGCTCAACGGCACGGAAATCGGCGGCGGCAGCATCCGTATCCACGACAAGGATCTCCAGATCAAGATCCTCAAAAAACTGGGCCTCGAGAAAGAGGAGTACGAAGAAAAATTCGGATTCCTCCTGTCCGCCCTGGAATCCGGCGCACCGCCCCACGGCGGCATGGCCTTCGGCTTCGACCGCCTGATGATGATTCTCTGCGGTCAGTCGTCGATCCGGGACGTGATCGCCTTCCCCAAAACCCAGAAGGCCTCCTGTCTCCTGACCGACGCCCCCTCCCCGGTCAGCCGCGCCCAGCTGGACGAGTTGAGCCTCCGCCTGAAACCCGTCGAGGAATAAGAAAACGACCGGCATTGATCGAAAAGACGAGCCCCCGGCAGCCCGCTGCCGGGGGCTCGTCTTTTGAAACGGTTGACAAACGGATCGGAAAGCCCTCTATTCGTTGTCATGCTCAAACATCCGTTTTCAGACATGCGATTGCCCTGTGTTTTGAACTCACATGTATTGATGGTC
>NZ_BAAHXV010000035.1:0-45025 GCF_054657895.1 Desulfatiferula olefinivorans | reverse complement strand
AAGACCTACAACGTCAGCCTGACGTTGGCCGCCAATACCGGCAGCCTCGCCCGAACGGGCCACACCTTCGCGGGCTGGAACACGGCGACAGACGGAACCGGCACCCACTACGAGTCGGGCGGCACCTACACCGGCAATGCGGCTTTGACCCTCTACGCCGAATGGACCGCCATACCGCATTACATGGCCAAAACGAACGGCGATTGGACGGATGCGGGAATCTGGTTCACGAACACCATCGGCGGAGACAATCCCGACAATTACACCACCCCTGCCCCCGTCGCGCCCGACGGGGGAAATTCCCTGGGCATCTTCGTCAACGCCGATGTGAATATGGATGCGGATAGAACCATCGACCAGACCACCATTGCCGAAGGTGCAGTCCTTTCCATCCAGCCGGGTGTACTTTTGACTGTCGACGACGGAGACGGCACCGATCTGACCGTCACAGGTGAACTGATCGGCACAGGCGCATTGGTCGGATCAGCAGGCAGTCGGGTTCTTTTCACCGGTGGAGACCAGAATGTCCCGGAAGGCGATTATTACCACTTGGATATCGCGGGAGCCGGCACCAAAACCCTCACCGGGCCGATTACGATTGCCGGTGATCTCGACATCGGTGTCCAGGCCGTTCTTGATGTGAGCGTATCAAATCATACCCTGGATGTTTCCGGAAACTGGACCAATGACGGATCCTTTGTCGCCCGTGAAGGCGACGTTTCGTTCACCGGCGACCAAGGTCAGATCATTCTCGGCGACACGTCCTTTTTTGACCTGACCATCGCCAACGCCCATCCCACGGACGGGGTTGACGCGTCGACGGTCAGCGCTCTGACCATCACGGGGGCTCTCACCCTGATCGACGGCGTCTTCATCGGTTCGGCCCAGGCCAACGATGTGACGATTGAGGCCGGCGCCCTGGTGGAACTGACCGGTGACATGACGGTCCTCGGGCACTGGGACAACCGGGGGATTCTGTTGCACAACCACCACGCGGTGATTTTCGACGGAACCGGCCAGAGTCTCAGCGGCGACACGATCTTTCATCATCTGACCAAGACCGTGAGCGTTGCCGACACCCTGATCTTTACCGCAGGCAGCACGACCACGATCGAAGGGACCTTGACTCTCCAGGGCGCTGCAGGCCAACGTTTGTTCCTGCGCAGCTCTGTTACCGACGCCCCCTGGACCATCGATCCCCAGAGCACACGCGCATTGGCCTTTTTGGATGTGCGTGATTCGACGAATGCCAACGCGAGCGTCATCGATGTCCAGACCCTGAACTGCCTGGATTCCGGCAACAACTCCGATTGGCTGTTCGATGTGCCTCCCACGGTGACCACCCAGGCCGTCACAGATATCGGACCGACATCGGCCAATGGGCACGGAACCATCACCCATTTGGGTATTCCCGATCCCACGGTACACGGGTTCTGCTGGTCCACGACCCCGAACCCTACCCTGGCCGACAACCATACCGACGACGGAACCGCCGTCGCCACGGGACCCTTTACCGGTGCCGTTACCGGACTCGAACCGCTGACCGCTTATTATGTCCGGGCCTATGCCGTCAACAACGCCGGAGCCGTTTACGGCACGGAGGTAAGCTTCACCACCCTGACCCTGGACAGCGACGGCGACGGGATTATCGACAGTGATGAAGGCGACGGTGAAACAGATACCGACGACGACGGTATCCCGGACATTCAGGATACGGACAGCGACGATGACGGCGTCGATGATGTTGATGAAGGCAACGCCGACACCGATAACGACGGAATATCGGACTTCCGGGATTCCGATTCAGACAACGACGGCATGGAGGACGGCATCGAAAGCGGTGCCGCCAATAACGGCGACGGCAACAACGACGGTATTCTCGATCGATTGCAGGATCATGTCGCGTCCCTGCCGACGTCAGGCAATGAGCGATATGTGACCTTCGAATCCCCCGTCGGAACCCGACTGACCCATGTTCAGGCCACGGACAACCCTTCTCCCGACGACATGCCCCGTGACCGGACCCTGCCCATAGGCCTGCTTGATTTCACCGTTCGGGACATTGCTCCGGGAAGTGCGGTCCAATTGACGCTTTATCTTCCGGAGGGCGTCCGGGCCGAGAGCTACCTGAAGTATGGACGAACACCCGACAATCCTGAAGACCATTGGTACGACTTCAACTATGACGGTCGGGTCGGCGCGGAAATCAACGGCCGGGTGATTACCCTCCATTTCGTGGACGCTGAAACCGGTGACGATGTGCTGACTGAAGACGGCTTGATCATCGACATCGGCGGGCCGGTACTGATTTCGCCGGTGGACGGCCGGCATGAGGACTACGGTCCGGGAGACGGGTGCTTCATCGGTAGTCTGGGACCCGGGCCTTTCCTGGGTACCCCTTTGATCACCCTCATACTGATCACGCTGGGCGTGATACTGAGGCGGGTGCGATCCCCCCTGGTGATAGCCCTCGCGGCGGCGGTGTTTCTGCTCAGTCCGGATCACGCGGGCCTTGGCCGTGCCGCCGAAGAAGCTCCTCAACGTGATTATTATCTGTCGGCGGGTGCGGGTATCGTCCATGTTGACGAACGAATCAGCGCGGAATATCTGAGCAGTCGTCATTCGATGACGGTAGACCGTTCGATCTGTCCTGTGCTTCGCCTGGGTCGCCGTCTGTCGAAGCATCTGGCTGTCGAGCTTGGTTTCCACTGGGACCTGTACAGCGGAGATATCGATCAGCCCGGGGAGGGCGGATCCGGAAATCCCAAAAGTTACATCTTTTCCGCAGGAACCGTTTATTCATGGGGTGACACAGGCTCGCTGCGGCCCCTGATTCACGCGAACCTGGGCTATGCGTCGCTGAACGATGATCTGGATTATCCCTCATTCGGTTTCGAATCGTCCTTCGGCGGCGATGTCGCTGTTGGCGCACAATACAAGGACGTGGAACTGCGCCTGGGATACCGGTATTACGTCCTTGACCGGGACGGCATGCTGCCGGGCGCTGAACCGTCCCGAAGCAGCGATTCTCTGGATCTGTCCGGTTTTTTTATGGAACTGGCCTATCGATTTCACCTGCGGTAGAACGAAAAACGTTGAATTCATCCGCGTGGAACCAAAATTTTTCCGGGCCTTAAATCATTTTGAAATATCGGCTCATTTTCATCTGACGTATTCAGGTGAGTTTATCGCTTTCCTTTCATCCGTCATTCCGGGTATGGTGGGTGTTGATCGAGATAGTCACACCAACACCATTATATTACGGGGGAAATCGCCATGCGTCAGTTGAAGCCGTCGTTTTTTGGTTTGGCATGTTTTTCGACCTGCTTGCTTCCGGCCCTGCTCAGCCTGTTTTTTTCCCTTCCGGCCCGGGCCGCCCTCCTTACGGTCACCAACGGCAGCGACGCCGGTCCGGGGTCGCTGCGTCAGACCGTGATCGATGCGTCAGACGGCGACACCATTGCCTTCACCCTTGGCTCCGACCCCATCGTCCTTAACTCCGGCCCCGTGGAAATCACCAGGGCTCTGACTCTGGAGGGGATCGATCAGGCCACGGGCGATTCCGTGATCGTGGATGCCGGCGGAGGGTCACGGGTGTTCATCATCGCTCCCGGAATAGGTAAAACCGTCACCGTCAACGATCTTGTCATCACGGGCGGCTATACTCAGGATCAGGGCGGAGGAATCTATTTCACCGGGCCAATAGCCACCCTGAATCTGAACCGCTGCTCGATCCGGGGCAACCGATCGGAAAGTGGAGGAGGGCTGTATATCAATGGGGGAACCGTCACGATCCGGAATACCACCCTTTCCGGCAACACGGCGTCATTTTACGGCGGCGGGATATACGTCTTCGGGGAAACCGCCACCCTTGTGAATACCACCATCAGCGGCAACACGGCGGAGCTTTCGGGAGGAATCGGGACGACCAACGCGACCGTTTTTCTCATCAATACCACCATCAGCGCCAATGACATTAGCGGAGAAAGCGGCGGCGGAATCTACGTGTTCAGCAACACCGTTTTTTATCTTCTGAACACCCTTATCGTGAACAACAGCGCCTCGGGCAGGGGCAAGGACATCTTCATCGATACCGGCTGTATGGTTCACGCCTACTACTCCTGGTACGGGAGCCTCGAAGGTGCCGGAGTCCTGCATGGAACGTCACTCGCTCCCACCCGGTCCACGGCCTACACCGACGGAGACCTGGGTCCCCTTTCCGACCACGGCGGTCCGACCCGGACCATGGCCGTGATCAGCGGCTCCCCGGCGGACGGGAACGGCGCCTTTGCCTATTACAACCCGGCGGACGGCTTTTATCTCGAGGCAACCGACACCACCTTTCACAGGCTCGCCGACTGGACGGCCCCGACGGCCGATGACGCCGACAAAATCACCACCGACCAGCGCGGCCGAACCCGGACCCCGCCCGTCACCATCGGCGCCTTCGCCGGGACCGTGCCCCGGGACGGCACGGATGACGGCGGCGACTCCGATGACGGATGTTTCATCGGCTGCCTGAACACCCAACGCCCCGGTGCCTTCCAATAAACCCGCCGGCCGCCGGACCGATCCGGATTTTCGGCGTGACAACCATTGACGATCTCTCTCTTAGAACGCCCCGAAGCGGCACTGCCGGATCTTGATGCCCAGGGTCTCGCAGGCGCTGCCCACGGCCACCTGACTGAGCTTGAGGGTTCGTGCAATCTCGAAGACCTGCTCGCAGGTTATGACACCGTCCCCGGACGCGGCGTCGACGGCCTCGCGGAGGGCCCTATCGACTCGGTCCAGGGTGTGGATGAGCTTGGCCTTGCCCTTGCCCTGACCGAAGAGGCCGATCTGGCATCTGACCAGGCGAAGGTTCAGGTGATCGGCGTAGTGCCCCAGCTCCTGTGTGGTGATACCCAGTTCCCGGGCCAGGGCAAAGCCCGTGGCGCAGGGCATCTCCCCGTCGGGAAGCCGCTTGGTGAGCAGGGTACAGAGTGTTTCGTCGGGCCTGAAATCCGCAGGTCTTATTTTGGTGAGACGTGACATGGTCGCTGCTTTCCTTATCCCTGAGTTTGATGAATGATTTCACCTTGAACAATAGATACCGGTCTGATATTCTGTCACGTCCTTTGCGGTTTGGCAAAAATTTTTCCAGGGAAAATTGATAGAAGCGGCTCCAGACGCCGGAAACGAGTGACACCCGATGCCCTTTGCTCAATACAGAAAGAAAACCCGACAGATCCATGTGGGGCCGGTGCCCGTGGGCGGCGGGGCCCCCGTCGCGGTGCAGTCGATGACCAACACCCGCACCGAGGACGTGGCGGCCACCGTGCGTCAGATCAACGCCCTTGAAGCGGTGGGCTGCGACATCATCCGGGTGGCCGTGCCCGGCGAAGAGGCGGCCCGGGCCATCGGCGCCATCAAAAAAGGCATTCACATTCCGCTGATCGCCGACATCCATTTCGATTACAAACTGGCCATTCTGGCCGCCGAATCCGGGGCAGACGGCCTCCGGATCAATCCCGGCAACATCGGGGGAGGGGAAAAAATTCAGGCGGTGGCGGCCTGTGCCAAAGACCACGGCCTGCCCATCCGTATCGGCGTCAATGCCGGGTCCCTGGAGCAGGATATCCTGGATAAATACCACGGCGTCACCCCGGAAGCCATGGTCGAAAGCGGCCTGCGCCACATCGGGCTGCTCACGGATCTTGATTTCCACGATATCAAGATCTCCCTCAAGGCCTCGGACGTGTACCGGACCCTTGCCGCCTACCGGCTGATGAGCGAGCGGGTGGATTATCCCCTGCACGTGGGGGTCACCGAAGCGGGATCGCTGTTTCCCGGGGTGGTGAAATCCTCCCTGGGCATCGGCATGCTGCTGGCCGAAGGCATCGGCGACACCATCCGCGTGTCCCTGACCCGGGACCCGGTGGACGAGGTCCGGGTGGCCTATGAAATTCTTTCGGCCCTGAATCTTCGCAGGCGGGGACCGGAAATCATTTCCTGCCCCACCTGCGGACGAACCAGCATCGATCTTTTTTCCATCGTGGAGCAGGTGGAAGAGGCGCTGAAAACCAGCCGGGTCCCGCTCAAGATCGCCATCATGGGCTGCGTGGTCAACGGCCCGGGTGAGGCACGGGACGCGGACCTGGGCATTGCCGGCGGCAAGGGGGTCGGCATACTTTTCTCCAAGGGCCGGGTGCTCCGCAAGTGTGCGGAAGCGGATCTGGTCACGGAACTGCTCAAGGAAATCGAAACCTTCGAAAAAAATTCATAGAAAGGGAAACCCATGACAAAACAGGCAAAGACGCCCCAGATGAAAACGGCCATCGACCCCACGCGCGAACAGGATTACCCCCAGTGGTACCAGCAGGTGATCAAGGCCTCGGACATGGCCGAGAATTCCCCGGTCCGGGGTTGCATGGTCATCAAGCCCTGGGGTTACGCTCTCTGGGAAAACATCTCCCGGATTCTGGACGGCATGTTCAAGGAAACCGGGGTCAGGAACGCCTATTTCCCTCTGTTTATCCCCTTGAGTTTCATGGAAAAGGAGGCCGAACACGTGGAGGGCTTCGCCAAGGAATGCGCGGTGGTGACCCATCACAAACTGGAGGCCGGCCCCAACGGCGGCCTGGTCCCGGCCGGCCCCCTGGCCGAACCCCTGGTGGTCCGCCCGACCTCGGAGACCATCATCGGGGAGTCCTTCTCCCGCTGGATCACCAGTTACCGGGACCTGCCCGTCCTGATCAACCAGTGGGCCAACGTGGTCCGCTGGGAAATGCGCACCCGGACCTTTTTGCGCACCAGCGAATTTCTCTGGCAGGAAGGCCACACGGCCCATGCCGCCCGGGAGGAGGCCGAAGACCGGACCCGCATGATGCTCGACGTGTACGCCCGCTTTGTCGAAGAATGTCTGGCCATGCCCGTGATCAAAGGTGAAAAGTCCCCGTCGGAGAGGTTCCCCGGCGCCGTGGACACCCTGTGTATCGAGGCCATGATGCAGGACCGCAAGGCCCTTCAGGCGGGCACCTCCCATTTTCTCGGTCAGAATTTCGCCAAGGGATCCAACATCCGCTTTCAGTCGGCCACGGAAAACGAGGAGTATGCCTGGACCACCTCCTGGGGCGTGTCCACCCGCATGATCGGCGGTGTGATCATGACCCACGGCGACGACGACGGGGTCATCATGCCGCCCCGGGTGGCCCCGGCCCATGTGGTGCTGCTGCCCATCACCCGCAAGCCCGAGGATCAGGAGAAGGTCACGGCTTTCACCGAGGCCCTGGCCCGGGATCTGCGGACGGTCGTCTATCACGGCAGCCCCATCACGGTGGAAGTCGACAAAAGGGACATCGGCGGGGCCCGGGGCTGGGAGTGGATCAAAAAAGGTATTCCCCTTCGGGTGGAGATCGGCCCCCGGGACATCGAGCAGAACGCGGTGTTCGTGGCCCGGCGGGATCTGTCCCCCAAAGAAAAAACCTCCCTCAAACGGGAGGACTTCATCAGCGGCATCACCGGCATCCTCGACGAGATCCAGGCCAACCTGTTCAGCCGGGCCCTGGCCTACCGGGAAACCCATACCCGCCCCATCGACACCCGGGAAGATTTTTACGCCTTTTTCACACCGGAAAATGCCGACAAACCCGAAATCCACGGGGGATTCGCCATGAGCCACTGGTGCGGGTCTGCGGACTGTGAAAAGACCGTCAAGAACGATCTGTCCGTCACCATTCGCTGCATCCCCATCGATGCGGCCCGCGAGGACGGGGCCTGCGTGTACTGCGGCAGGCCGAGTACCCGCCGGGTGGTGTTCGCGAAATCCTATTGATCAAAATGCTTAGCCGCCCGAAGGGATTCATGGTATAATGGCGGCGTTTGTATCATGGACAATGGACAGCCCAGGGATTCAGGAACACGCCGATGATTCGAATCAACGATATTCTTGACAGGATTCTCGAATACAATCCCGATGCGGATCTGGATGTGGTGGAGAGGGCCTATATCTACTCGGCCCGGGTTCATGACGGACAGATCCGCCTGTCCGGCGAGCCTTACCTGACCCACCCCCTGGAGGTGGCGGGCATCCTTACCGAGCTGAAACTTGACGTGGAAAGCATCGCCGCCGGCCTGCTCCACGACGTGATCGAGGACACCCACGCCACCGACGAGGAAATCAGGGCCATGTTCGGCCCGGGTATCCAGCACATCGTCTCCGGGGTCACCAAGCTGAGCAAGCTGACCTTCCAGCGTTCCGAAGAACGCCAGGCCGAAAGCATCCGCAAGATGATCCTGGCCATGGCCGACGACATCCGGGTGGTGCTGATCAAGCTGGCCGACCGCGTTCACAACATGCGGACCCTGCATTTCCACAAAAAAGAACAGAAAAAGATCGACATCGCCCAGGAAACCTTCGACATTTACGTGCCCATCGCCTCCCGCCTGGGCATCTACTGGATCAAAAAGGAACTGGAGGATACGGCCTTCAAGTACCTCCAGCCCGAAGACTACGAACAGATCCGCTCCCTGGTGGCCAAGGATCAGGACGAACGGGAAAAAGCCGTCGAGCGGATCAGAAGCACCATCCGGGAAAAAATCGGCGAGGCGGGCCTCAACGGCGAGGTTCTCGGTCGGTACAAGCAGTTTTACAGCATCTACAACAAAATGGTCAAACAGGGTCTGACCTTCGAGGAGGTCTACGACATCATCGCCTTCCGGATTATTCTGGACACCATTCCCGAATGCTATGCCGCCTTAGGCGTCATGCACAACACCTGGCAGCCCATCCCCAAAAAATTCAAGGACTACATCGGGGTACCCAAGCCCAACCGGTACCAGAGCCTCCATACCACGGTCATCGGCCCCGAGGGGGAGCGTATCGAAATCCAGATCCGCACCCGGGAAATGGACAAGGTGGCCAAATCCGGCATTGCGGCGCACTGGTCGTACAAGGAAGGCAAATCCTACGACCAGAACGCCGGAGATACTTACGCGTGGATCCAGAACCTGGTGGAAAACCAGGCCAACGCCAACAGCCCCGAAGAGTTCATGGAGAATGTCCGCATCGACCTGTTTCCCGACGAGGTCTATGTGTTTACCCCCAGGGGGGATGTCAAATCCCTGCCCAAGGGTGCCACTCCCATCGATTTCGCCTACGCCGTCCACACGGAAATCGGCAACCAGTGCACCGGGGCCAAGGTCAACGGCAAACTGGTGCCCCTGACCTACGAGCTGAAAACCGGCGACACGGTGGAGGTGGTGATCACCAAGGGGCACACCCCCAGCCAGGACTGGTTGAACCATGTCAAAACCGTCAAGGCGCGATCCCGGATCAAGCACTGGATCAAATCCCAGGAGCATGAGCGGAGTCTGTCCCTCGGCAAGGAAATGTGCGAAAAAACGTTCCGGCGGCACAACCTGAATTTCAGCAAGCTTTACACCAGCCCGGAAATGGAAGAGGCCGCCCGGGCCTTCGGACTCAAAACCGTCGATGAACTGACCGCAAGCGTGGGCTACGGCAAACTGACGCCCAACCAGATCATCAACAAGATCAAGGGGCCGGAAAAGGAAAAAGACGAATCCATCATCAACCGCCTGATCGGTCGCACCAAAAAGAAAAAAGCCTCCGACGGCGTCATCGTCCGGGACATCGACGATGTCCTGATCAAGTTCGGCAAATGCTGCCAGCCCGTCCCCGGAGACCCCATCGTGGGCTACATCACCCAGGGTCAGGGCGTCACCATCCACCGGACCGGGTGCCCCAACGCCCTGAACATGAACCCGGAACGCAGCGTTCCGGTGGTCTGGGACACCAACCAGAAGGACACCTTTCCGGTGGAAATTCTCGTGCGCTCCCATGATCAGCTGGGTCTTCTGGCCGAAATCACCGCCAACATCAGTAAAAACGGAGCCAACATCATGTCGGCCAGCACACGGCGGCGGGACGACCAGCTGTACGACAGCCAGTTCACCATTTCCGTCAAGGACAAGGACCACCTGCGCCAGGTGATCTCCTCATTGAAAAAATTGAAATTTGTTCTGTCGGTATTGAGGATTGCGAACTAATACAAATGGTTAAAGCAAGATGCCGTGGCGGCGTAAGGCGGGGGCAGAAGCATAAAAAAAATCAAAATCAGATCAAAACGCGGGTATACGTTTTGTTCTGATTTTGATTTTCAGATCGGACGTCCGTCGCGGGGTGCCTTCGCAGGCGAAACCGGATCAGGGCGCTTTGACCACGAAACCGGATTTGATGCAGTTGGCGCACACGGTCATTCGTTTGGTCTGGCCGTTCTGAAGGGTGCGGACGCTCTGCAGGTTGGGATTGAATCTCCGTTTGTTCACGTTATGCGCATGGCTGACGTTATTGCCCACCATGGGTTTTTTTCCACATATTTCGCACATCTTTGACATGACCGATTCTCCTTGAAATAAACGTCACCTTAAAAATAAAACATGTCTATATAAACCATCGACCCGGCCTTGTAAAGACTTTTTAGAACCGGGTCTATTCGGGAACGATAATGATGTCCCGGGTGACCGATTCGCCGCTCTTTTCAAGTGCCGCCAGCTTCTGTTCGCTTTTCTCCAAAAGCTCCCGGGCCTCCTCGTCAAAACCCAGGCCGGGATACTGACTGAGAACGGTTTTGAAGCGGGAAATGGCGCTTTTGTAGTATTTGGACTTGTAATAGAACCGTCCGACATAAATCTCGTGTCCCGCAATGCTCTTCAGGCAGGCCAGCCGTTTTTCTTCGGCATCCCGGGCAAAGGGGGAGTCGGGAAACTGACGGACCAGCCGGTCCAGGGCCGCGATGGCCGCTTTGGCGTTGTTCTGGTCCCGATCCACCGAGTCAATCCGGTTGTAGTAACACAGGGCGATCTGGTGAAGCACGTAGGGAACGGCTTCATTCCGGGGGTGGAGTTTTTCAAATTCCGTGTAGGCCGCGATGGCCTCCTCATACTCCTCCATCCTGAAATGGGCTTCGGCGATCTTGAATTCGGCCAGGGTCGCCAGCTTGTCGAAGGGATACCAGTCCCGCAGCTGGTTGAAGGTCTCGATGGCATTCTGGTAACGCTCTTTATCAAAGGACGCCATGGCTTCGGCGGCCAGCTCCGGGGCCAGCTTTTCCCGCTTGTTCTTGCTTGCGCAGCCGAAGGACGCCAAAACCGGCACCAGCAGGATCAGTACGATGATTTTTTTCATGATGTCACGGTCTCGATGTAATGTTCGGCCGAATAGGCCGCAATGGCGGCGTCCCCCACCGCCGTGGCGATCTGGCGCAGGGGGGTGTTGCGGATGTCTCCGGCGGCGAACACACCGGGCACCGAGGTCTGCATGCGGGCGTCGGTGATCACGAAGCCCCATTCATCGCGCTCAAGGGTATCTCCGATAAAATCGCCGTTCGGGACGATGCCGATCCAGATGAAACAGCCGTCGGCCTTGATGGTTCGGGTGTCCCCGGTTTTCAGGTTTTTCACATGGACGTTCTCCACACCGAAAAATCCGTCGAGGCCCGTGACCGCCGAATCCCAGACGAATTCGATCTTGTCGTTGGCAAATGCCCGTTCCTGAAGGATCTTGGCGGCCCGAAGCTGGTCCCGACGATGAACCAGGTAGACCTTGCGGGCGAATTTGGTCAGAAAGATGCTTTCCTGGACGGCCGTGTCGCCGCCGCCCACGGCCACCACGTCCTTGTCGCGGAAAAAGGGGCCGTCGCAGGTGGCGCAGTAGGACAGTCCCCGGCCCCGGAATTTCTCCTCGCCCACATTGAGGGTGCGGGGGGAGGCGCCGGAGGCAATGATAACGGCATGGGTTTTGACCTCGCGGTCTTCGAGAATCACTTTTTTGACCGGACCGCTCACGTCCAGGGCACGGACCTCGGCGGACTCGATGGGCAGGCCGAACTGCTTAACCTGGGCCACCAGTTTTTCGGTGAGATCGGGGCCGCTCAGCCCCTCGGGAAACCCGGGGTAATTTTCGATCAGGTCGGTGATCAGCACCTGGCCGCCGGGGGTAATTTTTTCGATCAGAAGCACATTGAGCCGTGCCCGGGAGGCATACAGCCCGGCGGTCAGACCGGCCGGTCCGCCCCCGATGATAACCAGATCGTAATCCACTGCGCTCATCGTTTCGTTGTCCTAAAGAAGTTTGTTAAGGGCTTCGTCCAGACGGGCCTTGGCGGTCATGCCCGTGATGGTCTCGATGACTTCGCCGCCCTTGACGAACAGAAGGGTGGGGATGGCCCGAACGGAAAATTTACCGGGCGTCAGGGGATTGTCGTCCACGTTGCATTTGGTGAACTTCACCTTTCCCGCATATTGGGCCGCCAGTTCCTCGACAATGGGTCCGATGGCGCGACAGGGGCCGCACCAGGGCGCCCAGAAATCCACCATTACAGGCAGATCGCTCTGCAATACTTCCGCATCGAATGTGTCGTCGCCGATATCCAGAATGCCTTCAGCCATGATTTTGATCCTTTCGTTAGCGTTGAAGAAAAAGTCCAACAAATATAGAACCCCGACCGCCGCTTGTCAAGGAAGGTCTCGGCGGTGACCAGGGCGATCGCATGTTCCACGGTCATGATCCGGATGTCGATGAGCGGCACCGTGTGACATGCAAAGGCATGTCCGGCTTTTCTCTGTGACTTTGTGCCTCTGTGAGAGCGATTAAACCGGCGTCTCCGAAGGGGTATGTGATTTCTCACGGAGACACAAAGGCGGGTGTCGTGTGTTCAAACGGTGTATTTCCTGCCGGCACGGATGACGTGTTTACGTCGACAGGATGGATCTGTGATCAATCCACTGAGATTCACGCGAAGGCCGTTTTTAGTTTTTATTCAAGGATATGAAACATGCGATGAAAAGAGCAATCGCATAGACTGTTCGTTCACGTGCAGGTTCACGAGCACGAGCACGGCAGGCCGAGACCGAATCGATCGTTTCATCCCACGCCGGTTGAACCCTCTGACGGTTGCGTTCACCTGTTGCCGGCAACCATCGTGAACGTGCTCGTGCTCGTGATCGTAAACGTGAACGGCATGATCCGTCCCGCAGGAAGAGGCGGTGTGTTTTAAAATCATATATGCGATTACCCTGCGACGGCGGCCCCAGGGACGGTTTCCGGCTTGCAAATCACCGGCGGATGGTTTAGGAACGGGTAACATGAATCCGGACAGCAAAGGAGAACGGCACATGGCGAGCATCAGGATCGGGGCACTGATTTCCGGGGGAGGGTCCAACCTTAAGGCGGTGATGGACGCCTGCGCGTCGGGGGCGATTCCGGGGCGGGTGGTATTCGTCGGGTCGGACAACCCCGGGGCGGGGGGACTTCTCCGGGCGCAGGCAGCGGGCATCCCGACCTTTGTCACCCCTTATGGCCAAATTATCCGAGAGGTTCGTGAAAACGCGGCCGCCCCCCTGCCCCCCGGCATCGACCTTGATGCCGTTCTTGCCAAACAGGCGTTGTTTCATGGCAAGCCGGACAGCGACCGGGTCCGCCGCTTCCTCACGGCCCGCATCCTGGCCGAATCCGATCTGCTGGCCCAGATGGCCGCCTACGAATTCGACCTGCTGATTCTCGCCGGGTTCATGCGGACCCTCACGCCCTTTTTCATCGATCAGATCAACGGCAGCCGATCCCTGCCCCGGATCATGAATATCCATCCGGCCCTTCTGCCGTCCTTCCCCGGGGTGGACGGCTACGGCGACACCTTCCGCCACGGCTGCAAAGTCGGCGGCTGCACCGTCCATTTCATCGATTACGGGGAGGACACCGGCCCCATCATCGGCCAGAGGGCCTTTGCCATCGCCCCCTCCGACACCCTGGACGACGTGAAGAAAAAGGGACTTGAGAAGGAGTGGCAGCTTTATCCCGAATGCATCCGGCTGTATGCCGAAGACCGCTTGAGTCTCAGGGTTTCCGGCGGGAAAGCCGTGGTTCACATCAAAACGCCCTGAGGGTCCGCCGACCCTCACACCACCCGGATCAGAAATACCCCGATACAAATCAGGACGATCCCCATCAGCCGTTGCATGCTGATGCCCTGCTGGGCATAGCCCAGAACGCCGAAATGATCGAGGACAAGGGCCGCCGTCATCTGACCGGCCAGAATACAGGCCAGCATGGAGGCCGCCCCCAGCCTTGGGGCCAGAAACACCATCGAATACACGGAAAAGGCCCCCAGGGCCCCGCCGATCCAGATCCACCAGGGATGGTCCCCGATGCGGGCCATATCCGGCATGGGAATCCGAGACACCGCCACGCAGACAACAAGAACCAAAGTCCCCACGGCGAAGGAGATGGTCGAGGCGATGACCGGGGATCGGGTCCAGCCGGTCAGGCGATGGTTGATGCCCGCCTGGGTGGGGAAAAAGGCGCCGGCCACCATGGCCAGGGCCATGAATCCCAATGAATGAAGCATGTTCATGAAAGCGTCTCCTTTGGCGTCTCATCTCCGGCCCGTTTGTCCAGCCGGAGCAGAAAGAGTTTTTCCTCGTCCAGCCACGATCCCACGTCAAACCCGTAAGGCTCGAACCACTGCCGGGCCTCCTCTTTCGAGGCGGGAAACTCGTCCACGGGAAAGGGCATGTGTGTTTTCAGAAAATCGGTGAAGGCCCGGCCCATGGGATGGCTGATGATCACCCGGCCCCCGGGCCGGAGCATGCGGGCGATGTTTCGAAAACACCGGTCCTTGTCCACCAGGTTGGGGTAGCAGGCGTTGATCAAAAACACATCCACGCTCGAATCGGGCAACGTCACGCTTCGGATGCTTCCCGGCACCGTCCGGACCTCGGGATACCGCTGCCGGATTACCGCCAGCATCGCGTCGGACAGATCGTTGGCAATGATCGCGGCGGGATTGAACGGCCGGATCAGGGGGATCAGAACCCCCGTACCCGATCCGATGTCCGCCACCGTCTCGCCTTCCCCAATGCCGGCGGCCGCGACGATGCGCTCCAGGCGCTCGGGCACCCCGTCGGGATAGGGTGGATCGAATACCTGCTTGACCTCGCTGAAATACTCGGCCTGGAGCCGGTTGATGCGTGCGACGGTATCGTCATCAAGGGGCGCAAAGGTCATGGTCGAACGTCCTCCGCCTCAGGGCTGTCGATCAAAAGTACGATCAGCCGTTTGGGACCGTGCATGCCCTTGAAGGGGGTGGCCTGGATATCGGCGGTCATGCTCGGTCCGGTGATCAGGGTGAGCTGGGACGGGCGGGCGTCTCGTCCGTCGAGCAGGCGTTCGTAAACCGGAACGACCTGCCCGGTCCGCACCAGGGCGATGTGGATGGCCGGGGCCAGAGAGATCAGGCGGCTGTGACGGCGATCATGGGCGATGACCAGGGTGCCGGATTCGGCAACGGCATGATCGACGGTGGTGAATCCCGCCGCGGTTTCGTCGAACGCCGCCTCGGTGTAAGCTTCCCGGGTGTCGAAATCCCTGGCCCGGACCAGGGCAAGACCCCGGGCATCGGCCCAGGCGATCAGGTCCGTGTCGTCAAACACGGGATCCTCATTCACCCACAGACGGCGGATTCCCGCTTCGTCAAGGATGCCGGCCAACAGGGCGAGGCCCTCCCCGAGATCCCGGACCCCATGGGGCTCGGCCCCCAGCAGGGTCAGGTTCTGGACAAAGGCCTGGATCAGGGCCTGTTTGTCCATGGCCTCATGGGCCAAAGGCGGCAGGGCCGGAATCGTTGACATGGGTCCTGCTTCGGCATTCAGTCGTTTTAACACGGTGTGTCGGGTCTGGGAGCTCATCGGCCTGCCTTTCGTGGGTCGTGTGATCGTGATCGCCGGGGGCCCGTCCTGTCCCGAAACGAACTTTCGGGCAAAACCGGCAGGTTCCGATACCGCGTCCAGGCCCTCAGACGGCGGCCCCGGGGTCCAAGCCGTCGTATCAGACCGCGCCCCGCCCGGGTGGCCGCGTGAAAGAGTCCCGGCCGGCCGGCCGCCGCCGAGGCCCCGAGGGCCGCCAAGCGTTCCACCGGACGGCCCCCCTCGCCGGAAAGGCTCCGGTCCCCGGCCCGGTTCCGCTCCCTGTAGTAGCGAATCATCGCCGGATGATCGATGCCCGCCGGACAGACCGCCTTGCAGGCCCCGCACAGGGTGCAGGCCCCGAACAGGTCGCTGGTCTTTTCAAGCCCGAGAAACAAAGGGTTCAAAAGGGTGCCGATGGGGCCGGTGTAGGCCCAGCCGTAAGGATAGCCGCCGATCTGGCGGAACACCGGACAGACATTGATGCAGGCCCCGCAGCGGATGCACTGAAGCACCTTTCGGGTGCGGGGGTTTTCGTAGATCCGGCTGCGGCCGTTATCCAGAATGATCAGGTGCAGCTCCCGGGGTCCGTCGATTTCGTCTTCTTTTTTCGGCCCCGAATCCACGGTCACGTAAGCGGACAGCTTTTGCCCGGTGCCGTGACGGCAGAGCATGCGAAGCATGTGAAGGGCCTCGCTCATCGAGGGGACGATCTTTTCCAGGCTCATCACCGACACCTGGATGTCCGGCGCGGATTTATTGAACCGTATGTTGCCTTCGTTTTCCACGTTGATGATGCTGCCGGTTTCGGCCACGGCCATGTTGACCCCGGTGATGCCCAGGGTCATGTGCCGGAACTTGTCCCTTAAAAAACGCCGGGCCGCCTGCCCCAGGGCCACGGGATCGACGGTGGCCGTCTCCATGCCGGCCCGGGCCATGAAGGCGTCCCTGATCGCCTCGGGCGGAATGTTGATGGCCGGGCCGATGATGTGAAAGGGCGGCTTTTCAAGAAGCTGGATGATGAATTCGCCCAGATCGGTTTCGAACACGGGAATACCGGCCCGGGACAGGGCCGTGTTCAGGCCGATTTCCTCGCTGATCATGGACTTGCCCTTGGTCACGTAGGCCGCGTTGTTTGAGCGGATCAGATCGAGGATGTAGCGGTTGGCGTCATCGGCATCGGCAGCCCAGTAGACCGTCGTGCCGTTTTCCACGGCCTTGGCCTCGAACGTTTCAAGCAGCTCGCCCAGACGGGCCACGGCGTTTTCCCGGATGGCCCGGGATGCGGCCACCGCGGCTAGGGGATCGGAAAAACTCGCCATACCGATATCCCGGACCATGGACAGCACCGGAAGAAAAAAATCGAGAAAGGTCCGGGACGTTGGGTCGGCAAGGCTGTGGCGGGCCACGTCCCGGAACGATGTGGTCTTAATGTCCATCGCGACCTCCCCCTCCGGCCAGGAATTCGGCCAGGTGAAGGGCCGGTTTGTCCGGATGATGCCGGGACAGAAAGCCCCGGATGTTGAGCAGACAGCCCGGTTCGCCGGTGACCAGCACATCGGCGCCGCTGTCCAGATAATGACGGACCTTGCTTTGGACCATGGCCGCCGAGATGTCCGGATAGTCCAGGGAAAAGTCGCCGCCGAACCCGCAGCACTGGTCCGCCTGGTTCATGGGAACCAGGCGGGTGCCGAGGGCGGCCCGGATCAGCGCCCGGGGCGCATCCGTGATCCCCAGGGCCCGGTGAATGTGACAGGATTCGTGGTAGGCCACCGTACCGTCGAACCGGGCTCCGACATCGGTCCGGCCCAGTTTTTCGACTATAAATTCGCTCAGTTCGAAGACCCTTTCCCCCAGATCCTGCGCACGCTGCTTCCAGCGGGCATCGTCGTTGAACAGGGCCGGGTACTGGTGGCGCACCGTGTTCACGCAGGATCCGGAGGGGCAGACCACCGCCTGATCGCCCTCGAACACCTCGATGAAATGCCGGGCAAAGCCCCGGGCCTGATCACGGAATCCCTGATTGATCACCATCTGGCCGCAGCAGGTCTGGGCCTTGTGATAGACGGTGGAAAGATCCAGACGATGGAGCACCGTCCGAACCGCCTCGCCGACCTCGGGCAGCAGGAGGTTCACGGCGCAGGGGATAAACAGCGATACACAGGTCATATCGACTCCTGATTCCGCCGGAACCGGTGACGCGGTTTCAAGCGGAACGATAAAGGGTTGGTGTTGCCCGTCAACCTACCACGGACCCTTTGCGCACGCAAGGGCGCGCAAGAGTCTGAGGGACGGCAGGACCATCGCATGTGCTATTCGTTCACGAGCACGAGCACGGCAGGCCGAGACCGGATCGACCGCCTCATCCCGCGCCGGTTGACCCATCTGACGGTTGCGTTCACGTGTTGCCGGCAACCATCGTGAACGTGCTCGTGACCGTAAACGTGAACGGCATGATCCGTTCCGCAGGAACAGACCCATGTGTTTTAAGATCAGACATGCGATGGCCCTGTGACGCACGGTTCAGGCGATTGACTTTTCCCGCAAATCATCCTAAAATGGGCGAACCCTTGGTCACACAGACCGTCTCTCAGATTTTGAAAGCAATCGCATCACACTGAAAAACGACTTCGTCCGTCACACTCACCCGGGTCTGGCCGTGACTCCAACAAAAGCAACCACCAGCGGATGACCGCCGGTAAACCGTGATCACCCGGCACCCGTTACGGGACGCCGGTTTGCATGCCCGGCCCCGTCCGACAGAGGGGCCACCGGGCGAATACCCTGACAACCAAGGAGGAAGACCATGAAAACCCGTTACCCTTTCATTGTTGCCCTGGCTCTGAGTCTCGCCGTTTTCGTCGGTTGCTCCGACGATGACGACGCCCCGGCCCCGGCTCCCCAGAGCCTGAGCTTCGATTCCGTTGGGGACGACATGCGCCGCTGCGCCCCGGATTTGAGCACCCTGGCCGTCACGGACTGGGAAAACGGCGACAACGGCTGGAGCGGCCATGTGCAGTACGGTGTTCTTAAAAAACACTTCGACGCCAACAGCGGCAATGAAAGCATCTACGCCACGGTGCTGATGATCGATTCCGTTCTGGCCAATATCGCGGCGTCGCTGCCCGCCACCGCCCTCGAGGGTGAAGGCACCGTCACCGACGGCGAATGGACCGTGGAGTACGCCCAGGTCAGTGAGCCGGTCACCCTGCCGCCCGTTTTCGGAGGAGCCGCCGTCGACGATTTCGAAAATTACATGGCCATGACCGGTTACATGGACGACATGGACTCCGAGTATCTGGCCTATTTTTATTACAAACCGGCCGGCGACGACGGCATTGAAAAAATGGCCTACCGCTATCAGATCACGGCCGAAAATGAGCGGGGCAACCTTTATGTGGTCCGCGACACGAACACCCACGATCTGGAGGTCTGGGTGGCCGGTATCAAGGGCGGCGCACTGCCGGCTGAAGGATCGGCCCATGCGGACGCTGAACACCGGGTCTGCCTGAATTTCGTAGGCAACACAGAGGCCCAGACCTTCCGGTTCCGGCTGAAAACCGATGCGGCCCAGGGCTGGGCGTTCTGGGGCGGCGGAACCATCGCCTCCGACGACGGCGTCATCGCGGTCCGCGGCACCGATATGGCCGACAGCGCGACTTACGCCAACAACGGCACCGGCATCACCGACGACAGCGCCGACACCACCTATGTGGTCCTGACCTTCGGCCAGATGAAAGACAACACGTTCAACGGAAACGGTTATCCCAAGGCGGCCACGGCGGTCAATCTTGGCGGCGAAACCGCCTCGGCGGCCGGCTGCATTTCCTTCGGCGGCGCCGACTGCCTGCATGCCTCTCTTGCCGCGGCCCAGTCCTTCGGTTATCCCGAGGCCGCAAGCGACCTGGGTTTCGCGCCCTGATGAAACCGGGTATATCCCCAAAGATTCTGACCATGGCCGCCGTTCTGGCGGCCATCGTTCTTTTTTCCGGAGACGGGCGGCTTCCGGACTGGACCCTGGCCGTTTACCTCGACGGATCCGACACCCTCCTGCTCGAACAGCAGAGAAATTTTATCGAACTCATCGAGGGCCGACCGGCGTTTCCGGACGGACGGGTGGTGGTCTGCCTGGATCGCGGCCCGTCGCCCCGGGTGCCCATGCCCGGGGGATGGACGGGGCCCAGGGTGTTTGACATCAACGGTTCATTCACGGACACCCTCTCCCGGGGCGAACCCCCGGGCAATCTCAATACGGACGGGAGCCGCACCGGGCGGATGCGTGCCTTTTTCGATCTGGTTCATCATCGTTACGGAGCGACACGTACGGCCTTTATCATCGTGGGGCACGGTCAAGGGTGGGCGCCCCTTGAGCCCGGCGATCAGGACCCTTCGGGGTATAACGCCACTGAAATAGCTGAAAGCCTCAGGGGCTTGAAAGCCGACGTGCTCGGCCTGGATCTCTGCCTGATGGGCGATTTGGAATCGGTGTATCAGTTGAGACACAGCGCCGATTACCTGGTGGTCAGTCAGGGAATGCTGCCCTCCCGGGCACAGGATTACCGGATTCTGCTGAAACGCCTGGGCGAGACGCCCCCCCGAACGCCCCGGCAGATGGCGGACCTGATCCATGCCGCGTCATCCGGCGCCCTCAAGGAAAGCCGATTGAGCGGGGCCGTATCCCTGATCCAAACCGGCCCCTTCCTCGAGGCCTTTGTCTTCGAACTGGGTGAACAACTGCAGGAGGATCCGGTCAATACGGCTCTGACATCCTTTGACGCCGAGGCTTTCCGTCTGCCGGACTGGGGAGGGACGGCGCGTCAGATGGTCGATCTGGGCGGGGTCTTGGCCGCCGTTTCGGCATTGAAACAGGAGCGCCTGAGTCAAGGCGCCTTTGTTTTGAAGGTCTTCAGCACCCATCCCCGCTTTTCGGGCCTGTCGGTCTATTGGCCGACCAGTGAAGCCCGGCACGCCCCCCTGCGGGACGCGTACCGTGCGCTCGATGTTACCCGCGACTCCGGGGGCCGCCTGCTGACACTCATCGAGTCCCGCCTGACCCCCTCTCCATGACGCTTCCTTAGAAGTCCGATATCTGCCTTACGCGTCATCCCTCGTCACTGCGGCGTACCCTAAGTAAGCCTCCTTCCTTACGGATTCGCAAGCCTTGATGTCGAACATGTTACGAAGCCGTCCAAAAACTTACTTTTTACGAGATCATCAATCTTGTCCCTTGACAGCCCTCAAAAATAAAATTAGTATAATAGCTAAAATTCTTATAACCCCGGGCGGACCCCTGCCATGAACGATATCTTTACAGTCCATACCGCCGCTCGGTACTGCCGGGTGACACCGAGAACCATCATCAACTGGATCGACGCAGGACACATCGCCTGCTACAAGACCGTCGGGGGACATCGTCGGATCGCACGGAACGACCTGGAAGCCTTCATGGCCCGACAGGGCATTCCCCTGCCCGGACGGCAGGGCCCGTTGCCCAAACGAATTCTGGTGGTCGACGACGATCCGATTATCGTGGAAACCCTGGTGATGGGGCTGAAAGAAGATCCCCACGGCTATGAGGTGGATTCGGCCATGGACGGATTCGACGCCGGCCTGAAAATTCCCGGATTCAAGCCCGATCTGGTGATTCTCGATATCATGATGCCCGGAATCAAAGGGGATGAGGTCTGCCGTCAGATCAAGATCCGCCCTGAAACCCGACACACCAAAGTGTTCGTCCTGTCTGCCTTTCTGGATCAGGACCGATTTGACCGGATGCTGGAAAACGGGGCCGATCTGTGTTTCAGCAAGCCCCTGCCTTTGCCCCGGTTCAAACAGGAAGTGGCCCGGATTCTGGGCCTGTAACCGGACGTCCCCACGGCCGGATCCATGGAACCCATCGTTAAGATGTGTTGATGCTGATGTTCTTCTCTCCCTGATGCCTGAACCGTTGTCTTCGTCTCTTTCTCCCGCGGACGCCCCCGGCCGGGATCGCCGGCGCACAATCCCGGCCCGCCCCGGCGGGCCGTCATGTCATTCCCGTTATCCCGTTTCGGGAAAGGAGGTCGTCTTATGAAGGATTTCACAGAACTCAGGGAGCACGAACGAACGGATTTCGACACGCCCGTGCTGTTTTCCGGCGAGGGTGCAGCCCGATTCCACCGGGCCCGGATGCAGAATTTTTCCGACGAGGGGCTGTATGTCACCTCACCGGAATATTTACGGCCGGGATCCACGGTCTGCGTCAAAACCGAGCATTACCGATCGGCGAACACCTACCGGGTCTGCTGGTGCGCCCGTCTGTCCGACCGGGAAAGCGAGGCCTTCGGCATCGGCCTGCAGTGCGAGGTCTGAAAAACCGGAACACATCAATCCGATAGGGTCGGGGGGGTGTCCAGCACCCTGCGGATGGCCTCGGTCAGGGTTTTCATGTCCACGGGTTTCATGATGAACTCCCGGATACCCAGGGACCGCGCCCGGGCGCCGGTCATATGTTCATGATACCCCGTGCAGAGAATCACGGGCAGATCGGAACGCAGGGCCAGCATCTCCGCGGCCAGGCGGTCGCCGGTCAGGCCGGGCATGGTCATGTCGGTGATGACCAGATCGAAGGCCGACGGATCACGGCGAAAAAGCGCAAGGGCCTCGGAACTGCTTGCCAGGGCCACCACGTCGTAGCCGATGCCGGTCAGCATGTCCTGCACCAGATTCACCAGAATGACCTCGTCGTCGATGAAAAGAATCCGCTCATGTCCCGCAAGCAGGCGAGGGGGTGAGGGGGCAGGCTGTTCCACCTGTGCTGCTTCGAGTCTGGGCAGATAAACGGAAAAGGTACTGCCTTCACCCTCCACGCTTCGGCAGGTAACGGCGCCGCGATGATTTTTCACGATGCCGTGAATGACAGAAAGCCCCAGCCCGGTGCCCCGGCCCCGCTCCTTGGTGGTGAAAAAGGGTTCAAAAATCTTGTCCATCAGCGATCCGGGAATCCCCCGCCCGGTATCACTTATACCCACCACCACATAGGCGCCGGGTTGAAGACTCGGATCAGGCGATGTTTCCGGCCGATCGATCACGATGTCGTCAAGGGAAACGGTCAGGGTTCCGCCCCGGTCGTCCATGGCGTGAACGGCGTTGGTGCAGAGATTCATCAGAATCTGATGAATCTGGGTGGGATCGGACATCACCAGCCCTGAAACGGAAAGGCGGGATTCGATGGCCACCGTCGACGGAATGACCGACCGGAGCATCTTGAGAAACTCCTTGACGGCGATTCTCAGGGACAGGGGCGCGTAAGCCGTTTCGGTCATGCGGCTGAAGGTCAGGATCTGACGGACCAGCTCCCGGGCCCGGTTTCCGGCTGTAAGCACCTGCCGGAGTTTGTCGGTCACCTTCTCACCGGGATCGGTTTCGAGCAGGGCCAGCTCGGTGAATCCGATAATGGCTGAAAGGATATTGTTGAAATCGTGGGCGATCCCTCCGGCCAGGGTGCCCACGGCCTCCATTTTCTGAGCCTGGGTCAGACGGGATTCCAACTGCTTGCGTTCCTCCTGGGCCCGTTTCTGATCGGTAATGTCCCGGATGATTCCCACGATAAACCGCCGCCCGGCTTTGTCGACGTACAGGGTTTTTTTGGTCACGATGGTATGGACCTCTCCCCGGGCGTCGGTCAGGGTTTCCTCGTTGATGTTCGCCTCGCCGGTCTCCAGAACCCGCTGGTCCTTGGCCAGGAAAACATCGGCCTCGGCTTTGGGGAAATAGTCATGATCGCCTTTTCCGAGAATGGCTTCCCGGTCGTACCCCATAAACGAGCACAGGGCGTCGTTGACCAAGACCCACCGATGGTCGCTGTCTTTGACAAACAGGGGATCGGCCACGGCGTTGATGATTTCGTCCAGATAGTTCCGCGACTCGGCCAGGGCCTCTTCCGCCCGTTTCCGGTCGGTGATGTCGGTGAGAAACCCTTCGAGACAATACGGAGCCCCCGTTTTGTCATAGACCATCCGGGCGTTGATCGACGCCCAGATCTGCGCTCCGTCCCTGCGGTAAAGGGGAACGTCGAACATGGCGGCCCTGCCCCGGTCAAGGGCGGTCTCGACCAGAAGATCGCGATCGGACGGATTCACGTAAAGCTGGGTTTTGATATCGGTGACCGTGGCGATCAGCTGATCGGGGGAATCGTAGCCAAGAATGGCGGCCATGGCCGGATTGGCGCTGATGATCCGTCCGTCTAAGGTGTTCTGGAACAGACCCTCAAAGGCGTTTTCGATCATGCCCCGGTATTTTTCCTCGCTTCGCCGGAGACGTTCCATGGACTGGTTGAGCTTGCCGGTCATCAGGTTGAAGGTTCGGGCCAGAACGCCGATTTCATCCCGGGACGCCACCGAAACCGTCTGGCTCAGATCGCCGCCAATGATTTTTTCCGCCGCCACGGTCATCTGCCTCACCGACCGGGTGATCGACCAGATAATGGCGATGCCGATCAGACCGACCAAAAGGGTGATCATCACCCCGGCAATCCCCATGAACCGGATCATCCGTTGCCGCCCTTCCCGCAGCAGATCGCTGTAGGTGGTCAGTTCATCCTCGTAGACGCTGGTTCCGATGACCCAGTCCCAGGGCGGGTAGTAGGCGATCCGTGCAATTTTCCAGCGGGGTTCGGTTTCCCCCGGATTCTGCCAGCGGTACCGGACGGTGGTCATCTGCCCCGGAGAAAGGGCCGTGGCCCGGGCGATGATATCCTGAATGACGAAATGCCCGTCACTGTCCTGGTTCAGCCAGATATCCTCGCCGTCGCGCAGGCCCTTGTCGGAGATAATGTAGCGGCCCCGGTCTTTGCCCGCACCGCCGAGAACATAAACGTAACCGGTTTTGCCGACCTGGGTCTGAAGAATGGCATGACGGATCCGGGATTCGACGACCGATTGTTTGACCCCCACGTAAATCATGCCCACCAGGCGTTTTGACGGGTCGTACACCGGTGCGTAGGCCGTCAGGTGCCAGGCGTTGACCACATAGGCCCGGCCGTGATAGGTCTCGCCGCGAAGGACGGCGGAAATCACCGGGTTGGGAGCTCCGTCGGGATCGACGGCGGGGACATAGGTGCCGATGGCCCGGTCGCCCCTCTCGGTCCTTACCGTGGTGGCCACCCGCAGCATGTCCCCCGCCTCGTTGAGGCGCTGAAACAAGGTGGCCGTTTCACCGACAAGCCGGGTCACCTGATCGACCAGAAGCGAGGGGGTGTCCGGATCGGCGTTCTGCCCGACAAGGACCGCGCCGATGGAAAACCGGGGAAGCCGGACGGTTTGGGACGCCCGGGTAAACTGGTTGATCACGGTCCAGTCCACCAGCTCATCGGTAAGGACCACCGGTCCAAGTCCGGCCAGCAGATGGCGCGCCACGTTGAGATTGTAGTCGACCTGGAGCTGAACCGCCTCGTTTTCGGTGCGGACCAGGTTGTAAACCCCCTGGGTGATATGATCGAGATCCGCCGTGATCAGCTGGTCGACCTCTCGCTGGGCCAGGGCGTTGTAATGACCGCTCTGCCGCACGGCCAGAAGCACCAGGGCCAGGGCCGTCAGAAACACGCAGAGCGCCCCCATCAGGGCGATTTTGACGTCCAGACGACTGAGAAAAGGCGGCCTTTGCGACCCATGGAGGTCCGTCGTGACAGGCTCAGGGACCATGGATTCTCCTTGTCGAAACATGCCTGGGTTCGGTTGATGAGGCGGCGGTTGACCTTAATCGTGAAGATTGTTTTTTATACCACGTCCCGGGCCCGGTTGCCATCGATTAAAAAGACGGCTCAGGGTTTGTTTTGTTTCCGCGCCTGCTCCACCCGCGTTTTGAAATCCGAAAACCGTTCGCCCGTCTTGAGGCCCGCCGCTGTTTGGCCTTCTTCTTTGGCCAGGCGAAAGCTCAGGCGGAACAGAAAAAAGAAATAGACGATGGGAACGCCGATGAGCAGCACCAATGGAATCAGGGGGTAGGGGTCCGCCGGTCGGTAGGGACGGATAATCAGATCATAGGTGTTCCGTTCCCGTTTCATGCCGTCGCCGGAATAGGCGGAATGATAATAGTCCTGATTGGCTTCGGGGCTGACCCGGAGCAGGTAGGTCGTGCCTGCGTCAAGATCGTGTGTCAGACCGGCGCCGTGGCTGTTTTGTTTTCGCCGATCCTCGTCCGATTCCGAACGGTAGTGCCGGGCGCCGGGAAACGGTTTCCAGTAATACGGCGAGGCGCTGTTGTTGGCCAGCAGGCGCCCGTCCGCGTCCAGCAGTTCCACCCTGGGGTTGACCGACAGGGCGAAATCAGGATCGAGGCCCAGGGCCCAGGGACCGGAAAGGCTGACGGCAAAGGCGAAGGTTCGCGGCTGTTCCTCGATGGGAAATCGTTTTTGCTTCCGGGGATCGTAAATGGGTGTGGACGCGGAAACGGCGGGGGGAACCGACGGCTCCAGAAATTCGGCCTTCTCCCGGTTCTCCAGACGAATGATCTCCGGCCCCAGGGGAAACCGCGCCTCGTATCCCAGCTGGGCTCCGACGATGTAGACGATCCAGTACAGGGTGCTGATCAACACCGGCCACCGGGCCAGCCGGTAGCGCTGAATGGTTTCCTGTTTTTTTCGCTCCTCATAGGTCATGGCCGTCTCCTTTCTATCGGTGGGGATCATGATGCGACTGACGATTTATACCCTTTTATTTCAACCGGATTCCAGCTTTTTTCATTCAGCGCCCCATTTTTCGCTAAACCCGTGTCCGGGTCGGACCGATGTCATCATCGTATGGTTTTTTCAAATCCGATCCGTGCGACGGCCTTTTTTTTCATGGAAAGTATTCAGTTATCCGATGATTTCTGTTATTATTACGGCATTGTCTGTTTGTTGAATCCACCCCGTGACCGATCAAGGAGAACGATTTACCGGAAGGCCCGCAGCAGGGGCCTTTTCGGTGTGATCCACCCAAACCAAAAACAACCCAAACAAAGAGAGATGACTTATGAAAGCGAACGTCATGTGCATGAAAACACGAACCCTCATGGTTAACCTGATGGTCGTTCTGATCATGGGACTGACCGGCCTGGCCCTCACCGGCTGCGATGACGGCGATTCCTACGACGCCCGGCTCGAAGAGGCCCGCATGGCCTTGGACGACGGCAATTACGCCCTGGCCCGATCCATCCTGGATTCCCTGCCCCAGACCGAAGAAGTGATGCAGTACAAAAGCAATGCCGTCGCCGGGGGCATCGGCATCGACACCTTCAACATCATCACAACCCTGGAAGACCTGGATGAACAGGGCGACGAAGGCAGCATCGACATGGTGGGCCGGGTCATCGCCGGGGATGACGGCGTACTGACCGAAACCGAAATCGAGGAGAAACTGTTAGACGCCGACGAGGCCATCGAGCTGTTCCTGGATATCGCCGCCCTGCGCAAGGACGCCGCCACCAAGTCCATCGACGACATTCCCTACCTGACCAACGACCAGAAAATGCAGCTGGGCCTCCTGGGCATCACCCGGACGGTACTGAATCTGGCCCGGATGATCTGCCGCGAACTGGGCGGACTTCCCGTGACCATGACCGAGCAGTGGGTCCGGGACAATCGGGATGATTTTCGGCCGGTCAACCCCACCCAGGAGGAAATCGACCGCATCGAGGCTGATCTTCTGTTTATCGCAACAGCCATCGACGCGTTCGCCGACACCAACGACATGAAAGACGATTTCGAGGAATTCCTGAGTGAACTGGACGCCAACCGGGACGGTCAGATCACGGCGCTGGAACTCAACACCTACCTGGAAAACATGTAACCCACCCATGCAAGGAGACCGATCGATGATGATGCTCAAGACAAAAAAAATCAACGTCCCCCGTGTGGGTCTTGTACTTGTTTTCATACTCACGGCCTGGGCCGGATCGGCGCCGGCCGCCGAGTATCAGGGCTTTCACCGGGGCGCCCGGCCTCTGGGCATGGGCGGGGCTTTCACCGCCGTGGCCGACGACCAGAACGCCATCTTCTACAACCCGGCGGGTCTGTCCCGGCTCAAGGGCTTCGGCCTGGGGATTTTGAACCCCCACATCGAAGCCTCGGAAAACAGCGTGGATCTGTACAACGATTTCAATGACATCGACTCCGACGACAGTGCCGCCGTGGCCGACCTGCTTCGCAAATATGTCGGCGAAAACAACCACCTCAAGGTGGCCGCCGACATCTACACCGGCTTCCGGCTGGGCAGTGCCGGGGTGATGGTCAGCGCCATCGGCCAGGCCACCAGCAACATGCAGGTCCGAAACCCCGTCTGGCCCGAAGCCCACATCCAGGCCATCGTGGACTACGGTCTGATGGCGGGGGCGGGCATGGACCTGCCCTGGGTCAAGGGCCTGAAACTCGGCGCCACGGTCAAGGCCATTACCCGGAACTCCCTGGACGAGGTCTACACCCCGGAAATCATCGCCGATGACAACTTCGAGGACATCATGGAAGACGACACCGTGGACGGCAGTTCCGTGTCGGCGGACCTGGGCCTTTTGTACACCACCGACGCCCTGAAAGTCACCGGGCTCAACCTGGCCCTGGTGGCCCAGAACGTGCCCGACATGGAATTCGGGGACGCGGTGGACAGCAAAACCCAGATCAACGCCGGTGTGGCCCTGACCCAGAAGGTTCTGGGTCTGACCATCACCGAGGCCCTGGACATCCATGACGTCACGGACAACGCGGCCGGCGACGACTCCAACGAAAAGAAACTCCATATGGGTGTGGAAGTGGCCCTGCCCTATATCCTCAGCGCCCGGGCCGGTCTGAACCAGGGCTATTTCACCGCCGGCGCCACCCTGGATTTCGAGATCATCAAACTCGACCTGGCCACCTACGGCGAAGAACAGGGCGTGGTCGGCGGCCAGAAGGAAGACCGGCGCTACGTGGCCCAGATTTCCATGGGATGGCTCTGGTAGAATCCGGTTCATCGGAATCCCGACCCGTCAGACCCTTGCCATTTTTGTCGGGGTCAATTATATCATCGGCATCACGATGCCTTCGGCCCGGAGGAAAGACCTTTCTCCCGGGCCGGTTTCACCTTTACGCCCGATGAATGAAAGGACTACGACCATGAGCCGGTTCGACCACGTCAGTATCGTCAAACACGCCAATATCTACGCAAACGGGGCCGTGACCAGCCGGACCGTTTTTTTTCCCGCCGGATCACGCAAGACCCTGGGCATCATGCTTCCGGGCGACTACACCTTCAACACGGAACAAAAGGAAATCATGGACATTCAGAGCGGCCGGCTGGACGTCCTTCTGCCCGGCAGCGACACCTTTACACCTGTAACGGCGGGACAGACCTTCGAGGTTCCGGCCCGTGCGTCTTTCAGTATGAAGGTTCACGAGGTCACCGATTATTGCTGTTCCTACATCGACACAGCCGGCCCCGCCAAAGGGTAATCGATCATGAACGTACGCATCACCGCCGTTCTTGTTGTGGTCCTGTCGGTCTTTTTTACCTTCATCGCTGAAAGCCGTGCCGACCGGGCCATCACGGTCTCCCGGGAAGCGGCCTTTTCCGAGCAGCGGGTGGCCCTGGTCATCGGTAACGGGAATTACGCCGCAAGCCCCCTCAAAAACCCGGTGAACGATGCCGCGGACATGGCGAAAAAGCTTGAGGCCATGGGGTTTGAAGTCATCCGGCTCATCGATGCCGACCAGAGAAGCATGCGCCGGGCCATCCGTGATTTCGGGAGCCGACTGAAAAAGGGGGGCGTGGGTCTGTTTTATTTTGCCGGTCACGGCATGCAGGTCCAGGGACGGAACTACCTGATCCCCGTGGGGGCCGACATCCGGCACGAGGATGAAGTCCAGGATTACGCCGTGGATGCGGGCATGGTGCTCAGAAAAATGCAGAGTGCGGAAAACCGCCTGAACATTGTGCTGCTCGATGCCTGCCGCAACAATCCCTTCGCCCGGAGCTTCCGCAGTGCCGACCGGGGGCTGGCCCAGATGGACGCCCCTGCGGGCAGCATGATTTCCTATGCCACCGCTCCGGGGCAGACGGCCATGGACGGGGACGGTCGCAACGGGGTGTTCACCAAACACCTGCTCGACGCCCTGGACCGTTACGGACACCTGGAACTCAGCCAGATGATGAAACAGGTGGGCCGGGGAGTTCAGACGGAAACAAAACGGATGCAGGTCCCCTGGGTGTCCTCGTCGATCACCGGCGATTTTTTCTTTGTCCGGCCCACGTCCGACAAACAGGAGAGCAACACCGGTATCGATCAGGCCTCCTACCCCGGAGTCCGCCTCGACGCGGAGGAGGAGTTCTGGCTGGCCATCAAGCAATCCAACGCGGCTCAGGATTTCAAGGACTATCTGGCGTTGTATCCCAAGGGGCGGTTCAGCTCCATCGCCGCCGTCAGGATTCGACAGCTGACCTCCGCCCGCTCGGAAACCGTGCCCGAGCGGGTAGCCCCACCCCCGGAAAAAACATCCGACACCCGTCTCTTGTCCGACACCTTCGATGCCAATACCCACGGCTGGACGCTCTGGCCCAACGGGCAGCACTACACCACGGCCATCCGGGACGGCGGCTTTTTCATGCAGACAAAAAACGCTCTCAATTCGGTGGAGTTCATGGGACATCCCCTTTCCCTGCCCGAGAGGTTCGACGTCGAGGTCCGTGCCACATGGCTGGACGGTGTCGACAACCGGCCCTTCGGCCTGGCCCTGGGTTCGGATCCCGAAAACCGTCTGAATTTCGCCGTCAGCGGCAACGGCTGGACCAACGTCACCGGATACACCGACAACACGGTGATTGAGCCGATTCCCCTTGCCTGGGCCGAAGGCACGGCGCGGATCGGAGACGGCCGGACGGCCAACCTCCTGAAAATCAAGGTCCGTGGAAAATCCTGCACCTACGAGGTCAACGGCAACCGGATCGGGTCCGTGACCCTTCCCGTTGACCCTCAGCGCCTTCGCCTGGGGTTTTTCGTGGAAAACATGCAAATGATCCGGTTCGACGATCTGACCGTCACCGTGCCCGCAGGCGGCCGCCGAACCCTTTTTCACGAGGCCTTTTCCATTGACGAGAGTCGCTGGAAACTCTGGCCGGACGGAGAATTTTACAACACAGCCCTGAGCGACGGCGTCTACCTGATGGAAACGAAAAATACCCTGAATTCCGTGGAATTTGCAGACCTGCCCCTCGATCTTCCCGACAGCTTTGATGTCCGGGTGACCACCACCTGGAAAAAAGGCGTCAACAATTACGCCTACGGGCTGGCCCTGGGTACCGACCCTCCGAACCGATACAATTTCGGCATCAGCGCCAACGGCTGGAGCTATGTGAGCGCCCACGCGAACAATCAGACGGTCGATCCCGAACCCATGGCCTGGACCTTCGGCCACGTGACTCCCGGAAACGGTGAAACCCGAAACGACCTCCTCGTCCGGGTCCGGGGATCACGGTGTGATTTTTTCGTCAACGATACCCGGGTGGGACAGGTCTTTTTGCCTTTGCCCCACCATGCCCTGCGTGTGGGTCTGTTCGTGGAAAACCGCCAGCAGGTGGCCTTTGACGATCTCGACGTGACGGAGGCCCCATGACCGATATCAGCCTTGACCCCCGTCTCCGGGCCGACTGCTTCGTGTTGGGCCGGCTTTCGGCCGGCCATCTGCTTTTGATGAACAACCGCCTGTTTCCCTGGCTGATTCTGGTCCCGGAAACCGAAAAGACCGAATTGTATGAACTGGACGAGGTCGTGCTGACCCTTCTTGTGGCCGACATCAACCGGATCTCCCGTCTGCTCAAATCCGCCTTTCCCGTGGACAAACTCAATGTGGCGGCCATCGGCAACGTGGTGTCCCAGCTGCATATCCATGTGATCGGCCGCTCGACGACCGATCCTTGCTGGCCCGGGGTGGTCTGGGGGTCGGGACAAACCGAGCCCTACGACCCGTCCGGGCGGGACCGTGTGATCCGGCGGATCACGGAGGGCCTGTCCCCGGATCGACTCCAGCCCTCACCCTGGACCGGCCTGCCGTTCTGACCGTCAAAGGCCGCTTAACAGGGCTTGAGCAGGGGATTAACACGCCGAAACCGCACGGTTCAGGCGAGGACCTGCTCCCGACCGGTTTTTCCCGGACGCACCGGCGTCGGACGGCCTTTATAAATAGCATATGATTCCAGGTGATTAGGGAAAGAGTTTCCTGGACTCCCCCGGGGCGCCGGGGTCCAAACGGTCATAAGCCTTGATTTTCATGGATTCTCTTTGGTATTATCGCAGTGATTTATGCCGGGTTGACCAAACCATAACCCGACGAGGAGAGGGGGAGTGACGATGGGGGACGGCGCGACCACGACCGATCAGACACTGTTTTCGGAACATCCGATCCGTGCCGACGAGGGTTTAAAGTCGGCCGCAGCCCCGCCGGCATCGCACAGAACCAGGAAAACCATTCACACGATCAACAGACTGTAACCGTCACGACCGCGGGGACGAGCCTCTGCTGTCAGGCCGTCCCTGCGTTTTGCCCGTAGGAATCACGAATCTTGCACATTTAACAGGAGGTGCCTTGATGAATTGGAAAAAAACGGCGTTAACCGCGATCGTGCTGTTCTGGATGTGCCAGACGGCCTCGGCGGCGTCCAAGCAGTCGGAATTTGCCTTGTTCAAACGATGCATCACCCCCGATTACAAATGGGGCGAAAACGGGGTCATCACCATCCCCAAGGCGATTCCCGCCGGAAAATGGAATATCTACGCGGCGGGCAGTGCCCAAGACGCGGGCACCATCAACGACGACCGGCTGTTTCTTACCTCGGCCACGGTTATGATCGGCACCTCCGATGACGTGGAGTTCGGATACACAAGGCGCCAGTATATCTGGGACGACCTGGACAAGACCGATCTGGCCATGGACACCTTCAGCTTCAAGGCCCGGGTCTTCCACATGACCGACAGCCTGATTCCCCAGGCGGCCCTGGGTCTCAACGCGATCTCCCTCGATAACAATGAATTCGACGACGAGGAAGACATCCTGTTCAATCCCTACCTGGCCGTGACCATAAGGGTGCCCCTGTTCACGGAAAAAGCCGTGCTCTCCGCCACGGGCGTGGCCGAATCCATTTATAACGAGGGTGAAACCAGCGACCTGTTCTTCAGTTGCGGTGCCGACCTGGTGCTGTTCGACATGATCTACCTGATGGCCGAGGCCCAGGGCATCGGCAAGGACCAGGACGACTACGTGGTCAACGTGGGCGCCAAGGTGAAACTCGGCTGGTTCAGCCTGGGCCTGGCCGGATACAACGTGGTTCAGGAAGACGTGAGCACCGGCGACCCCGGCTTCTCCAACGACTCCACGGACCTTCGGGCCTACGCGGCAGTTGAACTCCCCCTTGGCACGATGTTTTCCAAAAAAGACAACTAGAGAGGTGACCCGTGAAGATAAAACAAAACGCATTGATCACATGGTTTGCGGCCGCCCTGGCGATCTTCTCCCTGGCCGCCTGCGACACCCGGCCCATCCCCGGCGATCTGATCCTGAGTACCTATAACTCGGAAATGGAAGCCACCCGGCAGTTCTCACCCATGGACACCCTCTACGTCAAGGTGGCGGGCATGCGGGCCCACAGCTATTATCAGATCAAGGCCCTGGACGCCGACAATGAAACCATATCGACGATCGAAGCCCAGACCGATGCCGACGGCGTTATCGGTCCCGTGGCCCTCTGGTACGATGTGGGCGTTAAAGGCGATGCCTCGGGCAACCTGGTCGTCGACAGTTACGGCGATTTGACGCCGGTCGGTTTCAAGGTCAACGTGAAAAGCCTGTATGACGGCGGCGATTCCACCGATTTCACCCAAGACATGTTCCTTGTCTACGGTAAGGCGGCCACCGATAACAATCCCAAACCGGTCTTTTATGCCTGCTACACCGAAGACGACGTGAATTACTACCCTGAAAACGCCTTCCGTGAAACGGGCACCCTCGACGCGGCCGGCGCGGTTGACCCGAAAACCAAGGTGTATGTGAAAGCGGACCGGGTACCCACCATGGCTGACGGCGCTCCGGTGACCCAGGTGGATTTTTATGTGCTTCACTTCACCGGCGGTATTTTTCAGGATGGAGACGCTCTGGCCCTGTCCGATCAGAAAGCGTTCGAACCGGTCACGGCGGCCGTGAATGCCGGAGCCGTTGGCGCCACTCTGCTCTGGGACCTGAACGTGGCCCCCACCCTCATCAACCCCGATGAAGATACCATGGCCTACACCATCGTCATGGACGTGAATCGTAACGGCGTGTTTGACGCCGGCGTGGACACCGACAGCGACGGCGTTTCCGACTACTTCGTCGACGGCGTGGAAAGTAACGGCCTGCCCAGCTTCATCGTCCAGAACACCCCGGCCAACGACATGTTCGTGACCATCAAGGACGCGGCCGGCAACATCGTCAACGCCATCCCGGAAAGCGGCGCTGTCGCCGCCCAGGATTTGACCGTCAGCATCGACAACGTACCCACGGCCAGTGTGACGATTTATCTGGTCGATTCCTTTTCCGGTGCGGACGGAGCCGCGATTCCGGCCGATGTCCGTTTGGGCGCTGAAGATGTCGGTGTGGTCCCGACCGTGCCCGCAACGATTCCCGACGCACAGCTCAGGTTCCTGCCCTACATTGAAGATCGGGCTCTTCTCACGACGCGGGGCGTTGTAGATACGCATTATCCGCCCGCCGGAACCCTTGTTGCCAACGTGGCCCTCGACCTGGTGGTGGATCTGGACAATGACGGCGTCTTCACCGAAGGCACCGACTACTTCATCGAGAACGCCGTGACGGTCCTCGATGTGCCTTCCGGCGACTACGCCACCTGTTCCGATTCGGCCGGTAACACGGAAACCCCGTATTTCAACGAAAGCAACGATCCCGGCAACACCGTGGTCTACCTGAAGGCGGAAAACGCGCCGGAATCCTTTGATGTTTATGTATTGAACACCGTCCAGGGCGGCGCCCTTGCCGTCAATGATGCCCTGGCGGCCCGCGCCATGTTCTCCGTGGCCGATGTCACCGGCGATCCCGCCGGTACCGTCACATCGGAAATCTGGGACCTGAACGGCGCCCACAAGGTCATCAACCCGAAATACGACAACAACACCTATTACCTGGTGGTCGATAACGACGGCGACGGGATTTTCGACGGTACCGACGACAAGCTGACCATCGTGATTCTCAACACCATCACCAACGCCTATCCGCGGGTCAGCTATGTGAACATCGCCTCGGGCGGTTCCTTCGGCAACACCTGGGCCCAGCACTGGACCTTGTATTCCCAGTACTGCGACTACCGTGACAATTTTACCGCCAACGGGCTTGATACCAATCCCTACGGCGCCGGCTACGGGGTCAAGGCCGTGTTCAATCCCTACTTCACCTGGTTCGGGTACCCGGCGGAGAATCCCCAGGACGGTCTCTATTACGGCCGTTCCGTGGATGTCTACATCGTCAACGCCGCCACCTTCGACCTGGCGGACTACGGTCAGGCGGCGGGGGCCCTCACGGACGCCATCGACGTCACCGGACGCCATTCGACCCTGACCGTCCAGCCCTCCTGCTACAACGGAGCGGGTATGATGAACATCTGGCCGGCACCGATGACGGCGGGACGCTACTACGTGATCGTCGACGTGAACCAGAACGGCATCATCGACGAAGGCCTCGATATCATCGACGCCGTGACCCAGGACGGCGACACCATCGTGGATGATCCCACGGTGGTGGGCTTTACCGTGGATTAAACGAGAGAACCCCAACGGACCCCGGCACCCGCCGGGGTCCGTTACCGTTCGGGCACGCGTCGCATTGACCACCCTGCATGCAAACCACCGCAGGATGGGCAAAGCGCAGCGTGCCCATCATCGTCTTACGAAAACGACACGGATAATGAAATGGCCGAAAGGCTCTGTTTGAACAAGGAGGTATCATGAGAAAAATTGTATGCTTGGCCTTAATGGTGCTGCTGACGGCCGCAGGTTCGGCTCTGGCGGCTGATATTTTCGAAACCTTTTACGAAGGCCACATGATGGGCGACACCACCGATCAGGACAACGTCTGGGAAGACAACCGTGTGTCCACCGGAGCCACCACCGCTCCATCCACCGCCATCGTCACCATGGACGGCCAGGTTTCGGAAACGCCGGTCAAGGCCCTGAGCATCGAAGCGATTTTTACCGATAACGTCCAGACCTACAACATTCCGCTTTCCTACGGGTTTCCTCTGTCTTTGACCGGCAACAAGGAAATGCTGAACTTCAAGCTGATCCTGCCTTACACACGGCGCGAAGTGGGAACGGTCAGCGACAGCGGCCTCGGTGATATCTCCCTGACCACCAACTACCTGATCCGCTTTCCCCGGTTCCTGATGGATTCCAAGCTGATCATCAAGGCCCCCACCGGTGAATTCGAAGATGCAGACGTGCCCCTGGGCACCGGTTCCACCGACGTGGGCGTTTATTTCAACGGAACCTGGTACATGGACGCCGTGATTTTGAAAGCAGGGCTCGGCTATGCCTACAACGGCGACTACGAACAGGGACAGGACGAAGTTGCTTACGGCGATGAATACCTGATTTCAGCCGGAGCGGACTACATCATCAACGACACCATGAAAGCCGGCGGCCTTCTGCTTTACAAATCCAGGGCCGAAGACGAAGCGGATCTGGGCAGCATCGGGTCGACCTCCTACCACGCCGGCATCAACAGTCTGGATCTGATTCCCGGTTTCTCCTGGCTGTACAAGAAATACAACGTGGAGATGACCGTGTCGGCCACCATCCCGCTCTCCCAGTCCTGGAACACCGACAAGGGTACCGATCCCGCCGATGATCCGGAGCGCAGCGTCTCCTTCGGTTTCAGCGCCTCCAAACCCTTCTGATCCGTCTTTTGACGCCGCAACCCATCCGATCAACCAGGACCGGGGTGACCCCGGTCCTGGTTTTTTTTTGCCGTGGACCTAATAGTGATGAACTCGTAAAAAGTCATCAAAGGACGGCAAAGAAAAAAGTTCGAGTTCAAGGCGTCGCGAATCCCGAGGAATGATGCGTACTTAGGGTACGCCGCAGTGACGAGGGATGAAGCGCAACGAAGAAATCGGACTTTTTACGAAGCCATCAATATTTATTGCGCAGCGATGATCTGGTCCCGACGCACGGATGCTCCTGTGGCCGGATTGTCTCCGGAAGTGAAAAAGAACGCCCGATCCCTGTGGATCAGGTACAGGGACAAGGCCAGAAGCAAAACCGTTTGAATGACCTTGCTGTCGGGATGGGTCTGGAAAATTTCATTGAAAAGGCCCGCCGTGATGTGAAAGACAATGGCGACCAGAATGTTCCGATTGGTCTTGTAATACAGCCAGTTCATCAACAGGACATAGGGGATCAGGCTCACGGAAAAATTCAGGGAATAGAGCCAGCCGGTTTCGGTGAGGTTGCTGTGGTAATAGTCCTTGATAAACGAAAGGGGGGCATGCCAAAGCGCCCAGAACACCGCAAAGATGATGGACGTGGTGAACAGATTGAATCTTCGGCGAAGGCAGTCCGTGCCGTAGGTATGCCAGGCCAGCTCTTCAAGAACCGGTGCGAGAAAAATCAGGAACCATGCCGGAAACAGACCGGCTGAAAAAGAGAAACAGCGTGAAAAACCGAACTGGCTGACGCTGTGTCCGAAAAGAAGTGAGACGGCCTGGGCAGCGAGGATGCTTGCCGGCATGAGAAGACAGGTCAGGCACAGATAAAAGGGTTTGACGGCATGAAATCCGTTGAGTCTTAGGAAAAGATCCCGCTTCAGATCCTTATCGACGACCATCATGACAACGGCGATGACCATGGGGGCGGCAAGCCCGATGATCATGAATCCTGACATGAAAACCACACGCAGGTCGTTCCCGAGTATCAACGTTCCGGTGGATCCCGGGCCGGGTTCGAGGTGGCTCAGGTAGGCGGCCGTCATCCAGAACAGCCAGGGAATGGCGGTTGAAAGTCCATAAAAAACAAATGGATGTCTGTATTTATCGAGGGTCATGTCAGGGTCTCCCTTAATGGGTTGTTTATCGTTCCTTTAAAAAATCAAAGGCCCCGCAGGGTGCGTTCAGCAGGGACTCTAGCAGGGATGGAAAGGCGTTCATCCGCCGCTCGAGGTCTGAGGCCTCCCAGGGGTAGAACCCCTGATCCGTGAGAAACTGGACCCCCGCGAGCATCAACTCGGCACACTCCAGGGGGCAGGGGGTGGAAAAAAGCCCCTGCTTGCAGCCCTCTTCGATCACGGAGGCGAACACGGGGGCGAGCTTGATCAGATAGCGTCCCAGCTGCTTTGCATGCATATGGGCGTTTTCATGGTGGTGAAGGGCTTCAAGGATGGCCTCATTGTCCTCGGCCAGCGTATCGTCGGTGACCAGACGTTTTAATTTTTCAAGGGCATCGAGGCCCCGGACCTGAGGACTGGACAAAAGGGCTTGTTTTTTTTCGAGCTCTTCATCGACAAGGTCTTCAACGATGGCTTCGAGAATTTCCTCTTTCGATGAAAAATGATGGTAAATGGTCCCCTTGGCGATGTTCAGTTCGGTCATCAGTCCCTGCATGGTGAGGTTTTTCTGGCCCTTTTCCAGAAACAGTTGCCGGGCGGCTTTGACGATCTCTTTTTTTCTGTCTTCGGCTTTCTTGACGATTCGGGGCATAACGGCTCTCCTTGATCATGATGAATCGCATCAGAACCTGTAAAAACCATACAGGCACGACGTGACAGTGTATGACGATGTGGTGTAGGGGCTGTCCTGTGCATCGTTCAGATAGCGTGTGCCGCCTGCAAGAAACGTTGCCCCGATGTGCCCGGTAACCATGTAGTCCACCTGTACAACCAGTTGAATATCTTTAAGACCTTCCCGTGCGTTGAACCGGTCCAGGCTGCGGGTCGGCACCCTGATCGAATACCAGGCCTCGGCGTACCTTCGATCCATCAGATCAAGGGAAAGACTTCCCGTCATTGTCAGTTTCCGGGTCAGATTAACGGGAATACTATAGCGAAATGATGAAAGAAATCCATGGTAAAGACGATGATCGTCTCCACTCTGACGGGTGGGGTGATAGTCGAGTGACCATCCGACCACACCGAATCGGCTGACCAGGCCGAGCATGATTTCTGTCCGGAGGCCGGTCGAGACGGTCGGTGTCCCGTCGAGCAGTCGGCGGACCTTTTCACTGTGGCGACGTGTTCCGCCCAGGACCGTGTAGGTCCGGCTGTCCCGTTCATCGCCGGTGTTCATCGAAACGGCGGTGATGAGACCGTTGTCTTCATTGGTATAGGTTATGCCAAGCCCGTCGAGCAGGGAAGCGGCGTAGGAGATCCGATTCCGGGTATAGCCGACCCTGGCATAGGGCATGGCGACGGCATAGGTGGTATCCGATCCCGGATAGACCGGAGAGACATAGACCCCGCCACCCAGACAGCTTTCCCAGTGTTCCGTCTGTCCGACGGCCCGGGACGGGGCGAAGGGCAGAATCATCATAAGGGTAAGGGCGACCATCGCCCTCCTCAGCATTCGATCATTCCTGATCCGTTTCAATCGTTCGTTCATGGGTCGTACCTCACTTTTTTAAAATCATTTTCTGGTCCGGATGAACCAGGCGTTCTGTGCGCCGGTTTTTTTCATCCGACGGAAGGGATATTACATTACCGACCGACGGTCGGTCAATAAAAAAATGGGGTTCAAACCGAAAAAATTTCGGGAAAGGGTCGAGATCAGGACTTGCGAAACCGTCACGCTTTCCCCGCGGGTTTTTTCATGGTACACATCACGACCGAATTGGTTATTTGACCTTTAAAGGAGGCTGCCGTCATGATGATCAGGCCGTATCGAGAGGGGGACTGGGCGGGACTCTGGCCCATGATCGAGGGGGTGTTTCGGGCCGGGGAAACCTACGCCTGTGATCCTTTAATCACTGAAGCGGAGGCGAAGCGGCTCTGGGTGGACCTGCCGCGAGAGACCTTTGTGGCCGTGGGGGACGACCGGTCGATTATGGGGACTTACTACATCAAGCCCAACCAGCCCGGGCCGGGCAGTCATGTCTGCAACTGCGGCTACATCACGGCCGACCGTGCCCGGCGGCAGGGGGTGGCGACGGCGCTGTGCGCCCATTCCCAGCAGACGGCCTCGGCCATGGGGTTCCGGGCCATGCAGTTCAATCTGGTGGTGTCCACCAATACGGGGGCCGTGGATTTGTGGAAGAAAATGGACTACCGGGTGGTCGGCATTCTGCCCGGGGCCTTTCATAGTCCGAGTGCAGGGTTTGTGGATGCGCTGGTGATGTTCAAGGCCCTTGGGAAACCGGGCGACCAATCCTCATAACCATCAGGAAAAATGGTAAAATACGACGCTGGAAGGTTGACAGCGAGGCGTTTGTCTGGTACCTCTCCTTATTTTCGGACATGACATCAACGTTACGTGGGGGGAACCAATGAAAAAACAACTTTTGTGTGTCCTGGCACTGTGTCTGATCGCCGCGCCGGCTCTGGCCGCCAAAACCATTAAAATCGGGGTCATGGGGCCTCTGACCGGCTCCTACGCCAGCGAAGGGCAGGACATGAAGGACATCGTCACCCTGCTGGCCGATGAGATGAACGCCAAGGGCGGGCTTCTCGGAAAACAGATCGAGATCCTCGTGGGCGATGACGGCAGCGACGCCAGAAACGCCTCCATGGCGGCCCAGCGCCTGTCCACCCAGGGGGTCATCGCCTCCATCGGCACCTACGGTTCGGCCAATACCGAGGTGACCCAGATGATCTACGACGAGTCGAAGATCATCCAGATCGCCAACGGATCGACCAGCGTGCGGCTCTCCGAAAAGGGCCTGAAATACTTCTTCCGCACCTGCCCCCGGGACGACAGTCAGGGCGAGGTGGCCTTCAAAACCCTCGTCAAACTCGGCTACAAGAAAATCGCCATTCTTCATGACAACACCAGCTACGCCAAAGGTCTGGCCGACGAAACCCTGGCCCATCTGAAAAACGCCGGCGCCGACATCGTGTTTTTCGACGCCCTGACGCCCAAGGAAAACGACTACACCGCCATTCTGACGAAAATGAAAGCCACCGCCCCCGAGGTGGTGTTTTTTACCGGCTACTACGGTGAGGCCGGACTTCTGCTGCGTCAGAAAAAAGAAATGGGCTGGGACGTGCCCTTTGTGGGCGGTGACGCCACCAACAATCAGGATCTGGTGAAAATCGCCGGGAAGGACGCGGCCAAAGGATTCACCTGCATCAGCCCGCCCCTGCCCCAGGATCTGACGGATCCCGCCGCCAAGGCGTTCATGGCCGCCTTTACCGCCAAATATCAGCGTATTCCCGGATCGATCTGGTCCGTGCTGGCCGGGGACGGCTTCAAGGTCATCACCGCCGCCATCGCCGCCACCGGGTCCACGGATCCGGATGTCCTGGCCGACTACATGCACACGAAACTCAAGGACGTGGAGGGCCTGACCGGCAAGATCGCCTTCAACGCCAAGGGCGACCGCATCGGGGACGTGTACCGCATGTACATCGTGGACGCCGAAGGGCGTTTCGTTCTCCAGCCCTGATCGAAAGCGCCGGCCCGGGCCCTTCGAAACGCATTCGAAAGCCGGGGCCGATTTATCTTTATAAGCCCGACATGACGCCATGGAACTTTTTTTTCAACAACTGACGAACGGCCTGACCGTGGGCAGCATCTACGCCCTTATCGCCCTGGGCTACACCATGGTCTACGGGGTGCTCAAGCTGATCAACTTCGCCCACGGGGACCTGTTTACCATCGGCGCCTACCTGGGGCTGACCCTTCTGGCCGCCTTCGGGTTGGTCGATAAAATCGGCCCGGTGGGGGGGATCGCCGTGCTGGCTCTTCTGGTCGTGGGGCTGGTGGCCGTGGTGGGTGTGGTCCTCGAGCGGGTCGCCTACAAACCCCTGCGCCATTCGCCGCGTCTGTCGGCGGTGGTCTCGGCCCTGGGGGCCTCGATCTTCATGCAGAACGGCATCATGCTGATCTACGGCGCCCGGACCCGGGTCTATCCCCACAACCTTCTGCCCACCGAGGCCGTCAGCATCCTGGGCATCAATATTCCCGTGGTGCGGATTATCGTGCTTGTCACCTCACTGGTGCTGATGATTGCGCTTTATCTGTTCATCCAGCGCTCGAAAACCGGCACGGCCATCCGGGCGGCGGCCATCGACCAGGGGGCGGCCCGGATGATGGGCATCAACGTGGACCGGGTGATCATGCTGGTCTTTCTGATCGGTCCGGCCCTGGGCGGGGCCGCCGGGCTGATGGTGGGGCTCTACTACGGTCAGATCAATTTCACCATGGGCTGGATTTATGGACTCAAGGCCTTTACCGCGGCCATTCTGGGCGGGATCGGCAACATTCCCGGCGCCATGGTCGGCGGCCTTCTGCTGGGGGTGGTCGAAGCCATGGGCGCGGCCTACCTTCCGACCTCCTGGAAAGACGCCATCGCCTTCGCCGTGCTGATCCTGATTCTTCTGGTTCGACCCACCGGGCTTCTGGGTGAACGGGTGGCGGAAAAACTATGACCGGCAGACGCAACATAGCCCTCGCCGCGGCGGCGGCGGTCATGGCGGTGTCACCTTTTTTTCTCGACGCCTACTGGGTCGATGTACTCAACAACATCGGCCTTTACGCCATTCTGGCTCTGAGCCTGAACCTGATACTCGGCTATGCCGGGCTGTTCCATATGGGCCATGCGGCCTTCTACGCCGTGGGGGCCTACACCACCGCCATCCTCAACACCCGCTACGGGATTCCCGTGCTCTGGCTGATGCCGGTCAGCGGCCTTTTTGCCGGGCTTTTCGCTTTGATCGTGGCCCGGCCCATCATCCGACTCCGGGGGGACTACCTCCTGATCGTCACCATCGGGGTGGTGGAAATCGTCCGCATCACCCTGGTCAACGACATCTTCGGCCTGACCGGCGGATCCAACGGCATTTTCGGCATCAGCCGCCCCACCCTGTTCGGCTACGTGATCCGGCGACCCAGCGATTTTTTCTTCCTGATCTGGTTTTTTCTGGCGGTGACGGTTTTTCTGTTCGTTCGCATCGAGCGTTCCCGTTTCGGTCGGGCCCTGAAATTCATCAAGGCCGACGAGGTGGCCGCCGAAGGCAGCGGCATCAACACCGGGGCTTACAAACTTGCCGCCTTTGTGCTCGGCGCCGTGTGGGCGGGCATGGCCGGTACGGTGTTCGCCGCCAAAATGACCATCATCGCCCCGGAATCCTTCAATTTCTGGGAATCGGTGATTTTGTTTTCCATCGTGATTCTGGGCGGATCGGGCAATATAGCCGGCGTCATCCTCGGGGCCTTTCTGATCGTCGGCCTTCCGGAAATCTTCCGGGATCTGTCAAGCGCCCGCATGCTGTTCTTCGGCGCGGCCATGGTCCTGATGATGATCTTCCGGAACGAGGGCCTTCTGCCGCCCAAGCCCGTGGTCTACGATCTGGCCGGCGACGCGGTGCCGCCGCCTGACAAGGAGGCGGCATGAGTCTTCTGACCCTCGATCGGGTGACCAAGAGCTTCGGCGGTCTGATGGCCGTGAACCGCGTGTCCTTTTCGGTTGAGCCGGGTTCCATCGTCGGCCTCATCGGCCCCAACGGGGCGGGCAAGACCACGGTGTTCAACCTGATCACCGGCAACTACACCCCGGATAAAGGCGCGGTTACCTTCAACGGAGCGCCCGTCACCGGTCTTGCACCCCACCGCATCGTCACCCTGGGCATTGCCCGGACCTTTCAGTCCATCCGGCTTTTTCCGGCCCTGTCCGCCGTGGAGAACGTGCTGGCCGGCTGCCACTGTCGGATGCGGGCCGGTATCCTGGCCGCCATGTTGCGCCTGCCCTCCCAGAGACGGGAAGAAAAACAGGCCCTGTCTGCGGCCCTGTCCGAACTTTCTTTTGTCGGTCTGGCCGACCAGGCGGGACAAGCGGCAGGCAGTCTGTCCTACGGCAGACAGCGGCTTCTTGAAATCGCTCGGGCGCTGGCCACCCGGCCGCAGCTTGTGATTCTCGACGAACCCGCAGGCGGCATGAACGATCAGGAAACCGCCGAGCTGGTGGACCTGATCCGCAAGATCAGGGAGCGGGGAATCACGGTGCTGCTCATCGAACACGACATGAACCTCGTGATGCGCGTCTGCGAACGGCTGATCGTCCTCGAATACGGCACAAAGATTGCCGAGGGTCTGCCCGAGGACATCCGGAAAAATCCCCGGGTCATCGCGGCCTATTTGGGTGCGGACGAGGATGATCCGGACGGAATGGAAGGAGACTCGCCATGACGGTGCTGGCACTCGAGAAGGTTCATCTGGCCTACGGCAACGTGGAGGCCCTGCACGGCATCGACCTTCAGGTGGCCAAGGGGGAAATCGTCTGCGTTCTGGGCGCCAACGGTGCGGGTAAATCCTCGACCCTCATGGCCGTCAGCGGCCTTGCGCCCATTTCCGGCGGGAGCATTCTGCACAAGGGCGAGCCGATCCACAAAAAACCGGCCCACACCATCGTGGCCCGGGGCATTTCCCAGGTTCCCGAAGGCCGCCGGGTCTTCGGCACCCTGACCGTCCTCGAAAACCTGAAACTCGGCGCCTATACCGTCACGGACAGGGACCGGAACGCCGAGACCCTGGCCTGGATTTACCGGCTCTTTCCCATTCTCAAACAGCGCAGCGGCCAGCTGGCGGGCACCCTTTCCGGCGGCGAGCAGCAGATGCTGGCCATCGGCCGGGCCCTGATGAGCCGGCCGGAGATCCTTTTGCTCGACGAACCCAGTCTGGGCCTGGCCCCCCTGATCATCCGCACGATTTTCGACACGATCCGGGCCATCAACGAGACCGGCGTCACGGTGATCCTCGTCGAGCAGAACGCCCGGGCCGCCCTCAAGCTTTCCCACAGGGGCTACGTCATGGAAGTCGGACGCATCGTCCTCGAAGACAGCGCCTCCGCCCTCCTCACCAACCCCCACGTCCGCAACGCCTATCTGGGCGGGTGAGGCGATAGCGATCGGGTGTGATCCGAAGCCGTGTTTCAGATGAAGTCTCCACGTTCCCTATTCTGCCAATGCATGAAATTCCTTTTTCTGGTTATGCACTTCCCTCAAGTTGGAGGTGATTTTTCAATTGTTAAACCACCCGTTCGCGTTGCTCACTGAAGGGCGCGAAGAGCACGAAGAAGTACGTAAATAGTGGGCTTTTCTTCGTGATCCTTCGTGTTCTTC